>DASXTS010000241.1:0-27700 GCA_036505275.1 Pseudonocardiaceae bacterium
CGCTCGCCGCGTTCGGTGTGGTCAGCCTGGTGCGCTCGGCCGACGGCGAGGCCACCCACCTGTCCTCCTGGGCCGGGTTGGCCAGGCGCTCGCCGCTGGTCGCCGCGGTGTTCGCCTTCCTCCTGCTCGCGCTCGCCGGCATCCCGCTGACCAGCGGATTCATCAGCAAGTTCGCGGTGTTCAAGGCCGCCATCGACGACGGCATGGCGCCTCTGGTGGTCATCGCGCTGGTCGCCTCCGCGGTCGCCGCGTTCTACTATCTGCGGGTCATTGTGCTCATGTACTTCTCCGAGCCGGCCCCCGACGGTCCCACCGTCAGCGTGCCCGGTGTGTTCACCACCGCCGCGATCACCCTTGGCGTGGTGGTGACCCTGTTGCTCGGCGTCGCTCCGACACTGGCCCTGGACTGGGCCTCGGTCGGCGCCTTCACCTCGTAGGGTTAACTCTCGGGTGTGAGCGTGGGCGAGACCATCGACCTGGGTGGTGGCTTGGTGCTGGCCGAGCCGGCGTTGGCCACCGCCGTCCGGCGTGGGCTGGACCGCGTCGAGCGGCTCCTGCACGACGAGCTGCGCAGCGAGCTGGACTTCATCACCGAGGCCTCGCTGCACCTGGTCGACGCCGGCGGAAAGCGGTTCCGCCCGCTGTTCACGCTGCTCGCCGCGCAGTTCGGCGACGGCGACGCGGACGAGGTGGTGCGCGCCGCCGCCGTGGTCGAACTGGTGCACCTGGCCACGCTCTACCACGACGACGTGATGGACGAGGCAACCATGCGGCGCGGCGCGGCCAGCGCCAACGCCCGCTGGGACAACACCGTGGCGATACTCACCGGCGACTACCTGTTCGCCAACGCCTCCAGACTGGTCGCCGACCTCGGCCCGGAGGCGGTGCGGATCATCGCGCGGACCTTCGCCAGGCTGGTGACCGGCCAGATGCGGGAAAGCCTCGGGCCACAGCCCGGCGAGGACCCGGTCGAGCACTACCTGCAAGTCGTGGCCGGCAAGACCGGGTCGCTGATCGCCACCGCCGGCCGGTTCGGCGCCATGTTCGCCGGGCTGGACGCCGAGCGGACGCAGGCGCTGTCGCGGTACGGCGAGCTGATCGGGATGGCGTTCCAGGTATCCGACGACGTCATCGACATCGCCTCGCCGGCCGACGAGTCGGGCAAGACGCCGGGCACCGACCTGCGCGAGGGCGTCCGGACCCTGCCCATGCTGTACGCCCTCGCCGACGGGCCGTCCGGCCGGCTCGCCGAGCTGCTGGCCGGCCCCATCGGCTCGGACGAGCTGGTGGACGAGGCACTGGCCCTGCTGCGCCGCAGCGCCGGGATGGAGCGGGCGCGGCAGACCGTGGTCCAGTTCGCCGAGCAGGCCCGCGCCGAACTCGCCGTGCTGCCGGCCGCCCCGGCCGCCGACGCGCTGCATTCATTAACCCGGTTCGTGGTCGAACGAACCAGCTGACCGTGGCGACGGGGTCGCTCGGCGTCATTTTCGGGTGAACTACGGCGTGTTGCCCGGTTGAGGGCTGGCGTTGCGGCGAGATGAGTGCTAGCCACGCTCGGTGCACTGAGCGTCCACGGCTGAACTCTCTCCGAGATCACCGTCCACTAGAAGGGACGTCTAAGTGAAGTGGCTCTTGTTCCTGCGGCGGCGCGGCAAGGGGGCGGTCCGCACCCCGGAGCCGGCCGCCCGCCCCAGCGCCGGCTCTGGTGATCGTTCGCGGGACCCCGACGGCGACGCGAACCTTGACACTCCGGCCTTCGGTATGCCGGTGCCGGGTGTCGAGCACGCCAGGACCGTCCAATCCGCGGCCCCGGTCGCCGCCCGCGGACCCGAGGATGCCCGGGACCATGCCGAGGGCCACTCCGAGGAGTTCGCCGAGGACTTCGCCGAGGACTACGCCCGGGACCGCGCGCAGGCGGACCTCAGCGCCCCGCACAGCGCGATGCAGGGCCTGACTCCCCTGCAGCCGGTGTCGCAGTGGCCGGGGTCCGCACCGCCGCCGGGGCAACCACCCGTGCCACCACACGCTCCACCACGTGCGCCGAAGCACGCTCCGCGGATTGTGCGCGCGCCGGGCTTCGACGAGGGGCCGCCCTGGTTCGGGCGCCAGACCTAGGGTCCGTCTCGTGGATCGTGGCCGCCGCGCAGCAGGCCAAAGATCCGCGAGACAGACCTCAGGCCACGGTCCAGGTGTCCCGGCCGGCCAGCAGCTTGGCCAGGTCGGGGGCGTGGCCGTTGCGCGCACCGGCGAGCTGGGCGCGCACCGAGTCGTCGTACGTGGGCCGGGAGACCTGGCGGAAAACGCCGGTAACCGTGTGGGTGAGGTCCTGGTCGGAGAGCCGTGACAGCGCGAAGGCCAGGGCCAGGTCGGTGGGGTCGTGCACCACCACGTCGGCGGCGTCGACCTCGTCGGCCTTGGCGACGCCCAGGCCGAAGCCCTCACGGACCACCGCGAACGCGCCCTCCGGCCCGAACCGGATCGGCTCGCCCGGCACCAGCGGGATCAGCCGCGACGCGGCGTCCTCGCCGCGGCGCAGCACGTCGAACGCGCCATCGTTGAAGATCGGGCAGTCCTGGTAGATCTCGACCAGCGCGGTGCCGCGGTGCTGGGTCGCGGCGCGCAGCACGCTGGTGAGCCCGCGGCGGTCGCTGTCCAGGGCTCGGGCCACGAAGGTCGCCTCCGCGCCGAGGGCCAGCGAGATGGGGTTGAACGGGTTGTCCACGGAGCCCAGCGGGGTGGACTTGGTGATCTTGCCCACCTCGGACGTCGGCGAGTACTGGCCCTTGGTGAGGCCGTAGATCCGGTTGTTGAACAGCAGGATCTTGAGATTGACGTTGCGGCGCAGCGCGTGGATCAGGTGGTTGCCGCCGATGGACAGCGCGTCGCCGTCGCCGGTGACCACCCACACCGACAGGTCCGGGCGGGTGACCGACAGGCCGGTGGCGATGGCCGGCGCGCGGCCGTGGATGGAGTGCAGTCCGTAGGTCTCCAGGTAGTACGGGAACCGGGACGAGCAGCCGATGCCGGAGACGAACACAATGTTCTCCCGGCGCAGGCCCAGCTCGGGCAGGAACCCGCGGACGGCGGCCAGAATGGCGTAGTCGCCGCAGCCGGGGCACCAGCGGACCTCCTGGTCGGACGTGAAGTCCTTGGCGGTCTGCTCGCCCTCGGCCAGCGGCACGCCATGCAGCGCCCCGATGGACGGGAATCCCAGTTCCACGGCGGTCATGATCGGGCCCCCAGCACGATTTCGGTGAACACGCCCTGCAGCTCCTCGGCCTTGAACGGCAGCCCGGCCACCTTGGTGTAGGAGATCGTGTCGACCAGATAGCGGGCTCGTAGGATCATCGTTAGTTGGCCCAGGTTCATTTCAGGGACTACCACTCGGCGGTAACGGTGCAGCACCTCGCCGAGGTTGCCCGGCAGCGGGTTGAGGTGGCGCAGATGCGCTTGGGCGATGTTCATGCCCGCCTTGCGTACCCGCCGGCACCCCGCGCCAATCGGGCCATAGGTCGATCCCCAGCCGATGGCGAGGACCTCGGCCGCGCCGCTGGGGTCGTCGACCTCGACGTCCGGCACCGTGATGCCGTCCACCTTGGCCTGCCGGATGCGCACCATGCGGTCGTGGTTGTCCGGGTCGTAGGAGATGTTGCCCTTGCCGTCCTGCTTCTCGAGGCCGCCGATACGGTGCTCCAGCCCGGCCGTGCCCGGAATCGCCCATGGTCGGGCGAGCGTGACCGGGTCGCGCAGGTACGGCCAGAACTCGCCGGAGCCGTCCGCGGCGTTGGGTTCCGTGGCGAACGTCACATTCAGATCCGGCAGCTCGTCGACGGACGGGACGAGCCACGGCTCGGATCCGTTGGCCAGCGAGCCGTCGGACAGCAGCAGCACCGGTGTGCGGTAGGTCAGCGCGGTCCGGATGGCGTCCAGCACCGCGTCGAAGCAGTCGCCTGGCGACCGGGGCGCGATCACCGGCACCGGGCACTCGCCGTTGCGCCCGAACAAGGCCTGCAGCAGGTCGGCCTGCTCGGTCTTGGTCGGCAGACCGGTGGACGGCCCGCCCCGCTGCACGTCCACCACCAGCAGCGGCAGCTCGAGCGCCACGCCAAGGCCGATCGTCTCCGACTTCAGCGCCAGTCCCGGACCGGATGTGGTCGTGACACCGATGGCACCGCCGAACGCCGCACCCAGTGCCGCGCCAATGCCGCCGATCTCGTCCTCGGCCTGGAACGTCGTGATCCCGAACCCCTTGTGCCTGCTCAGCTCGTGCAGGATGTCCGAGGCAGGTGTGATCGGGTAGGAGCCGAGGAAGACCGGCAACCCGGACCGCACGCTGGCGGTGATGATCCCGTACGCGAGCGCGGTGTTGCCGGTGATCTGGCGGTAGGTGCCCGGATTGAGCTTCGCCGGCGCGACCTCGTAGGTGGTCGCGAAGCTCTCGGTGGTCTCCCCGTAGTTCCAGCCCGCCCGGAACGCCAGGATGTTCGCCTCCGCGATGTCCGGCTTCTTGGCGAACTTCTCCCGCAGGAACCGCTCGGTGCCCTCGGTCGGCCGGTGGTACATCCAGGACAACAGCCCGAGCGCGAACATGTTCTTGGCCCGCTCGGCGTCCTTCTTCGACACGTGCAGCGACTCGTCGGCGCCCACCGCGCCCCGGGTCAGCGTGGTCATCGCGACCTTGTGCACGGTGAACCGGTCGAGCAGCCCGTTGTCCAGCGGGTTCTCCGGGTAGCCGACCTTGGCCAGGTTCCGTTTGGTGAACTCGTCGGTGTTCACGATGATCGTTGCACCGGGCGGCAGGTCGGACAGGTTGGCCTTCAGCGCGGCCGGATTCATCGCCACAAGCACGTCCGGCCGGTCGCCTGGCGTCAGGATGTCGTAGTCGGCGAAGTGGATCTGGAAGCTGGAGACGCCGGGCAAAGTGCCCTGCGGCGCGCGGATTTCGGCCGGAAAGTTCGGTAGCGTAGCGAGGTCATTACCGAACGCAGCGGCTTCGGACGTAAATCGATCCCCGGTTAGCTGCATTCCGTCACCGGAGTCACCGGCGAAACGGATCACTACTCGGTCCAGCTTCCGGACCGCTCGCGTTGTCACGGTCGTAGACTCACCGCTCATCGGGGTCACGAATCCTCTTCCTGGCTCCCATCCTAGTCACGCGCCTGATGGCAACGCCGGATGCCGCGCCGAACATCAAGAGTAGCCGTCCCATTCGGCCGTCAACTCGGGCATTGCCATAGGACGGCCATAGAGCGCCGGTCGGCCCGGCTGCCGGGCGCCGCGGTCGCCATGTCTACCTCAACCAGGTCGGACGCCGCTGCGGCGGCTCAGCCCGACCGCCGTCGGGCTGCTGTGCCGGCGTGGCGGGGATGCTCTGTGACCGGCTGACCACATGGAGGTGACGGAACTCACGGCGGCCCGGCGAAGTGACTCTGTTCCGCAGTGAGTGATCGCCTGAACTGTGGACCCAGCCCGCGCCGCCAGCAACGCCCGTCGACAATCCCAGTGATCAAGAACCGGAGAGCGGCTCTGTCAGCGGCTCTGTCAGCGGCTCTGTCAGCGGCGCGACCTGGCGGCCGCGACCCGCTCGGCGAAGGCCGGCGAGCCGATCGACTCAAGCTGTGGACCCAGCTCGAGCCGCACCGCCTCGGCGTGGGTGATCGGGCCGGCGGTGGCGCGCATCGAACGCTTGGTGGCCAGCACCAGCTCGCGCGGTGCCGCCGCGGCCCGTTTGGCCAGTGCGATCGCCGCGGCCAGCACGCCGCTGACGCCGCTCTCGCGGTCCTCGTCGTTCCCGCTGTCCTCGACCACGCGCAGCACCAGGCCGAGGCGCTGCGCCTCCACGGCGTCCAGCACCTCGCCGAACAACGCCAGTGCTGCCGCCGCCTGCGGCCCCACGGCGCGGTGGACCAACCATGTCATGCCACCACCGGGGTGCAGCCCGAGCTTGAGGAACCTGGCGTCGAACCGCGCTGTCGGCCCGGCCAGCCGCACGTCACAGGCCAGCGCGAGGTTCAGGCCGGCGCCGACGGCGGGGCCGTCGACCGCGGCCACCGTCGGCAGTGCGCACGCCGCCACCGCAAGGAATCCGGCGTAGATCGCTTGTAGACCTCTTTCCCGCTCGTCGGGGGTCGCGCCGGCGCCGAGCCGTGACAGATCGGCGCCGGCGCAGAACGCTGGTGGCTCGCCGGTGACCACGACCGCACGGGTGTCCTCGTCGCCCTCGCACCCCGCCACCGCCTCCGCCAGCTCGGTGGACAGCTCCGGCGACAGTGCATTGCGCCGCGCCGGGTCCGACACCGTCAGCACCGCCACGCCGTCCTCCCGGCGCACCCGTACCTCCGCCATCCCCGCACCCTATCCCGGCGTGTTCGCCGGTTGGGTCGACCGTGTTGGGCGCTTCGGTCCGGCGTGTTCGCCGGTTCGGTCGCCGGTGTTGGGCGTTTGGGTCGGTCATGGCGTCCACGGCGATGTGCCCAAACGTCCAATTCATGTGTCCGAACCCGCGGACACGCCGGTAACCGAACCCGCGGACACGCCGGTAAACCCGGACCCGCGGACACGCCGCTGTCCGGACCCGCGGACACGCTGGTGGGTGGGGTGGGGGGTACGGCGTGTCGGCGGACGGACAACGGTCAGGGCGGGGGCGGGCGCTCGAGCAGGGTGGAGAGCACCACGGTGGACACCGTGCGGTCGACGAAGTCCACATTGCGCAGCCGTTCGAGCGCGGTCTCCAGGTGCGAGATGTCGGCGGCGCGCAGGTGCACGATGGCGTCCGCCGAGCCGGACACCGTGTAGGCCGCTACCACCTCTGCGAGCGGCTCAAGGCCCGCCCTGATGTGGCGGGGCGCCACGTTGCCCCGGCAGTGCACTTCGACGAACGCCTCGGTGCCCCAGCCAAGGGCAGCCGGGTCGACGACCGCCGTGAAGCCGCGCAGCACACCGGTGTCGAGCAGCTTGTCCACGCGCCGCTTGACCGCAGGCGCGGACAGCCCGACCTTGGCGCCGATCTCGGCGTAGCTGGAGCGCGCGTCCGCGAGGAGGCACGAAACGATTTGATGGTCTATGCGATCCACGCGCAACATTCTGCCTCGAAAGATATCGCAAAGCTTCGTTGAAGCGCGCCCATGGCCTCCTTACCATCGGATCATGTCGATCGTCCTCGAGTCGCCGCTGGACGCCAGGCCGGACCGTGTGCCGGTCGGGCGGCGGTACCTCATGTGCCCACCGCGGTACTACTCGGTCGAGTACTCGATCAACCCATGGATGGACCCGAGCCAGCCCGTCGACCTCGACCTGGCGATGCGGCAGTGGACCGAGCTGCGCGACACCTACCGCCGGCTCGGCCACATCGTCGAGGAGATCGAACCGCAGCCGGGGTTGCCGGACATGGTGTTCGCCGCCAACTCCGGCACCGTGATCGATGGCCGGGTGCTCGGTGCCCGGTTCCGCGCTACGCAGCGCGCGGCCGAGGCGGAGCACTACCGCCGCTGGTTCGTGCAGCACGGCTACCGCGACGTGGTGATGCCGTCCAAGATCAACGAGGCCGAGGGCGACCTGGTGTGGACCGGCCGGTGGCTGATGGCTGGCTCAGGCTTTCGCACCGACCCTGGCGCGCACGCCGAGGCCCAGGAGGTGCTCGGCGTCCCCGTCGTGTCGTTGCAGCTGGTCGATCCGCTCTACTACCACCTGGACGTGGCGCTCGTCGTGCTGGCCGACGACCCCGAGCTGCCGCAGGTGGCGTACTACCCGGCCGCGTTCTCGCGGGGTTCGCAGCGGGTGCTCCGCCGGCTGTTCCCGGACGCGGTGCTCGCCGACGAGGCCGACGCGCGGTGCCTCGGCGTCAATGCGGTGTGCGACGGGCGGCACGTCGTGCTGCCGGTAGAGGCCACCCATCTCGCCGGCCTTGTCGCCGAGCGCGGCTTCGAGCCGGTCTTCGTCGACGTCTCCGAACTGCGTAAATCCGGTGGCGGCCCGAAGTGCTGCACGATGGAGCTGCGCGGCCGGCGGCCGCGCTAGCCACTGCCCACCCCGGAACTCCACCGGATGTCGAGGCGTTGTCCCAGCGTGCGCTCGCATTACAACGGCCTGAAGACCGCCGTCCTGCTCGGCGGCCTGAGCGGGCTGGTGGTGCTGGCCGGCTCTTTCTTCGGGCGCACCGGCCTGATGATCGCGCTGGTGGTCGCGCTGGGCGTCAATGGGTACGCGTATTTCAACTCTGACCGCCTTGCCCTGCGCGCAATGCACGCCAGGCCGGTGTCCGAGGCGGAGCAGCCGACGATGTACCGGATCGTCCGGGAGCTCGCCTTCGCGGCTCGCCAGCCGATGCCGCGGCTCTACATCAGCCCGACCGCGGCGCCGAACGCATTCGCCACCGGCCGCAACCCGCGCAACGCCGCGGTCTGCTGCACCACCGGCATCCTGGAGCTGCTCGACGAGCGTGAACTGCGTGGCGTGCTCGGGCACGAGTTGTCACACGTCTACAACCGGGACATCCTGATCGCATCGGTGGCCGGCGCGCTGGCCTCCGTGATCAGCTTCCTGGCCACCATGGCGATGTTCGCAAGCCTGTTCGGTGACGGGGACGGCGACGGGGACCGGCCCAACCCGCTGGCCATGCTGCTGCTGGCCGTGCTCGGACCGGTCGCCGCCGCCGTGGTGCAGCTCGCGGTGTCCAGGTCGCGGGAGTTCCAGGCCGACGCCTCCGGTGCCGCGCTGACCGACGACCCACTCGCGCTTGCCTCGGCCTTGCGCAAGCTGGAATACGGCACCAGGGTGGCGCCGCTGCCGCCGGAGCCGTCGCTCGTATCGCAGTCCCACCTCATGATCGCCAACCCGTTCCGGCCGGGGGAGCGCGAGGCGCGGTGGTTCACCACCCACCCGCCGATCGCCGAGCGGGTCCGGCGGCTCGAGGAGCTGGCCCGCCGCACCCGCTAGCCCGCCGCGCCGGCCGAGCGAGCAACCTCCATGACGTACTCGCCGTACCCCGACCTGGTGAGCTTGGCGCCGAGCGCGTAACAGGCGTCCGCGTCGATGTAACCCATCCGGAGCGCGATCTCCTCGAGGCAGGCGATCCGCACGCCCTGGCGGTGCTCCAACACCTGCACGAACTGCCCGGCCTGCATCAGCGAGTCGTGCGTGCCGGTGTCCAGCCAGGCAAAGCCGCGGCCGAGGTCGACCAGCTTCGCCTTGCCGCGGCGGAGATACTCGGCGTTCACGTCGGTGATCTCCAGCTCACCGCGGGCCGACGGCCGCAGCCCCTCTGCGATGGACACCACGTCGTTGTCGTAGAAGTAGAGCCCGGTGATGGCCCGGTTGGATCGCGGCACCGCTGGCTTCTCCTCGATCGAGATCAGGTTGCCGCGCTCGTCCGCCTCGCCCACGCCGTAGCGCTGCGGGTTCTTCACCGGGTAGCCGAACAGCACGCAGCCGTCCACCGTGGCCGCATGGTGCTGGAGCATCTTGGAGAAGCCTGGGCCGTAGAAGATGTTGTCGCCGAGCACAAGCCCGGCGGTGTCATCGCCGATGTGCCTGGCGCCGATCAGGAACGCCTCGGCCAGCCCGTTCGGTTGCGCCTGTTCGGCATAGCTCAATGCCAGTCCGAGCCCGGAGCCGTCGCCGAGCAGGCGACGGAAGAGCGGCAGGTCGGCCGGCGTGGAGATGATCAGGATCTCCCTGATGCCGGCCAGCATCAGCACCGACAGCGGGTAGTAGATCATCGGCTTGTCGTAGACCGGCAGCAGCTGTTTGGACACCGCCTGGGTGACCGGGTGCAGCCTGGTGCCCGATCCGCCGGCCAGCACGATGCCCTTCATCGGCGCCCTCCATCGGCGGTCACCGATAGTTGGTGAATTGCAGCGCTATGCCGAAGTCCCTGCTCTTGAGCAGCGCGATCACGGCCTGTAGATCATCCTTCTTCTTGCCGGACACCCGCAGCTGATCGCCCTGGATCTGGGCCTGCACGCCCTTCGGGGCCTCGTCCCTGATCGTCTTGGCGATCTGCTTGGCCTTGTCGGCCGCGATGCCCTGCACGAGCCTGCCGGTGACCTTGTAGATCTTGCCCGACGGCGCCGGCTCGCCCACGTCGAACGCCTTGAGCGAGATGCCGCGCTTGACCAACTTCTCCTTCAGTACCTCGATGGCCGCCTTGCAGCGGTCGTCCGTCTCGGCCTGGATCGTGATCGACTCGTCGCTCGACCAGCTCACCTTCGCTCCGGTATTCCGGAAGTCGAACCGGGTGCCCATCTCCTTGGCCGCCTGGTTGACCGCATTGTCCACTTCCTGCCGGTCGACCTTGCTCACCACGTCGAACGACGCGTCCGCCACCCTGCTCCTCCGTGCTCACCATGCATGCCCACCGTGCCGGGGGCCGCTGGCGAGGGTACCCAACCGATTGGAACCCTCCCGGTGCCGCTGTGTATCCTCGGCCAATCGCGGCCGGCGCGCCCGGCACGCGCCCGGCGGGTTGCCCGAGCGGCCAAAGGGAGCGGACTGTAAATCCGTCGGCTCAGCCTACGAAGGTTCGAATCCTTCACCCGCCACCAGCCGCAAGGACCGGCCCCTGACCAGCAGCAACACGGTCAGGGGCCGATCTTGTGTCGGTCGTCTCCTTGGACCCCTGGACTCCGCCACACCCCGACGTTCTCCGCCAGGTACCGGCTCACGAAGGCTTCCTACCAGCGGTAGACGGCAAGCGCGACCGACGTCACGGGTCGTCTACGCCAAATACGCGCCCAAGCACGAGCTGGCACCCGAGCCGCCGGCATCACTCGCTCCTGAGCCTCCCTGCCCGCCGCCGTCGAGGCATTTCGCGTAGACCGTGCCCGTCCGAGAGGCCGTGCCGGCTGGTCCTCATGTCGCATCGTTTCGGATGCAGGTTCCGCTCGCCGGAACGCCGGATCCCGTTCTGGGCTCGAGTGCTACGCAATTGAGTTCCGGTCCGCGGATGCGCAGCCGCAGCGACCGCAGCGACCGCGGCGACCGCGGAATGACGAGCCGCCTGGGCCGGTTGAACCGGGTAAGGGAGATAGCCAGCGGTCCTGAGGCGGTTGGCTCGCCTCGCCGGGAGGTTGCGTCATGAGCTTTCAGAAGACCCCGAGCGGCACCCGCGGGACTCGGATGCTCCGGCTTCCGTCCTGGCTCGCGCGGTGGATGAGCCGGCGGATGATCAATTGGCACCGCCGCAAGGGCAACCGCTTCATGGGCATGAATTTGCTGTATCTGACCACGGTCGGTGCCAAGACGGGGGAGAAGAGGCAGACGCCGGTGGCCTGGTTCCCGGACGGCGAAGGGGCGTGGTTGATCGTCGCGTCCAGCGGCGGGTCGGCGGGCAATCCGGCCTGGTACCACAACATTGCGGCCCATCCTGACCAGGTCTGGGTCGACGTGGGCGGCGAGGGGTTCCGGGTCACGCCGGAGCAGCTCGACGGTGACCGGCGGGACGCTGCCTTGCAGCGGATCACCGCCGAACAACCTCGCTATGCCGGCTATCAGACGAAGACGGATCGTGTGCTGCCCGTAATCCGCCTCGTCCGCGCGCCGTAGCCTCCGGCGCAACGCTCGCGGCCCCCGCCCCTGGCCGCGGCGCCCGGGGCCGTCACTGCTGAGCGTCAACGGCCGGGGCGGCCGACTGCGCCGACCGGGTGAGCCGAGGCGTCCGACGTGAACCAACACGGCAGCCGCCAGGCGAGCGCGGTTATGCAGGCTTGGTTGCCCGGATGATCGCGGCGTGCATGCCGGGTGCGGCCTGGTGGGTGAAGTCCACGGACGGCTCGGCGAAGCCGACGGCGGTCAACCCATGTAGGTACTCCGATCGGGACAGCGCACCGGCGACGCAACCGACGTAGCTGCCACGGGCCGCCCGGTCCTGTGGGCTCAGGTGGTCCTCGGCGACGACGTCGGAGATCCCGATCCGGCCACCTGGGCGCAACACGCGGAACATCTCGGCCAGCACGGCCGGCTTGTCCACCGACAGATTGATCACGCAGTTGGAGATCACGACATCGACCGCGGCGTCGGGCAGCGGGATGTCCTCGATGGTGCCCTTGATGAACTTCACGTTCGTCGCACCGGCCCTGGCGGCGTTGGCGCCGGCGAGGTCGAGCATCTCGTCGGTCATGTCCACCCCGTAGGCGAAGCCGGTCGGCCCCACCCGCCGGGCGGACAGCAGCACGTCGATGCCGCCGCCGGAGCCGAGGTCCAGCACCGCCTCCCCGGCGCGCAGCTCGGCGACCGCGAGCGGGTTTCCACAGCCGAGGCTCGCCGCGATCGCCTCGACGGGCAGCTCGGCCCGCTCGCCCCCGCTGTACAGACCGGAGCCGAACGAGTCCTCCACGTCGACCTCGCCGGCCGCCGAGCTGCACCCCGCCGACTCCGGCGGTGCGCAGCAGGCCGCCGCGTTGGTTCCGCAGCCGCTGGGTTGGCCGGCGGCCACCGCGGTTGCCGCCGCCGCGTAGCGTTCACGCACCAACTCGCGCAGCTGCGCGTCGTCCGTCGCGGTCATGGCCCCGTCCGCTCCTTCCATCGATAAAGCTCGATGTATGACCACCCTGGCGCAACACATAGACGATTGTCAATGTGTGTCACACTGGCGTCATGGCACCCCGGCTGTCGTCCCAGCCGGCTCCCGACTGGGTCGCCTGCTGCGCCCCGCTGACCGGTGAACCGTTGGACGCCGACTCCGCGCACCGGCTCGCGGCCGTGCTCAAGGCCATCGCTGAGCCGACCCGTCTTCGGCTGCTGTCACTCGTCGCCGCCCAGCCCGACTGTCAGGCGTGCATCTGCGATCTCACCGGGCCGGTGCGGCTGTCCCAGCCAACGGTGTCGCACCACATGAAAATCCTCGTCGAGGCCGGCCTGCTCACCCGCGAGCAACGCGGTAAATGGGCCTACTACCGGCTGGTGCCGGGCACGTTCGACGCCCTGGCCAAACTCCTGTCCACCGGCCGCTCCACGCGCCCCGGCAGGCCGGTTGACGATCTCCAAGCCGGGGCTGGGTGGGGGCTACCGGCGCTGTGGTCGCGGCGGTCCGATGAGGCGCTCGAGCAGTCGGGTCTCGCCCGGCCACGCGGCGAGCAGGACGTCGCGGGGGACCTGGCGGGCGGCGTAGCGGAGCGCGACGGCCACCACCACGATGTCGTCCAGCGGGCCGATCACGGGCAGGAACTCGGGGATGAGGTCGATCGGGCTGGCCACCCAGAGGCCGGCGATGGTGATCGCCAGCTTGGCGCGGCGCGGCACGCGCGGGTCCCTGCGAAGCCGGCGGACGGTGGTGAGGCAGTCGGGCAGGAAGGCCGCGAGGTCGCGCAGGATGCCTGGCGGCAGCCGCCGGGCCAGCAGCACGAGCAGCGCCCAACTCGCGACCATGCAGCCGGCGGCGACGCAGAGCCCGATCAACCAACCGCGCATGCGGTCCTCCTGTCCGAGTGACGGATCCGGCTAGCACACCGCCTGCAGCATGGCGCGAAGCAGGGCTGGGTGGCCAATCGGCGCACCGCTGCGACGCATTCGGCAAAAGTTCACAGTGAGAAACGGGCCAACTGGGATAACTGGGTGACTCGGCGCCCCCGCGAAATCACCCGAACGGGCGTATGATCGCATCTCCGTTACCTCAGGCCCGTGCCTGGAATTGGTGCGAGCCACTACAGCGAGTGCAATTGGCGGAGCTATTAGTTGGCAGAGTCGGCCGGTCGGGGCTGTGCCTGCGACGGGGACGGCGCGGCCACCTCGGCACCGGTCGGCGGGCCGGCGCGCTGAGCAGGCACCGCGGTTTCGCTGCGCAACAGCGAACGGGCCAGGATGGCGAGCACGACGAGGATGAAGACGCCGAGGATGACGAACACGGTCCCGAGCGACGTCGCTACGGCGAGCGGTCCGGCCACCGCGGCGCCGACCGGCATGAGGCCCCAAGCCAGCATCCGGTAGGCGCCGGAGATGCGGCCCATGGCGCTTGGCGGGGTGATTCGCTGCCGCCGCGCCGCGGCCAGCACGTTCCAGCCGCCAATTCCGACGCCGAGCACCACGTTGGCCGCGAGCGCCGTAGGTACCAGGGCAAACGTCCCGAAGAGGATCATCCCGCCGGCCATGGTGGCCATGCTGAGCACCATGACCTTGCCTTCGGACCAGCGCCGTGCGGCCGGCACCGCGAGTCGGGTGCCGAGCAGCGCGCCGAGGGCGCCGACCACGAGCAGCGCCGATACCCAGCCGGGGGGCATCCGCAGTTGCCGCACCGCGTACAGCGGCGTGAGGGCGTTCACCGCGCTGACCGCCAAGGTGGCCGTCGCGATCATCGCCACCAGCACGCGCAGGCCGTTCATCCGGAACAGGAGCGCCACGCCCTCGCGTATCTCGGCGGTGAGCCGGTGGGGGCGTTTCGGCGCGGGCGCGTTCGGCGCCCGCTGCGTCGAGGGCAGCCCGGCGACAAGGACCGCGGCGGTCAGGAATGTCACACCGTCAAGAGCGAATGCCAGGGCCGGCCCGATGGTGAATAACGCACCGGCCGCCAGTGGGCCGGCGAGATTGAGGCCAACAGTGTGAACGGTGTAGAACTTGGCGTTGGCTTCATTGAGTTGATCTGGACCGGCCAGCGAGACCAAGAGGGCCTGCGATGCCGAATATGCGAAGGTCTCAGCAACGGTCAGGACAAATGCGAATGCACACAACAATGGGACAGTCGCGACGTGATAGACGATGGACAGTACGAGTCCCGCGGTGGCGACCGCCCGGAACGCGTGGGCGACCGCCAGCACGACCGTCGGTCTGGCCCGGTCGACGATGGCGCCCGCCGGCAGTGCGCACAGCAGCCACGGCAGCACCTCGGCAGTGGTGACCGCGGACGCGGCGAGCGGGCTGCGTGTCTGCACGGCCACGTAGAGCGGCAGCGCCAGCCCGCGGACGCCATCGCCGAGCAGCGAAACCGTCCAGGACCACCACAACCGCCGAAACGCTCGGGTGCGAACGCCCCGCGGCGGACCCGCCGTCGACGCATCGACGCCGTCCGGCCCGCCCATGCTTCGCCCTTCCGTCAGCACCTGCCGCCGTCGGTCAACCCCCACTCAGGTGCACAGGGTAGTTGAACCAACACGGACCTACGACCCTGGCTAAACACGAGCGTGCCGGTAATGCCATTTTCGCCGCAGAGAGTGCTCGGAGTGGCAAGTCTGACTCCACCGTGTCTACCCAGGTTAGCGAACCGCTACGTCATTGGGTGCAGTCGGTGAGACTGTTGCTCAGACTGGCCAGAACGAGCCGCATTCCGATACAATTAATACCAGTTGTTCGCAGCTCAACCATTTGACCGCTGGTCATTCATCCAAGGAGTCACGATGCGTAATCCAACATTGGGTGTCGACGTCCCCGCGCGTCGTGGGTTCTCGCGCCCCGCGGGTGCCTCGCGCGGCTGGGAGATCGGCTACGCCGCCACCTCGCGCGGCTGGGAGATCGGGTATGCCGCCACGGCTCGTGGCTGGGAGATCGGCTTCGCGGCGGCAGAGACAGCTCAGGCCTGATCAGAAGCCGCCTCCGGCGGCGATCTTGATGCGCTAGCGCCACCAGGCAGGCCTGGGTCACCATGTGGTTGCCAGGCCGCATCCCGCGCCGGCCGAGTGTTCGGAGGATCCCAGCAGTGGACGCTCGTCCGACCAGCGCGTGGCGGCGGCGGTTACTGCCGTTCGGGCCCTACTTCACCCTGTTCGCCCTCGCCGTCGGGAGCCTTGCGGCGGCGGCCGCCATCGCGTCGGCTCACACCTGGTCGCCCCGGCCGAACGATCTGGTCGGTCTGATCCTGCTGGCCGCGGCGTTCACGGTGGCCAGGCTCATCGCCATAGAGGTGGACACCAGGCGGGGCACCTTGCGGATCACCGTCCCGGAAATGCCGCTGGTCGTCGGCCTACTGCTCATCCCGGGGCCGGTGGTCGTCGCGGCGTACCTGCTGGTCATGCTGGTCGCCAGGTTGCTGAGGCGGGACAACTGGACCAAGTTCGTGATCAACCTGGCCGGCGCAACCCTGCTCGTGGTGATGACCGACCTGACGGCCGGCTTCCTCGACCGGCACGGGATGGTCGACGCGCCGGACTGGGCCGTGCTGCTGGTCGGTTTCCTGGTCGGTCAGGGCGTCTACTCCGCGGTCGGTCTGGTCGCCATTCAGCTGCTGGCGAGGCCCAACTTCGCGGCGGCGGCCAGGCCGATGGCGCACTCCTACGTCGCGGGGGTGCTCAGCGCGATCGTCGGGCTGGTCGGCGCGCTCGTGGTGGTCCACGTCGACTGGGGCTGGGTGCTGGCCGGGCTGCTGGCACTCGCCATGCTTGCCCTCTTCCGCACCTACTACGGCGTGGTCCGCGAGCAGCGCGACCTCGGCCTGCTGAGCCGGATCAGTCTGGTGGTCGCCGGCACCGGCCGGTACGAGCCGGAGGCCGACACCACGGATGCCGCGCCGGACGTATGGTTGCCGGCCGCCGAGCTGATCCGCGAGCAGCTCAATGCAACCAGGGTGGTGCTACACCGCGAGGCGTTTCCGGATCAGGGGTTGCGCACTGTGGTCGCTGGACAGCCGTTGCCGGCCACGGCGTCGCACGACGACCTGTCGATCCTCCATTCCGAAGTGCTGGCCGGCGATCCGACCGGCGGGGTTCAGCACGTCAACATCGAGCACGCGCCGTCGTCGGCGCGGCGCGAGCTGGAGAACCGGGGCGCCCGCGAAGCGCTGGTAGTTCCGCTGCGGGGGGCGCACCAGCTGCTCGGCATCCTCGAGGTGCACGACCTGCAGAACCGGCTGCGCGGCTTCTCCGCGGCCGACGTGCGGCTGGTCGGCACCCTGGCCAGTCACCTCGCCACCGCGATGGACAACCGCCGGCTGCTGGCCAGGCTCCGGCACGACGCTTACCACGACCTCCTCACCGGCCTGCGCAACCGGCTCGGCTTCTTGGAGGCGGCCGCGGAGCTGCTGGCCAACGACCGGGCCGCCGCCGTGGTCGTGCTCGACCTCGACGTGCTGAACAGCGTGAACGACGCTCTCGGGCACGTCTGGGGCGACCGCATCGTGCTGGCCGCCGGCCACCGGCTGCGCGAGGCCCTCGGCGACGGCGTGCTGGCCGCCAGGCTCGAGGCCGACACCTTCGCCGTGCTGCTGCCGGACGTCGACGTCGACCAGGCAACCGAGACCGCCGAGCTGCTGCGCGCCGCGCTGAGCGAGCACTACCCGGTGGAGAAGCTGGCCGTCGAGTGCACCGCGCTGGCCGGCATCGCGATGACCACGGTCGAGCCGACCAACGAGGTCGACGTGCTATTGCAGCGGGCCGACGTGGCGCTGCACGCCGCGCGATCCGGCGACGCCAAGGTCCGCACCTACCTGCCGAGCATGGGCCAGATCTTCCTGCGCCGCTTCCAGCTCGTGACGCAGTTCCGGGGCGCGCTGGACAGCGGCCAGATCGAGCTGCACTACCAGCCGAAGGTGGCGCTGGCGAACAAACAGGTGATCGGCGTGGAGGCGCTGGTGCGGTGGAACCACCCCGAGTTCGGTGCGCTGGACCCGGAGGAGTGGGTGTCGGCCGTGGAGACCACCGGCCTGGTCGATGCGCTGACCGACTTCGTGATGGACCGTGCGCTGCTGCGCTGCCGGCGCTGGCTGGACCAGGGGATGCGGCTCAGCGTCGCGGTGAACCTCTCGGTGCGCAACCTGGACGACGGCGAGTTCCCGCAGCGCGTGACGCAGGCGCTGGCGGCGCACCAGATACCGCCGCACCTGCTGACGTTCGAGCTCACCGAGTCCGCGGTCATGCGGGACCCGGAGCGGGCGCTGCCGGTGCTGCGCCAGCTACACGAGGCGGGCGTCGGCTTGGCGGTCGACGACTTCGGCACCGGCTACTCCTCGCTGTCCTACCTGCGCCGGCTGCCGGTGGACGAGGTGAAGATCGACAAGAGCTTCGTCCTCGGCATGGGCAGCGACCTGTCCGACCTGGCCGTGGTGCGCGCCATCGTCGATCTCGGGCACTCGCTGAGCCTGTCCGTCGTGGCCGAGGGCGTCGAGGAGGAGGCCGTTCGTCATCAGCTCACAGAGATGGGCTGCGACGTCGCGCAGGGATACCTCTTCTCCCGGCCGCTCGGGGAACGCCGCTTCGAGGCGTGGCTGCTGGCCAGGACGGTGCTGATGCCTGGCATGCACCCCGAGGAGACCGTACCGATCCTGGTCCGCTGACCTGCCGGTTTCTCGGTCACCGGCGCGGTTGTGTACAGTCGGCAGCGCTCAGCAGCGCTCGGCAGCAGCGCTCCCTGGGCGATGCCCCAATAGCTCAGACGGCAGAGCGTCTCCATGGTAAGGAGAAGGTCTACGGTTCGATTCCGTATTGGGGCTCTGGGGGCCGGGCGCAGGTCGGCCCCGCGGCGGTGTAGCTCAGGCGGTAGAGCAAGCGGCTCATAATCGCTGTGTCGCCGGTTCGAGTCCGGCCACCGCTACAACACCAAGGGCACCCACGAGACCACGAGGAAGGCACGCCAGTGGCCGCCACCGACATCCGACCCAAGATCACGTTGGCGTGCGAGGAGTGCAAGCACCGCAACTACATCACCAAGAAGAACCGGCGCAACGACCCGGACCGCCTAGTGATCAAGAAGTACTGCCCGAACTGCAACAAGCACCGGCCGCACCGCGAGACCCGCTAGTTCCGGCGCGGCGCGCGCGTGGCCCTCGACCAGTCCTTCGTCGGCCGTTCCTACCCGCCGTCCCGGGTGTACGAGGTCGGCCGGGAGAAGATCCGCGAGTTCGCCGACGGGATCGGCGACCCCGACCCGATTTACCGGGACGCCGACGCGGCCCGCGCGGCCGGCCATCCGGACGTGATCGCGCCACCCACCTTCGCCATCGTGGTGAGCTGGCCGGCCCAGGGGGTGCTGCTGACCGACCCCGAGCTTGGCCTCGACTTCGGCAAGGTCGTGCACCGCGAGCAGTTCTTCCATCAGCACCGGCCGATCCGGGCCGGCGACCGGCTGGTGACCACCGTGCACGTCGACGACATCCGCACCGCCGCCGGCAGCGACCTGCTCACCACCCGATCGGAGATCAGCACCGAGGACGGCGAGCCGGTGCTCACCGCCCGCGCCGTCCTGGTGGCCAGGGGCACGGCGTGAGCCTGCGGCGATACGCGCAGGTTGCGGTGGGCGAGGAGCTGCCGCCGCTGTCCGTCACCGTCAGTCGGGCCGACCTGGTCCGTTACGCCGGCGCGTCCGGCGACCTCAACCCGATCCACTGGAACGAGCGCTTCGCCCGCGAGGTCAGCCTGCCCGACGTCATCGCGCACGGCATGCTGACCATGGCGCTGGCCGGGCGGCTGGTGACCTCGTGGGCCGGCGATCCCGGCGCCGTCGTCGACTACGGCGTGCGCTTCACCCACCCTGTTGTCGTGCCAGACGACGACAAGGGCGCGCTCGTCGAGATCACCGGCAAGGTCAAGGACAAGCTGAGCGGCAACGCCGTCGTGGTTGCCATCACCGCCCGCTCCGGCGGCCACAACGTGCTCGGCAAGGCCATCGCCACCGTCCGCCTCGGCTGACTCGGCTGACTCGGCCGGCTCGGCCGGCTCGGCTGACTCGGCCGGCTCGGCCGGCTCGGCTGGCTCGGCTGAGCGGGTCGATCATCACCGCGCCTCGGACAGCAGGGCTCCTAGCCGGCGGACGCCGGTGACCAGGTCGTCGTCGCCGAGGGCGTAGGACAGGCGGAAGTAGCCGGGCGTGCCGAACGCCTCGCCGGGCACCACAGCGACCTCGGCGTGCTCCAGCACCAGCGCGGCGAGCTCCATGCTGGACGGCGGCCGCACGCCGCGAAGCTCCCTGCCGAGCAACGCCTTGACCGAGGGGTACGCGTAGAACGCCCCCTGCGGCACCGGGCAATGTACGCCGGGAATGTCGGACAGCATGCCGACGATCGTGCGCCGCCGACGGTCGAAGGCGGCGCGCATCTCGACCACCGCGTCCAACGGCCCGGTGACCGCGGCCAGCGCGGCCCGCTGGGCGACGTTGCACACGTTGGAGCACAGGTGCGACTGCAGGTTGGCCGCCGCGTTGATCACATCCTGGGGGCCGATCATCCAGCCGACCCGCCAGCCGGTCATGGCATAGGTCTTGGCCACGCCGTTGACCACGACGCACCGGTCGGCCAGCGACGGCACCACGGCCGGCATGGACACGTGCCGCGCACCGTCGTACACCAGATGCTCGTAGATCTCATCGGTGACCACCCACAGGCCGTGCTCGAGCGCCCACTCGCCGATCGCCGCCACCTGCTCCGGCGGGTACACCGCGCCGGTCGGGTTGGACGGCGAGCAGAACAGCAGCGCCTTGGTGCGCGGCGTGCGGGCCGACTCGAGGGCGTCCAGGCTCACCAGGTAACCGGCCGACTCGTCGGCGGTCACCGGCACCGTCACCCCGCCGGCCAGCGCAATCGCCTCCGGGTAGGTGGTCCAGTACGGCGCCGGCAGCAGCACCTCGTCGCCGGGGTCGAGCAGCGCCGCACAGGCCTGGTACACGGCCTGCTTGCCACCGTTGGTGATCAGCACCTGGCTCGGCGCCACCTCGAGGCCGGAGTCGCGGCGGGTCTTGGCGGCCACCGCGGCCCGCAGCTCCGGCAGGCCGGCGGCCGGGGTGTAACGGTGGTTGCGCTGGTCGGTGCAGGCCGCCACGGCGGCGTCGACGATCGGCTGCGGCGTGGGAAAGTCCGGCTCGCCGGCCCCGAACCCGATCACCGGGCGGCCGGCCGCGCGCAGCGCCTTGGCCTTGGCGTCGACGGCCAGGGTGGCCGATTCGGCGATCGCGGCAATGCGGGCCGATATCCTCGGGTGGCTGGCCGTGTTCGATGCTGCGATCGAAGCTGCCGTGGGTGCGGTCATCTGCTGCGGCGCGGACATGCGATGCATGGTCTCACCGCGTGCCACCCGATCGTGCCGGGGCCTACGGTTTCTGGCCGCCCACCGGATTGCCGTACACTCGCCGATCTGGGACGTCGTGCACCCTCGCGCGAGCGTGGCGGCGTATGGCGTCTGCACCGTGGCGCCGACCGGCGTCTGCGGAGGGGTGTAGCTCAACTGGCAGAGCAGCGGTCTCCAAAACCGCAGGTTGCAGGTTCAAGTCCTGTCACCCCTGCAGCACCGTGCCGCGGGCCGCGGGGCGGGACAAGGAGGACGTGGTGAGCGAGGACCGCACCGAGCAGGACGAGCAGGACCAGGCGAACGGCGAGGAGACGTCGTCGCGCCCGGCCACTGCCGCTGCTCGGCGCGAGCGCCGGACCGCCGGCAGCCGGCCGGCCGGTCGGGCCGGGCGCGCCGCCGCCCGGGCCGGCGCCGAGTCAACGGCCCCGACGTCTCCCGACGTCAAGGGCAGGCCGACGCCGTCCGGCCGCCGCGAGGAGCGGGTGTCCCTGGTGGCCAGGATCGTCCGCTTCCTCCGGGAGGTGGTCGCCGAGCTGCGCAAGGTCATCTGGCCGACCCGGAAGGAGCTGGTGACCTACACGATCGTGGTGCTGGTCTTCGTGAGTTTCATGGTCGCGCTGGTCGCCATGCTCGACATCGCGTTCGCCAAGGGCGTGTTCTGGCTGTTCGGCTGAGCGGCCGACGGCTGCAGCCGACGGTGCAACCGGCGGAAGCAGCCGATGACAGGAAGTGGGAACTGCTGTGACCTCCGACAACGCCGCCGGTCAGGAGCTGACCAACGTGGCCGTCGACGACTTGTACGAGCTCGACTCGGCCGACGAGCTGGCGGACGAGACCGTCGCCGAGGAGATCGCCGAGGAGATCGCCGAGGAGATCGCCGACGACCAGGCGGTGGCCACCGCGGTCGAGCCGGCCGACGACGATCCGGCTACGCAGATGCGCAGGGCGCTGCAGACCGCGCCCGGCCAGTGGTACGTCGTGCACTCCTACGCCGGCTACGAGAACAAGGTCAAGGTCAACCTCGAGACCCGCATCCAGAACCTGGACATGGAGGAGTACATCTACCAGGTCGAGGTGCCGACCGAGGAAGTCACCGAGATCAAGAACGGGCAGCGCAAGCAGGTTCAGCGCAAGGTGCTGCCCGGCTACATCCTGGTGCGGATGGACCTCAACGACGCCTCCTGGAGCGCGGTGCGCAACACCCCCGGCGTCACCGGTTTCGTCGGCGCCACCTCCAAGCCGTCCCCGCTGTCCATCGACGACGTGCTGAAGTTCCTGCTGCCCAAGCAGGAGGAGCGCAAGCCCGCCGCGGCCGGCAAGGCGGCCGCCGCCGCCGGAGCCAAGCCGACCGTCGAGGTGGACTTCGAGATCGGCGAGTCGGTCACCGTCATGGACGGACCGTTCGCCACCCTGCCGGCAACCATCAGCGAGGTCAACGCCGACGGCCAGAAGCTGAAGGTGCTGGTTTCGATCTTCGGCCGGGAGACCCCGGTCGAGCTGTCGTTCAGCCAGGTTTCGAAAATCTAGGCTGGACTGCGTACCTCACCCGTGGGAGGGCCAGCGCTTGGCCCGTCAACCACGACTGTCGCGAGCCACGAAGGAGGACAGCAGATATGAAGCGCAGCAAGGCATACCGCGAGGCGATCGAGAAGGTCGACCGCACGAGGCTGTACAGCCCGATCGAAGCGGCCAACCTGGCCAAGCAGACCTCGCCGACCAAGATGGACGCCACCGTCGAGGTGGCCATCCGGCTCGGCGTCGACCCGCGCAAGGCCGACCAGATGGTGCGCGGGACGGTCAACCTGCCGCACGGCACCGGCAAGACCGCGCGGGTGATCGTGTTCGCGGCCGGTGACAAGGCCGAGGAGGCCGTGCTGGCCGGCGCCGACGAGGTCGGCTCGGAGGACCTGATCGCCCGCATCCAGGGCGGCTGGCTGGACTTCGACGCGGCGGTGGCCAGCCCGGACCAGATGGCCAAGGTCGGCCGGATCGCCAGGATCCTGGGCCCGCGCGGCCTGATGCCCAACCCGAAGACCGGCACGGTGACCACCGACGTGGTCAAGGCGGTCACCGACATCAAGGGCGGAAAGATCAATTTCCGGGTGGACAAGCAGGCCAACCTGCACCTGATCATTGGCAAGGTGTCCTTCGACACCGCCAAGCTGGTCGAGAACTACGCGGCCGCGCTGGACGAGGTGATGAGGGCCAAGCCGGCCGCGGCCAAGGGCCGCTACCTGAAGAAGGTCACCTTCGCCACCACCATGGGCCCCGGCATCCCGGTCGATCCGAACCGCACCCGGAACATCCTCGAGGACGCCGCCCCGGTCGGTTGACCGGCCGCGCGTACCACTTCTCGCACGACCCCGGCATGACCGAGTTCGTGCCGCATGTGGCGGCCACGTCGGCCGAGCCGCACCCGTGTGTCTGGGCGATCGACGCCGAGCACGCCCCGGCCTACTGGTTCCCGCGGGACTGCCCGCGGGTCACGTTCTGGCCGGTGGCACACCCGTCCGCGGAGGCGGTGCTGCTGCTGGCCGGGGCGCGGCGGGTGCATGCCGTCGAATGGGCCTGGCTGGCCCGGATTCGGGACGCGGTGCTGTACCGGTACGAGTTCGACGCCGCCGAGTTCCGGCGCTACGAAGAGGCCGCCGGCTACCTGGTCGCCGCGCGCCCGGTGCGGCCGCTTGCCGTGCACCCGGTCGGCGACCTGTTCGCCGCGCACGCCGCCGCCGGCATCGAACTGCGGCTGGTGCCGAACCTGTGGCCGCTCGCCGACCTGGTGCGGCGGTCCGGCCTGGCGTTCTCCATGATCCGAATGCGGTGTGCGGTGGCGCGCACGGCATAGGTTTGGAGCACCGTGCGAGGGTCGCGTACCGTATATGGCGGTTCCACCGAAGACCGCTGGTCTGCCGCGCCACCGCACCCCACGGGCGGGGGCACGGCCGAAGGCTCCGGCACCGCCGGACGGCCCGCGCAGGAGGACGAGGCACCGCGCCGTGCGCACGGCATGCACCCAGCTGCGCCCGGCGTTTTGTTGGTACGCCCCGTGCGCCTCCGGCGCCGGGGCGTTCGTCGTGTTCGGGGCGAAGTGTTCGCCACAACGTTCGCCACAGGAGAGGAGGCGACCATGGCGAAGCCCGACAAGGTGCAGACCGTCGCCGAGATCGCGGAGAGGTTCCGCGACAGCTCGGCCGCGGTGGTCACCGAGTACCGCGGGCTCACCATGGCGCAGCTGACGGAGCTGCGTCGTGCCCTTGGCAAGGGCGCCACGTACGCCGTCGCGAAGAACACGCTGGTCCGCAGGGCCGCCGTCGACGCCGGGGTGCCCGGCGTCGAGGAGCTGCTCGCCGGCCCGACCGCCATCGCTTTCGTCAGCGGTGAGCCGGTCGATGCCGCCAAGACGCTGCGCAACTTCGCGAGGGATCACAAGGCCCTCGTCATCAAGGGCGGCTACATGGACGGCCGCCCGCTGTCCGTCGACGAGGTCACCAGGCTCGCGGACCTCGAGTCCCGCGAGGTGCTGCTCGCCAAGCTGGCGGGCGCGATGAAGGGCAACCTCAGCAAGGCGGCCGCGCTGTTCGCCGCGCCGGCTACCAAGATCGCCAGGCTGGCCGTTGCCCTGCAGGAGAAGCGGGCCGAGGCCGAGGCGCCAGCCCTGGCCACGGAAGCCGCCGACGAGACCGCCAGCGCGTAGCTGCGCATCACCGAGTCATCAGGAAGGAAGACGCCGCAATGGCGAAGCTGAGCACAGAGGACCTGCTCGACGCGTTCAAGGAGATGACGCTGCTCGAGCTGAGCGAGTTCGTGAAGAGGTTCGAGGAGACCTTCGAGGTCACCGCGGCCGCGCCGGTGGCCATGGCCGCGCCGGGCGTCGCGGCCGCGGCGGCCGAGGCCGAGCCGGAGCAGGACGAGTTCGACGTCGTCCTCGAGGCGGCCGGCGAGAAGAAGATCCAGGTCATCAAGGTGGTCCGAGAGCTGGTCACCGGCCTTGGCCTGAAGGAGGCCAAGGACCTGGTCGAGGCCGCGCCGAAGCCGATCCTGGAGAAGGTCAACAAGGAGCAGGCCGAGGCGGCCAAGGGCAAGCTCGAGGACGCCGGCGCCAAGGTCACCCTCAAATGAGCTAGGCGCCGTCCGGACGTCGGCAGAGCGGTCGCCCACATCCGATGTGGGTGGCCGCTCCGTCTTTGCTGCAGGTCGTCACCAAGCAACACGGCCGACCGAAGCAACACGGCCGACCGAAGCAAGGAACCCACCGACCGAGGCTGCTTCTTTCGCAGACCTTCCCGGTCCCGGCGGCGGGCGCACCGGTCGCCGGAACCCGAGACGCCCAGGACCGAGCCGACCCGAAACCACCAAGCGGCCGCCAGACCCAGTCACCGGCATACCCAGGAGCAGCCGCAAACCGGATCCCACACCCGGCGGCCGAAACGCCGCCGCCCGACGGGCCATCCGACCGGCTGCCCACCCCGCCCCACCTGCGCCAACGTCGGCCATGCGGATCATCAAACGATCAACCACAGCATCAATCGAGCCGCCGGCGAGCCCCCGCGACACGGACGCCAGCATCGCCCGATAGAGTGGAGTGTTCGGTCGACAAGATCACGTCGGACGGTTCGGGCCGATCTGTTGGGCTCGGCGCGTCGAGCGTGATCCGAGCCGTTGGTCGCGGCAATCCTGCCGCTGACCGTGCGTCAGGTCTTGACGGCAGGCCACGGAAAGGTCACGCTGTCACCTATCGCAGGGCGAGTCCGCAGTGCGTTGACGTTTTGTGCGCGCGCGACTAAGCTGTCCCTTTGCGCTGTCCTCTTCGCGTGCCCAGCTTCGGTCGGGTCCGCCCGGCGGGCCGCGTCGCAAGATCGACAGCTAACAGCACATGACAGCACCGGCCACAGCCGGCGGCGCCCTGCTTGGAAGGACGCATCTTGGCAGTCTCTCCCGCCACCAAGACCATTGTTGCGACCAACTCCACGACGGGGATCCCGGGGGCACCCAAGAGGATCTCATTCGCCAAGATCCGCGAACCGCTCGAAGTCCCCAATCTGCTTGATCTGCAGATTCAGTCCTTTGAATGGCTCATCGGGGAGGACGCGTGGTTCCAGCGCCGCATTGACGCAGGCGACGAAGAGCCGTTGAGCGGCCTTGCCGAGGTACTCGGCGAGATCTCTCCCATCGAGGACTTCTCCGGCTCCATGTCGTTGTCCTTCTCCGACCCGCGCTTCGACGAGGTCAAGGCCTCCGTCGAGGAGTGCAAGGACAAGGACATGACCTACGCGGCGCCGCTGTTCGTCACCGCGGAGTTCACCAACCACACCACCGGCGAGATCAAGAGCCAGACGGTGTTCATGGGTGACTTCCCGATGATGACGAACAAGGGCACGTTCATCATCAACGGCACCGAGCGGGTCGTTGTTTCGCAGCTGGTCCGCTCACCAGGCGTGTACTTCGACCACGCCGTCGACAAGACGACCGACAAGGACGTCTACTCCGTCAAGATCATTCCGGGCCGTGGTGCCTGGCTCGAGTTCGACGTCGACAAGCGCGACACCGTCGGCGTCCGGGTCGACCGCAAGCGCCGGCAGCCGGTCACCGTGCTGCTCAAGGCCCTCGGCTGGACGTCGGACCGGATCGCGGAGCGCTTCACGTTCAGCCAGACCATGCTGTCCACGCTGGAGAAGGACCACACCGCCGGCCAGGACGAGGCGCTGCTGGACATCTACCGCAAGCTGCGGCCGGGCGAGCCGCCGACCCGCGAGTCAGCGCAGATGCTGCTGGAGAACCTGTTCTTCAAGGACAAGCGCTACGACCTCGCCAAGGTCGGCCGCTACAAGGTCAACAAGAAGCTCGGCCTGAGCATGCCGACGTCCACCGGGGTGCTCACCGAGGACGACATCGTCACGACCATCGAGTACCTGGTCCGGCTGCACGCCGGCGAGCACACGATGACCATCGACGGCACCGACGTCCCGGTCGAGATCGACGACATCGACCACTTCGGCAACAGGCGGCTGCGCACCGTCGGCGAGCTGATCCAGAACCAGATCAGGGTCGGGCTGTCCCGCATGGAGCGGGTCGTCCGCGAGCGGATGACCACGCAGGACGTCGAGGCCATCACGCCGCAGACCCTGATCAACATCCGGCCGGTGGTCGCCGCGATCAAGGAGTTCTTCGGAACCTCGCAGCTGTCGCAGTTCCAGGACCAGGTCAACCCGCTGTCGGGTCTGAACCACCGCCGGCGCCTCTCGGCCCTCGGACCGGGTGGCCTCAGCCGTGAGCGGGCCGGCTTCGAGGTCCGCGACGTGCACCCGTCGCACTACGGCCGGATGTGCCCGATCGAGACGCCCGAGGGTCCGAACATCGGCCTGATCGGCTCGCTGTCGACGTACGGCCGGGTCAACGCGTTCGGGTTCGTCGAGACGCCGTACCGCAAGGTCGCCAACGGGCGCGTCAGCGACAAGATCGACTACCTGACCGCCGACGAGGAGGACCTGCACGTCAAGGCGCAGGCCAACGCGCCGCTCAATCCGGACGGCACCTTTGCCGAGGCTCGCGTGCTGGTCCGCCGCAAGGGCGGTGAGGTCGAGTTCATCCCGGCCGCCGAGGTCGACTACATGGACGTCTCGCCGCGCCAGATGGTGTCGGTCGCTACGGCCATGATCCCCTTCCTCGAGCACGACGACGCCAACCGCGCGCTCATGGGATCCAACATGCAGCGCCAGTCGGTGCCGCTGCTGCGTGCCCAGGCGCCGCTGGTCGGCACGGGAATGGAAGAAGTGACGGCGCGCGATTCGGGC
>DASXTS010000242.1:0-4219 GCA_036505275.1 Pseudonocardiaceae bacterium
GCCCTGCCGGCGTCCTCGCCCACAACACCATCAAGATCGCCCACCTGGTCCAGGTCGCCCAGACCCCACCACCGGCGGCGGTCCCATCGCGCCCGCGCGGACGCCGGGCAGCAGCCCGGCCGCCGCTTCCGGCGCCGCGGGCGACCGGGCCGCCGCACGACCAGCTGCCGCTTCACACCGCCGCCTGACGCACTCCCGGCTCTCCACGCTCGACCCGGCCTGCGCCGGTCGGCCCTCCCGCCCCAGCAGGACGACCAAAGGGCCGGACGATCGGGACAGCTGGGACGACAAGCGCCCACCCGATCTTGCCCGGGCGACCACAGCCGCCCACACGAGCCCCTTTTTTCGGGGCGAAGTAACTAGGGCATTCCCCCTGTCTCGCCCCTGGCGGCATGATGCAACGTCGGCCTACGAACCCAAGCTCAACATCTGTGCACGGTTCGGAGTCGTTGTCGTCTCCGGCATGTCAGAACATGCGCTCATGCCGATGTGACGCGTTGCCATTCCCAAGCCATCGAGCGCGCCACCTCGCCTCCGCCCAGCGGTGAACTGCCGCGTCCATTCGAGCGGCGTGTTGGGAATGTCACCATGGTCTTGTGGCGGTTGAGCGGACGATTCTTCTGCGGTTCGGGCACGCATCGCAGACGGTAGCGACTCATACCAATCTGTCGGCGGTGCGTACCGACGGGCGCGTGGTGTGGCTGGCTGGGGACGAGACCGCGACGGTGGAACGGCTCGCGGCTGACAACGAACAGGAGCCGGCTGAGTACGCCGACGAGAGGACCTTCCGCCTCGCCGACCTGGTGCGCTTGCCGGGGGAGGACGAGGACGAGGAGGCCGACATCGAGGGGTTGGCCCGCAGCGGCAACTTCCTGTGGGCGGTCGGATCGCATAGCCTGCGGCGCAAGCAGATCAAGCCGCGCCACAGCGGGGCCAGGGCGCTCAAGCGGCTGGCTCGGGTGGAGGGGCAGGCGAACCGGCAGATACTCGTGCGCATCCCGGTGGTGGACATCGACGGCCTGCCGTGCCTGGTCGCGGAGGCGGTCGTCGAGGGCATGCGGCACCGCGCCACGATCCTGGCGGGCTGGGGTGGCCTGCGTGAGCTGCTGCGCGAGGACGAGCATTTGGCACCGTTCCTGCCAATACCGGGCAAGGACAACGGCCTGGACGTCGAGGGGATCGCGGTGCAGGGCGAGCGGGTTTACCTCGGCCTGCGCGGGCCCGTGCTACGCGGGTGGGCGTTCGTGCTGGAGCTGAGACCACATGTCGACCCGGAGGAGCCGGCGCGGCTGCAGCTGCGGCCGTTCGACGACGGGATGCCGTACCGCAAGCATGTGCTCGACCTCGATGGTCTCGGCGTGCGGGATCTGTGTCCGTCCGGTGATGATCTGCTGGTGCTCGCCGGGCCGACAATGGACCTCGACGGCCCGGTTCGTATCTACCGGTGGCACCGAGCCTGCCTGGCCGGCGTGCCTGAGGTCGCGCGGGGAGCGACGCTGACCCTCGAGCTGGAGCTGGCCTACGGTCAGGGCGACGACCATGCCGAGGGCATTGGGTTGATCGGTCCCGTCGAGGCCGGCCGCCTTCTTGTGGTCTACGACAGTCCGGCTGCGGCGCGGATGACCACCGACGGCGCCATAGTCGCGGACGTCGTCCGCCTGCCCGCGCAGCTGACCGCGCGGCCCGCCATCGAGGACGAGCTGACCACGACGGCGGAGTAGTGCCGGCCGTTGGTCGGCGCACTCTCATAGCCGCCTGGGGTCCACGGACCGGTCCGCCGCAGGTGGCCGGCGAGCCGCGCCGCGGCCGGAGCCGGTGGGGCGGCGGGACGGGTCCGACCCGCGATGGCGACGGGGAGTGCCGCATGGGCCGTCGCGACCCCCGTGATCCAGACCGCGACGGCCATCCGCCGTGACATTCTCAGGCCATGTGTCCCGCTTCCTCAGGACGCGGAACCCGGCTCTGGCAGCTGCGCCAGGATCCTTGCCATCTCATCCTCGCTGAAGGCGCGCATGGCGGTGAAGCGGGTGGTTCCGCGCGACGTGATGGCGAGCGAAAGCTTGGCCAGGGTCTCCTCGTCCGGCATCTCGGCGATCGCGATGATGTCGTACGGCCCAGGAGTCCAGTAGGTGGCCTTTATTTCGCCGCCCAGCAGTCCAACCAGGGCAGCCGCGTCCTGACCGCGCTTGATCGTCTCCTTGACTGTCTTCATGCCTTCGGTGGTCCAGTTGGCCAGTCCGATGTAGGTGGGCATTTGTCTCTCCTCACTACAGATGTGAACTCACACCCGGGCTGCGCGAGTCGCGCCTTTCCGGGGCCGTCGCTGGGGCCGTCGGTTTCACGCTTTCGCTGGTACGCCCCGGCAGGGTCATGGCCAGCAGGAAGGCGCTGCCGAGCGCGATGACCGCGCACGCCATGCTGGCGTGGTGCATGCCGGTCACGTACGCGCGCCCGGCCGCGTCGTGCAGTGCCTGCCCGGCCGGCCCGAGCCGGTCCGCGACGACGGCGGCCCCGGCGACCGACTCGCGCGCGGCACCGGCGAGCGGGCCGGGCAGCGCGGCGGTGGCGGCTGTCATTCCGTCGCGGTAGGCGGCGGTGACGAGGCTGCCGAGTATGGCGATCCCGAATGCGCCGCCGACCTGGCGGGTGGCGAAGCTGAGCGCGGTGCCGGTGCTCTCCCGTCCTTCCGGCAGTGAGCCGAGGAGGGCGTCCCCGACCGCTGGCATCACGATGCCGAAACCGAGTCCGATGACGGTGAGCGCGGGCCACAGTGCGTCGTATCCGCTGCTGGGACCGATCCGCAGCATCAGCAGGAAACCGGCCGCCATCGCCGCGAATCCGGTCGCGACCGTCGCACGCAGGCCGAGGCGGTGCAGCCCGGCGGAGCCCAGCGCGGAACCGACGAGCAACCCGGCCATCAGGGGCATCAGCCGGATCCCGGTGGCGAACGCGTCGACGCCGCGTACCGCCTGCAGGTAGAGCGGCACCATGAACAGCACGCCGAGCGCCACGAACGAGCCGAGCGCGAGGGCCACCGTGGGCCAGAAGAACAGTGGGGCACGCACGAGACGCCGGTCGGCGAGCGGCGACGGGGATCGTTGCTCGGCGACCGCGAATCCGGCTAGCAGTGCAACGCCGAGCACGAGCGAGCCGGCGACGTGGGGCGCCGACCACCCGGACACCGGGGCCTGGATGATGCCGTACACCAGCGCCGCCAGTCCCACGGCGGACAGAGCCAGGCCCGGTACGTCGAACCGGCGCGGCGCCGGGTCGCGGGAGTCCGGGATCAGCACCAGCCCGGCGACGAGGGCGACGAGCATGATCGGGACGTTGAACAGCAGGGTGGCACCCCACCAGAAGTGGTCGAGAAGCCAGCCGCCGACCAGCGGCCCCAGCGGCAGCCCGACGCCCATCGTGGCGGCGGCTGCGGCGACAGCCTTGCGCCGCTCGTCGGCGGTGAACACGGTCGGCAGGATCGAGATCGCCACCGGGAACACCGCGGCGGCGGAGATGCCCAGTACGGTGCGTACGGCGATCAGGGCGCCCGGCGCGGTCACCCACGCGCCGACGGCGGAGGCGAGGGCGAACACCGACAGGCCAGTGGCGAGAACCTTGCGGCGCCCGTACCGGTCGCCGAGCACGCCGGCCGGCACCATCAGTACGGCGAACGTGAGCACGTAGCCGTTGACGATCCACTGCAGCTGCGTCGTACTGGCGCTGAGCGCGGTGGCGATGCGGGTGAGCGCGACGTTGAGTACGGTCACGTCCAGCCCGACCACGACCAGCGACAGGCATAGCGCGCCGAGAATCCACCACCGGCGGGGGTGTTCTGTGGATGCGTGAGCGGTCATGGTGACCTCCCACGAGCCTGCTGACCGCTGGCCCGCCCGGAAGAGCTGACGCGCGCCTGCCAACCCCTCCCCCCACCCCTTCTGTGTCAGCCTGCCGGACGGTGTCATATGGGTAGACGTCGCGGCCGCTGCGGTCAGCCGGTGCGCACCCAAGACGATCACGTCGTGTTCACCTGCGTCGGGTCGCCGCCGTACGCGGCCTTCATCAGTTTCATAGGTGTTTCTCGCACTCCGGCTCTGGTGGTCGTGAACCATCTGCGGTCGCTCACGATCTTGCTGGCCGCCGTACCGACCTGATCGTCAGCGGGACTATTGAGGTCCAGGCTCAGCGGCCGGCGCCGGCGCGGGGATGACGCCGAGCTGTTGCA
>DASXTS010000243.1:0-4619 GCA_036505275.1 Pseudonocardiaceae bacterium
GTGGGCCTAGGTGGACTTGAACCACCGACCTCATCGTTATCAGCGATGCGCTCTAACCGACTGAGCTATAGGCCCCTGGCAACCGCGGCACCTGGGCGGCCGTGCGGTAACCGAGGTTAGCGTAGCCGGCGCCGGGCGCCCAAACCGGTTCGGGGTGGCAGCGGCGAATCAGTCGCGCTCGGAGAGGGTGACCTCGATGCCGCCGGCGAGGTCCGCGGACACGTTGTAGACGAACGCTGCCACGGTGGCGAAGGCGGTGAACAGGACGATGTTCACGACGCCTACGACGGCGGAGACGCCGAAGACACGACCGGCGCTGATCAGGGGCTCGCCGCCGCCGGTGGCGTCGTTGACGGAGGCCAGGTCGGAGTACGCGCCGTTCAGCTTGTCCCAGACGCCCATGCCGTCGAGCACCCCGTAGAGCACGCCGACGGCGACCAGCCACATGAGGAACATGGCGACGGAGAGCACGAGTGAGAGCTTGAGCACCGACCACGGGTCGACGCGTCGGATCTGCAGGCTGGCCTTGCGCGGGGCGCGGACCGGGCGACCCCGCGGCGGTGCCGGCGGGCGGGCCGACGGCGGCGGGCGATGACCGGTGCCGGGCACGGCATGAGCCCCGTGACCCGAACTCGGTACGGCGTGAGCTGAGCCGACGCCGGGTTGGGCGTGGTGGCCGGCGACGGGGCCGGCCTGACCGCCGACAGGGATGGCGCCGGTGCCACCCGGGGGTACGGAGTGTCCTGGCTGGACAGCGGGCGGCATGGCCGCGGTCGTCGGGCCGCTCGACGCTGCGGCGCCGGACGCCGCCATCCTGGTGAGGAACGGGTTGGGCGGGCCCGACGATGAACCGGAGCCGTTACCGGAGACATTGGACGCACCGTGCACCGGTGCAGGGTAGGACGGCCGGGATTCGGCCACCGTGTTCTGGTCAGCCACTGCGGTGGCTTCCGACCCTGGGTCGTGCGCGGAACCACCGGATCCACCGGATGCCGGCACCCGCTGCCACGGTGGTGCGGACGAGCCAACGGGCACGCTCGGCCGGTCGGGCTGGGTGGTTTCGAGCGTACCGTGCTGGGTCGCCGACTGCGTCGGCTGCACGCCCTTGTTGCGCTCGGAGCCCGGCGTGAAGACGCTGGTGGCCTCCTCGACGGCCTTGTCCGCTCGGTCGGAACCGCTTCGCTCGGTCACGTGATGACCTCTTCTTCGTCGGCATTCCGGGCCACCGCGACCAGGGTCGCAGTGTCGCCCAGGTTCATCAGCCGCACTCCCTTGGTCTGCCGGCCCGCCCTACGGACCTGCTTGGCGGCGGTGCGGATCACCCCTCCCGTTGAGGTGATCGCATACAGCTCGTCGTCGATGTCGACAATGAGCGCGCCCACCAGCCTGCCACGCCGCCGGTCGTACTGGATGGTCAGCACACCCTTACCACCGCGGCCCTGCAGCGGGTAGTCCTCGATCGGGGTGCGCTTGGCGTACCCGCCGTCCGTGGCGACCAGCACGAACCTGCCCTCCTGCACCACACCGATGGACAGCAGCTCGTCGCCGGCGTTGAACCGCATGCCGAGCACGCCGGAGGTGGCCCGGCCCATCGGCCGCAGCGCCTCGTCGGAGGCCCGGAACCGGATGGACTGCCCGTTCGCGGAGACCAGCAGCAGGTCGTCGTCCGCCGAGCAGAGCACGGCGCCGACCAGCTCGTCGACCTCGCGGAGGTTGATGGCGATCAGCCCGCCGGCCCGGTTGGAATCGAACTCGGTTAGCCGCGTCTTCTTGACCAGCCCGCCCTTGGTGGCGAGCACGAGGTACGGCGCGACCTCGTAGTTGGAGATCTGGATCACCTGCGCGATCTGCTCGTCCGGCTGGAATGCCAGCAGGTTCGCCACGTGCTGGCCGCGGGCGTTGCGGTTGGCCTCCGGCAGCTCGTAGGCCTTGGCGCGGTAGACCCGGCCCTTGTTGGTGAAGAACAGGATCCAGTCGTGCGTCGAGCACACGAAGAAGTGCGCGACGATGTCGTCCTGCTTGAGCGCGGCGCCCTGCACGCCCTTGCCGCCGCGCTTCTGCGCCCGGTAGAGGTCAGTCTTGGTGCGCTTGGCATAGCCGGTGCGGGTGATCGTCACGACCACGTCCTCGACGGCGATCAGATCCTCGACGCTCACCTCGCCGTCGAACGGGATGATCCGGGTGCGGCGGTCCTCGCCGTGCTTGTCGACGATCGCCATCAGCTCGTCGCGGATGATGGCCCGCTGGCGCTCCGGCTTGTCCAGGATGTCGCGCAGGTCGGCGATCTCGGCCTCGATCGTGGCCAGCTCGTCGATGATCTTCTGACGTTCCAGCGCGGCGAGCCGGCGCAGCTGCATCTCCAGGATGGCGTTGGCCTGCGCCTCGTCGATGTCGAGCAGCTCGATCAGGCCGGCGCGGGCGACGTCGACCGTGGCCGACGCCCTGATCAGCGCGATCACCTCGTCCAGCGCGTCCAGCGCCTTGACCAGCCCGCGCAGGATGTGCGCCCGCTCCTCGGCCTTGCGCAGCCGGAACCGCGTGCGCCGGACGATGACCTCGATCTGGTGCTTGACGTAGTACCGGATCACCTGGTCCAGGCGCAGCGTCCGCGGCACCCCGTCGACGAGGGCCAGCATGTTCACGCCGAAGGTGTTCTGCAGCTGGGTGTGCTTGTAGAGGTTGTTCAGCACCACCTTGGCCACCGCGTCACGTTTGAGCGTGACGACGATCCGCATCCCGCGGCGCTTGTTGGACTCGTCCGCGATGTTCGCGATGCCGCCGATCTTGGCGTCGCGTACCAGGCTCGCGATGTTCTCGATCAGGTTGTCCGGGTTGGTCTGATACGGCAGCTCGGTGACGACCAGGATCGCCCGGCCCTTCGCGTCCTCGTCGATCTCCACCACGGCCCGCATCCGGATCGAGCCGCGGCCGGTCCGGTAGGCGTCCTCGATGCCGGACGTGCCGACGATCAGCCCGTGCGTCGGGAAGTCCGGCCCCTTGATCCGCATCAGCAGCGCGGCGAGCAGCTCGTCGTCGGTGGCGTCCGGGTTCTCCAGCGCCCACACCACGCCCGCTGCGACCTCACGCAGGTTGTGCGTCGGGATGTTGGTCGCCATTCCCACCGCGATCCCCGATCCGCCGTTGACCAGCAGGTTCGGGATCCGGGACGGCAGGACGGCCGGTTCCTGGGTCCGCCCGTCATAGTTCGGGCCGAAGTCGACGGTGTCCTCGTCGATGTCCGCCAGCATCTCCATTGCCAGCGGCGTGAGGCGGCATTCCGTGTTGTGGCTGACGAACCCGTCGGTGACGAATGCGTGGTCGTCGGTGTCCACTCGAAGGCTGTAGACCGGCTGCACGCCGGCGTCCGTGACCGACGCCACCTCTGCGTAGTAGAACCGGCCGTCGACGAGCGGCTCGACCACGTCGAGCACCTCGCGGTTGGTGATCCGCTCGACGATCTCGTCGCGGTTGTGCTCCCACCGCTCGATGCGGTCGACGTTGTGCCGGCGCAGCCAGTCCCGCTCGGTCCACCGGGTGGCGCCGTTGGCCCTGATGTACTCGGCGACGAACGGCACGTGGTCCCTGCTCATCGAGCGGGTGGCGTGCGGCAGCTCCTGGATGATTTTGGTGAGCTCGTCCTGCTTGCGGCCGAGGAAACCGATCCGGGTCGCGAACAGGAACGCGTCACGGCGGTTGGTGATCACGACCTTGTGCTCGCCGGTGGCATGCAGGTAGCGGCGGGAGACCACGCCGAACTCCAGGAGCAGTTGCTGGACGTCGATGGCGAGCAGCTCGCTGCGGGTGGAGTAGCTGATCTGCACGGTGCCGCGCGGCAGCGCCGACGCCGAACCGTCCCCGGTGAACAGTGCCTGCAGGAACATCCGCTTGCACGCCGTCGAGCTGGCGTGGGCGAACTCGGACACCCGCTTCTCGGCGCTGCGGCCGCTGAGCTGGCCGAGCACGCTTCGCCGCAGGGCCGAAAGGTCGTGGACGTCGAGCTCGTACAACGTTGAGCCGGACGCGATGGTGCGCGAGCCGGCGTAGCGCTGACCGCCGACCGCGGTGTCGTAGGCGGCGAGGACCAGCCCGAAGAACTCCTCGTCGACGTTGTTGAATCCGGCCCGGTGCGTCGAGACAAAACCCTCGCTGACGAACGCGCCGAGCACCATGGCGGCCGCGGCCTCGGACCACGATGGCACGCCGTGATCGTCGCGAGGGGTGCGCTGCAACACCACCCGGTCGCCTGGGCGGATCTCCTCGAGCAGCTTCCACAGCAGCGTGGGCACGCCCAGTACGTCGACCAGGCACAACACCGGGTGGTTGTGCGTCCCGGTGAGCTGGTAGCCCTCGGCCGTAGTCAGCGTCAACGTCGGATGCTCACCGGAATGGAACAGAACGTCGGTCCGCACCGGGTTGCCATTGCGGTCGAGCACCTTGAGATCGACCGGATTGTCGCTATTCGGTGCGGCATTCGGAACGATGTCGCCGATACGAAGGGAGGGTCCGTCGGCTATGCGAACCCGCGTATTGGCAGAAAGGCAATAGCGCATGGCGGCAGCCGGATCGTTTCCGGGTGAGCCGAAATTGCCCTGGCCATCGATGAGCGGGTGACGCATGGA
>DASXTS010000244.1:0-12020 GCA_036505275.1 Pseudonocardiaceae bacterium
CCGGCGCAGCGGTGGACGCCGACCCCGAAGGCGGTGTGCCGGTTGGGCCAGCGCTCGATGTCCAGGTTGTCGGGGTCCTCGAACTGGTTGGCGTCCCGGTTGGCCGACGCCCAGGCCAGCAGCACCCGGTCGCCCATGTGCACCGGGCAGCCGTGGAACTCGCTGTCCTTGGCGACCGTGCGGGCCAGCGCCTGGGTCGGCGAGAAGTACCGCAGGAACTCCTCGACGGCGCGCTCCAGCTTCTCCGGGTGCTCCTGCAGGTCGCGGCGGACGTCCTGGTGCTGGTAGAGCCACACCAGCGTCTGGCTCACCAGCGACGCGGTGGTGCCGACGCCGCCGGCGAGCAGCAGCTCGATCATCGAGAAGACCTCTTCGTCGGTGATCGGCCGCCCGTCCACCTCCTGGTGGACCAGGTAGCTGATCACGTCCTCCTCCGGCTGCGCCCGGCGGGCCGCGATCACCTCGCGCATCTGCTGGGACAGCCGGGGCAGCAGCACCTTGGTGGCGCGCTCGTACTGCTCACTGCCAGGCACCGCGGCGAGCACCGCGTGGTGCGCCTCGGAGTAGTGCTCCCAGTCCGCGACGGGAAGGCCGAGCCAGTCCACCGTCACGATGGACGGCACGCCGATCACCTGGGCCAGGTCGCACTCGCCGGACTCGATGACCTCGTCAATGAACCAGGTCGTGTACTTGGTGACCAGCCCGCTCATCCGCTCGACCGCGGCCGGCGCGGTGATCGGGTTGATCAGCTTGCGGTACTTGCGGAACTCCGGCGGGTCGATCTCGATCGGGATGTGCAGGTGCATCGGCGTCTTGGGGATGACCACCGTGAGGCCCTCGCCGCCGTGGGAGTTGCGGGCGGAGGAGAACACGTCGTCGTCACGGGCCGCCTCGAAGACCGCGTCGTAGCTGGACATCACCCAGTAGCCGCCGTGCGCCTCGGTCCAGGCCACCGGAGCCGTCTCGCGCAGCGCGCGGTAGGAGCCGACCGGGTCCGCGGAGTGCGCCTCCGAGTTGTGGTCGAACTCGACGACCGGCTCGTGCCCGTCAGCAGCCATGCCCCACCACCTCATGAAGTGTTCTTCCTGCGCGCCTGATAATGGTTATACTAGATTCTCGGACGATGCAGCACCACCCCGAACTTTGCGGACGGGAGGCCGGCCGATGGATCGCGCCGCCGGGAACGTGTCGCCGCTGCTCACGATCGGCTGCGGCTCGGCGTACGCCAACGACCGGCTGGAGCCGGCCGCGGCGCTGGCCGACAGCGGGCTGGTCGGCTACCTCGGCTTCGACTGCCTGGCCGAGCGGACGATGGCGCTGGCTCAGGTGCGGCGGTTGCGCGACCCGGCCACCGGCCAGGACGAGCGGATCGGCCGGCTGGTGCCGCTGCTGGGCGACTACCTGCGGCGCGGCCGGCGGGTGGTCGGCAACTTCGGCGCGGCCAACCCGGACGCGGCCGCCGCGGATTTCGCCGCCGCGCTGAAGGCCGACGGGCTGACCGGCGTGCGGATCGGCGTGATCCACGGTGATGAGGTCGGCGAGCTGGTGCGCAGGCTCGACGTGGAGCTGCCCGAACTGGACACCACCGCGGCGGCCCTTGGCGAGCGGCTGGTCTGCGCCAACGCCTACATCGGCGCCGAGCCGATCGTGGACTGCCTGCAGCGCGACGCGCAGATCGTCCTCGGCGGCCGGCTGGCAGACCCGTCGCTGTTCGTCGGCCCGATCTGCCACGAGCTGGGCTGGGCGCTGGACGACTGGAACCTGGTCGGGCAGGCCACCCTGGTCGGGCACATGCTCGAGTGCGGCGTGCACAGCACCGGCGGCAACTTCGAGGATCCGCCGTACCGCACCGTGCCGGACCCGCACCGGCTCGGTTTCCCGATGGCCGAGATGCACGCCGACCACGCGGTCATCACCAAACTCACTGGCACCGGCGGCGCCGTCGACGTTCGGACCGCGAAGACCCAGATCTACTACGAGATCCACGACCCGGCCCGCTACCTCACCCCGGACGTCACCGCCGACTTCGGCGACGTGCTCATCGAGCAGGCCGGGCCGGACCGCGTGCGGCTGTCCGGGGCCCGCGGCACCGCCCGTCCCGACACGCTCAAGGTGCTGGTCGGGGTGGACCTCGGCTGGAAGGCGGTCGGCGAGATCTCCTACGGCGGCCCGGGCTGCGTGCAGCGGGCGCGCCGCGCCGAGGAGATCGTCCGGCGGCGCCTCGAACCGTTCGCCGCGCAGATCGACGACCTGCGGATCGACCTGCAGGGCGTCGACTCGCTGTTCGGCGACCGGATGCCCGGCGGCTATCCGGCCGAGGTGCGGCTGCGGCTCGCGGCGCGCAGCCCGTCGCGGCAGGTCGCGCAGGCGGCGCTGGACGAGATCGAGTACCTCTACTTCGGGCCGGCCGGCGGGGGTGGCGTCAGCACCTCCGTGGTGCCAGCACTGGCCGTGACCCCCGCCCTGGTGCCGCGCGAGCTGGTGCCGGTCGAGACCTCGGTGGTGGTGTCGTGAAGCTCAGGGAGATCGCCTACAGCCGCTCCGGCGACAAGGGGGACACCAGCAACATCTGCGTGTTCGTCTACGACGACGCCGACTACGACCTGCTGCGCGAGCGCCTCACCGCCGACGTGGTCCGCGAGCGTTTCGGCCAGCTTGTGCGGGGCGACGTGGTGCGCTACGAGATACCGCGGTCCCGCGGCCTCAACTTCGTGTTGACCAGGGCCCTCGGCGGCGGCGTTTCCATGACGCTGCGCGCCGACCCGCATGGCAAGGCCTTCCAGTCACTGATCCTCGACATCGATATCCAGCGCGACATCTAGCGGGAGCAAACGGTGAGCCGGACCGACCTCGACACCGCCTGCCTGGTCGACGGCAGCTGGCTGCCCGGCCGCGGCGAGCGTTCCACTGCGTCAACCCGGCGACCGGGGCCATCTCCGGCGGCTGGACCGGGGCCGACACCGGACAGGTGGACGCCGCCGTCGCCGCCGCCCGGCGCAGCTTCGACCAGCGGGTGTGGCGCGGGCTGCCGGCCGGCGAGCGGGCCGCCGTGCTGCACCGGCTGGCCGACCTGATCGACGCGCAGGCCGGCGAGCTGGCCGACCTGGTGGTGGCGGAGGTCGGCTCACCGATCAGGCTGGCCCGCTCGCTGCAGGTCGCCCAGCCCGCGGTGAACTTCCGCTGGTTCGCCGGCGCGGCCGTGCGCGGCCCGCTGGGCGGCGCCGAGCAGCACCTGCCACCCAGCCATGGCGCGGTGCGATCGGAGAGCGTGCTGCTGCGCGAGCCGATCGGCGTGGTGGCCGCCATCACGCCGTACAACTACCCGATCAACATGATCTCGTGGAAGGTCGGGCCGGCGCTGGCCGCCGGCTGCTCGGTGGTGCTGATGCCCTCGCCGCGCGGGCTGCGCTGCTCGATCGCGCTCGTCCGGCTGGCCGAGAAGGCCGGGGTGCCGCCGGGTGTCCTGAACCTGGTGGCCGGTGGACCGTCGGTCGGCGAGCGGCTGGCCGGCCACCGGGACGTGGACATGGTGACGTTCACCGGATCCAACGCGGTCGGCTCGCGAGTGATGCGGCTCGCCGCGGCCACCACGACGAAGGTCGTGCTCGAGCTCGGCGGCAAGTCGCCCAACCTGGTGCTGCCCGGCGCCGACCTGGCCGACGTGGTGCCGCCCAGCATCCTGCGGTTCTGCCGCAACGCCGGGCAGGGCTGCGGGGCCACCACCAGGATCGTGGTGCACGAGGACCAGCACGACGAGCTGGTCGAGCGGGCCAGGGCGTTCATCGCCGAGCACGTCCCGGTGGGCGACCCCCGGCTGGAGACCACCGAGGTGGGACCGCTGATCTCCGCCGAGCACCGGGACCGGGTCGAGGGTTACCTGCGCCGGGCGGTCGAGGCGGGGGGACGCGTGCTGGTCGGCGGCGGCCGGCCGCAGGGTGCCGGCTTCTTCCTGGAGCCGACGCTGGTCGGTGGCCTGCCACCGGACGCCGAGATCTGTCAGGAGGAACTGTTCGCCCCGGTCGCCGCGCTGTTGCCGTACCGGGACGTCGAGGAGGCGGTGCGGATCGCGAACGGGACCAGGTTCGGGCTCAACGCGGTCGTCTGGGGCGACCCGGAGCAGGCCATGCTGGTGGCGCAGCGCCTGGACAGCGGCACCGTCGCGATCAACGGGGGCGGCGACATGCGCCCCGACGTGCCGTGGGGTGGCTCGCGGCGCAGCGGCATCGGCTGCGAGATGGGGGAGGACGGCTACCGCGAGTTCTTCCGGGTCAAGCACGTTCAACGCAGGATCACGTGATCACTCCGCTGCGCGCCACCGGCGACGGCACCCTGCCGACGCTGCTCGACCGGCTCGCTCGCGACCGGGCGCGGCACCCAGCGCTGCGCTGGGTTCCGTTCGACGGCCCCGGCGCGAGCTGGACCTACGGCGAGCTGGTGCGCGACGTACGGCGGCTGGCCGCCGGTCTGCAGGCCAGGGGCATCGGGCCGGGCGACCGCCTGGTCCTGCTGATGGACAACGGCCCCGACCTCGTGCTGTCCTGGGCGGCCGTGCTGACCGCGGGTGCCGTGGCGGTCTGCCTCAACACCCGCAGTTCGGCCGACGAGCTGGGCTACTACGGCCGGCATGCCGCGCCGGAGGCGGCGATAGTGGCGCCGGAGTACGCGGGCGAGCTCGCGGCGGCCATGCCCGGCCTGCGCTGGATCGCGGTCGCGGACGGGCTGCCGGGTGGCGCCCGGCCCGGCCCCTCCGGCGCGGACTCGCTGCGGAGGCTGCTGGCCGACGAGCGGGACCTGCGGCCGCCCGCGGTCCGGCCGCTCGACGCGGCGAGCATTCAGTACACCTCGGGCACCACGGCACGGCCCAAGGCGGTGGTCTGGACGCACGCCAACTGCCTGTGGGCCGGCCAGGTGGGCGCCGCGCACCAGCGGCTCGGCCCGGCCGACGTCAACCTGCTGCACCTGCCGCTGTTCCACACCAATGCGCTGTCGTACTCGCTGCTGTCCACCTGGTGGGCCGGCGCGACCACGGTGCTGCAGCCGAAGTTCTCCGCGTCGAGGTTCTGGCAGGTCGCCGCCGCGCACGGCTGCACGTGGAGCTCCATGGTGTCCTTCTGCCTGCGCGCGCTCGCCGGCCACGACGTGGTGGCCGGACATAACTTCCGCGGCTGGGGCAACAGCTACTGCATCGCGCCCGGGCAGGGGCCGGGCGGGGTGCCGGCGATCGGCTGGTTCGGCATGACCGAGACCGTGTCGCACCCGGTGTGCGGCGACCCGTGCCAGCCCGACCTGCCGGGCAGCATGGGCCGGCCGGCGCCGGAGTACGCGGTCGCGGTCGTCGCAGAGTCCGGCGCAGAGTCCGGCGCAGGGTCCGGCGCAGCGGTGGGCCCCGGCGAGATGGGGCTGCTACTGGTCCGCGGCGTGCCAGGGGTGTCGCTGTTCGGTGGCTACTTCGGCGACGCCGCCGCCACGGCCGCCGCGTACACCGAGGACGGCTGGCTGCGCACCGGCGACCGGGTGCGGCGCGACCCCGGTGGCACCTTGACATTTGTGGAGCGGGACAAGGACGTGCTCAAGGTGGGCGGGGAGAACGTCGGCGCACCGGAGATCGAGCGGGTGGTGCTGCAGGCGCGCGGCGTCCGGGAGGCCGCCGTCGTCGGCCGGCCCGACCGCATGCTGGGCGAGGTGCCCGTCGCGTTCGTGTTGCTTGACGGCCAGCGAGGCGATGACGACCTGGGCAACGGCGACCTGGGCAACGGCGGCGAGGCGGGCGTGCTGCGGGAGATCGAGGCGCTGTGCGCGCGGCTGCTGCCGGCGTTCAAGCGGCCGCGGGAGGTCCGCGTGGTGGCCGAGCTGCCGCGCTCCACCCTGGACAAGGTGGCCAAGGCGCGGCTGCGCGGGCTGCTGCGCGACGGCGACCCGGCCGGGGGCTGACCGTGGGCCCCCTGCACGGCGTGCGCGTGGTCGAGCTGGTGGGCATCGGCCCGGACCGTTCGCCGCGATGATGCTCGCCGACATGGGCGCCGACGTCGTCCGGGTGAACCGGGTCGGCCCGCCCAGCGGCGAGTACACCCCGAACCCGCGCTGGAGCGGGGCCGCCGCTCGATCGCGGTGGACCTCAAGCAGCCGGCCGGCGTCCAGGTGGTCGCGGTCGGCACCATCGAGCGCAAGTTCTTCCTCACCATGCTGGAGGCCGTCGGCCTCGGCCAGGACGAAAGCCTGCGCGAAGGCCACGGTGACCGCACGGTAGCCGGCGCTGCGGGCGCGCTGCTGCAGGCCTTCCTGACCAGGACGCGGGACGAGGGGCGGCGCGGTTCGCCGGCCTGGACGCCTGCGTCACCCCGGTGCTGAGCCTCGACGAGGCCCAGGCCCTCGAGCACGCCGTGCAGCGCGGCGTCTACCGGCGGTGCCCGGGCGGCCGGGCGCGGTGCAGCCCGCGCCGGCACCGAGGTTCAGCCGCACCGCACCGCAGCTGCCCGGTGCCGCACCCGCACCCGGCCAGCACACCACGGCCGTGGTCGCGGAGCTCAGCTACCCCGGTGACGAGATCGCGCGGCTCCTGGAGTCAGGCTGCGTGGCGCAGCCGGGCTGACGGCGCAGCCCGGCTGAGTTTCGCGTCCGCCGGCGGACTTTTCCGCACCGTCGTAGGCTGCCGGCGCGCCACCCGTACACCACCCGCGCCAGCACCAACACGGCCTCACCAGACCGCCACCGCCGCCACACCGGAAATGTCCGAGCTATGGGGAAAGGTCAGTTGGTAGCCGGAGGCGCTCGATCCTCTGTGGTTAGTCGCAGCCACTCGACCGTGCCCATTGGCCGTATGGGACGCCTGGATCTATATGTGCCGGGATCTATATGTGGAGGAGAACTGGCTGGCGGAGTGCGCCGTCGAGGATGTCGGCGAGGAGTGCCGGCAGATTGGGTGGGAGGAGTTTGTCGCGACATGCGGCGAGTTCGGGCTGGGTCCACCAGCGGTGCTCGATGAGGCCGGCTTGCTCGTTGGCGGTGCGCTTGGGCCGCAAGGTGGGCGTGGTGTCGGCGAGGCGGGCGAGGTAGACGCTCTCTCGTCGGTGGTGCTCGCGGCCCCGGTAGTGGAAGCGGGTCTCGCGGTCCCAGAGGTGGGGCCCGATGTGGTCGAGGAGGATGCCGGTCTCCTCTATGAGTTCGCGGCGGGCGGTATCGGCGAGGCTTTCGCCGGGGTCAGCTCCGCCGCCGGGCAGTTCCCACCAGTGGTGGCCGGGTTGATCAGGGTCACGGGCATGAATGAGCAGGACGCGATCGTTCTGTTCGAGCAGGAGCACGCGGGCTCCGATGCGCAGGGTGGCGCCTTCGGCGGGGGTGGCGGGCATCCGGGCCGGCTCTCCTGATCACGTTCGGCGGCAGATCACAACCGCCAGTGGAGAGGCTGAGTAACGGTCCTGGTCAGAACAGTGTCGGCGGCGTGCTGGCGGCAGTCGGATCGGACGTTATCAATAGCTCGCCGGGGTTGACCGCGAGGCGCGCCGACAGCGCGGAATGGTCACTCAACCGGTCGAGGCGGGGCTGGTGAACGTAGTCGCAGGCGACCAGCGTGCCGGCCAGGTCGGGGGTGCAGTGCGCGTGGTCGTAGCGGTAGCCGTCACCGGTGCGGCCGACCCAGCTGTGTTCAACCATGTCGGGATGCAGGGTGCGGAAGGCGTCGACGAGGCGGCAATCATCGGTGAGCTGCCGGTAGAAGTCGTACTCGAACGGCGCGAAGCGTGGAATGCTGCTGCTGGAACTCACGCATTCTCTTCGGTCGGCTCGCGATACTAAGCCTCAGGCCACGTCCCACCGCTCACTCCCCGCGCACCACCCTGGGCACGGACTCGATCTGGCGCATCGCCGGGATCACCTCCTCGCCCAGCTCGTCGAGGTACTCGACGACCTGGTCGGCCGGCATGCCCGGCCACTGCGCCCGCACGATGATCGGGTCGATCGGCACGATCGCGGCCAGCTCGCGGATCTGGCGGATGCACTCGGCCGGCGTGCCGAGGAACGCCTCCTTGGCGGCCAGTTCCCGAAAGCTCGACTCCAGCTCGCCCGCGTCCCGGGTGGCGAGCTGGCGCCTGGCGTAGGCGATCAGCCGCTCCTTGGCCATCAGCTCGAACCGGCGGAACGCATCGTCGGTGGTCGGCGCCGGCACGATCTCCCGGCGCAGCGGGTGCCGGACCTGCGGCCGGCCCAGCCGCTCGCGCTCGTCCTCGTACAGCGACATCAGCCGAACCAGGTCGGGGATCTTGGTCTCCGGGGTCACCGGCCAGCCGTCGGCGAGCCGCGCCGAGCGCCGCACCCCGATCTCGGTCATCGCGCCCAGCCAGAGCGGCGGATGTGGTTGCTGCCACGGCCGGATGTGCGGCCGGGCGCTGTCCAGCGTCCAGTAGCGGCCGTGAAAGCTCACCTCGTCCTCGGTCCACAGCCGCCGGATCAGCGCCAGCCCCTCCTCCAGCATGGCGAAGCGCTGGCCGAAGTCGACGCCGAACGCGGTGAACTCGTCGGCGCGGTAGCCGGCGCCGACGCCGACCACGAGCCGCCCCCGGGTCATGATGTCGAGCGTGGCCAGCTCCTCGGCCAGCGCCACCGGGTGGTGCAGCGGCACTTGTACGATCATCGTCGCCAGGGTCACGCCGTCGTCGAGCTCGGCGGCCAGCCGGGCCAGGGTCGGGATCGGCTGCAACCACCTCAGGTCGCCGTAAAGGAAGTGCTGGCCGATCGTCAGGTAGCTGACGCCGTTGCGCTGGGCCGCCTCCACCTGCCGCAGCAGCCCGTCCAGATGCTCGCGCGGGGACAGGCTGGCGGGCACGTCACCGAGGATGACTCCGGTCCGCATGGCCCCTCGATTCTGCCGCTAGACGCCCATAACCAGACTAACTATTATCATGGACTGCCGGAAGGGTCTGGTGGAAGAGCCGGTCGGAGGGCTTGGAGGTCGACGAGCGATGAGCGACACGCCGCGTTGCCCGGTGACGAGCTTCGACCACACCAGCGCCGAGCACTCCCGCGATCCGGTTGCGGCGTACCGGCGGCTGCGCGCGCTGGGCCCGGTGGTCCGGACCGAGTCGCATGGCGGTTACTGGGTGTTCACCGACTACGGCACGGTCTTCGAGGCCGCTCGGACGGACGACGTGTTCTCCTCGGCTCGCAGCCAGCATGGCGGCGACGGCCTGGCCACCGTGATCCCGAAGGTGCCGGTCCACCTGCACATCCCGGTCGAGCTCGATCCGCCGGATTCCCGGCCGTACCGCAAGATCCTCAACCCGATGACCACGCCGGCCGCGGTGCAGCGGCTGCGGCCGCGGATCAGCGCGATCACCACCTGGTTCATCGACCAGGTGATCGAGCAGGGCGAGTGCGACCTGGCCGCGGTGATCGGGGTGCCGGCCGTCGTCACGCTCGACTGGCTGGGCATGCCGGCCGCGGACTGGCGGCGCTACTCCGCCGCGTTGCACGCGGTGCTCGCCGACGTGCCCGGCGGCGCCGAGCACGCCCACGCCGTCGAGGTCGACATCCCGTGGATGACCGAACAGATCAGGGCTGCCATCGCGCAGCGCCGGGCCGCCCCGCGGGATGACCTGATCAGTTGGATCGTGTCCCAGGACGTCGGCGGTGCGCCGATCGGCGAGGACGATGCGTACTCGATGGTCGAGCTGCTCATCTCCGGCGGTGTCGCCACCACCGCCTCGCTCGTCGGGCAGACCCTGGTGTACCTGTCCCGGCATCCGGACCAGCGCCGCGAGCTCGCCGGCGATCCCGTACTGCTCGAGCGCGCGGTCGAGGAGTTTCTCCGGTTCTTCTCGCCGACCCAGGCGCTGGCCCGCACGGTCACCCGGGACGTCGAGATCGCCGGCTGTCCGCTGCGCCCCGGCGACCGGGTGCTGCTGGCCTGGGCGTCGGCCAACCGCGACAGCGCGGCCTTCGACGGGCCGGACGAGGTGGACCTGCACCGCTGGCCGAACCGGCACGCCGCCTTCGGCATCGGGGTGCACCGCTGCGCCGGCGCGCACCTCGCCCGCGCCATGGCGCATGAGCTGATCGGTAAGGTGATCACCCGGATGCCCGACTACGAGGTCGACTACGAGGCGCTGCAGGCCTACCCGTCGCAGGGGGTCAACTCCGGCTACCAGCGCATTCCCGCCCGCTTCACGCCCGGGCGGCGGCTCGGGCCGGACCTGGAGCTCTGAGCCGGCCGTGCGGTTCCGGGACCGGATCGACCCCGAGGTCGCCGCGGCCCTACCCGCGGTGCCGGTGCTGGACCTGACCGACATCCCGGCGGCCCGCGTGGCCAGGGAGCAGTTGGCCGCCCAGGCCCGCGCCCGCATGCCGGCCGACCCGTCGGTCGCCCGCGAGGACCACCTGGTCGCCACGCTCGACGGATCGGCGCAGGTCCGGGTGCGGCACTACCGCCCGGCCAACCGGCCGGCCGGCCCGTTGCCGTGCCTGTACTGGATCCACGGCGGCGGGCACGTGCTGGGCAGCGTCGACCAGGACGACCCCTTCCTCGAATCCGTGGTGCGCACCCTCGGCTGCGCCGCGGTGTCGGTGGACTGGCGGCGGGCGCCAGAACACCCGTTCCCCACGCCACTGGAGGACTGCTACACCGGGCTGCTCTGGACGGCCCGTAACGCCGAACGGCTGGGCCTCGACCCGGACCGCATCGCGATCGGGGGCGCCAGCTCGGGCGGCGGCTCGGCCGCCGGGCTCGCGCTGCTCGCCAGGGACCGCGGGCAGGTGCGGCCGGCCTTCCAGCTGCTGATCTACCCGATGCTGGACGACCGCACCGACAGCGACCTGGTGGATCACCCGAAGCTGTGGGGCCGGGTGTCCAACCTGATCGCCTGGCGGGCCTATCTGGGGCACGAGCCGGGGGAGCGGGACGGCGTCTCGCCCTATGCGGTGCCGGCGCGGGCCACCGAACTGGGCGGCCTGCCGCCGGCCTTCGTCGCCACCGGCGACCTCGATCTGTTCGCCGACGAGGACATCGAATACGCCAGGCGGCTGGTTCGTGCCGGCGTGCCCGTGGAGCTGCACGTGTACCCGGGCGGCATCCACGGGTTCGACCTGTTCGCGCCGGACAGCGGGCTGGCCCGGCGGCTTGTCCGGGATCGCGACGAGGCACTCGCGCGAGTGCTCGGACACTGTGGGTAACGGCTATGGAACGATGTTGCACAGGTCCTGGACAAGCTCCCGAACCTGCTCTACCGTGAGCCGCACCATGCGAATGATGCGCATGATAATCACATCTCCGGAGGACGTGGGATGAACGGAAACGGGCGCAGCCGGCTCCTTCGCGGCGCCACCACCTTGCTCTGCGCAGGCGCCGTGGTGAGCCTCGCGGCGTGCGGCTCCAACACCGGCTCGTCAAGCTCCTCAGGCGGTACCAGCAGCAACCTGCCGGCCGAGATCAAGGTTGTGTCCATCAACCCGACAACCGGGCCGGCCGCCTTCGCCGGCCTGGCGGCCAACAAGGGTTACGAGGTCGCGATCGACGAGATCAACTCTCAGAAGTTCCTCGGCGACACGAAGCTCGTGCTGTCCAAGGAGGACACCGCGGGTAACGCGCAGACCGCGGCCAGCAAGCTGACCCCGGCCGTCGCCGACAAGAACGTCGCCGCGGTGTTCGGCTCGGTCTCCAGCAACGAGGCCGTCGCGCTCGCGCCGATCGCCGACAAGAGCAAGATGCCGATCATCTTCACCCAGGCCGGCAGCCCCGGCGTGGTCATCGGCGACTACACGTACCGGGCCACCCCGCCGATGAGCAGCTACTACCCCAAGGTCGGCGACTTCATCAAGTCCAAGAACGTCAAGTCGGTCGGCATCGTGTACGCGGCCTGGTCTCCAACGCTGAAGGACATCGCCGAGAAGACCATCCCGGAGATGGGCAAGAGCCTCGGCTTCAACGTCGTGTCGAGCATCGGCACCCAGCAGACGACGCAGGACTTCTCCGCCCCGATCGCCCAGGTGCTCAACGCCAAGCCGGACATGGTGTCCCTGCTCCTGGTCGGCGC
>DASXTS010000245.1:0-3443 GCA_036505275.1 Pseudonocardiaceae bacterium
CACCGCGCCCACGGCGGCGACGACACCACGGGGGATGGTGGCGCCGGTGTTGGCGGTGGCGAACGCGGCGGCCTCGAGGCGGTCCTTCGCATCGGCCAACAGCCGACCCAGCTCGGACGCGAAGCCGGAGTCGGCGAGGACCTCGTAGGAGCCGAACACCCACGCGTCGGCCTTCTTCGGGGTGATCTTCGGCTGGCCGAAGCCGGGGCTGGCGTCTGCGGCTTCCACACCTTCCGCGGTCCACTCCGCGTTCACGCCAGCGGAGGTGACACCGTTCCAGTCGTCCGTGCCGATGGTCTTGATGGTGGAGATGGCACGGAACGGGTTCGCTGACCCGGCGTTTGTGAGGATGACAGTCGGGTCCAGGGTGAATGGTCGCTGTTGTTACTCCTCGGCTAGCCGAGGGGGCTGGTCATTTCTGCCAGCCTCTTCACGTTTCCGTGAAGGCCAGACTATATCTTTATCTCACTCGCTTGCCATTGTTCTGCGAAGTCTGCCAGTGCCCGAAGGACTGCGGGGTCCTCGTTGGCCAAGCCCAGCACGGTGTTGCATCGGCTGCACAGCAACGCCCGGACCTGACCGGAGCGGTGACAATGGTCGATGCACCAACCCTTGACGCCGGGCTCGTCCGTGCCGCAGGTCCGGCAACGGCCACCCTGTGCGACCAGGAGCTGGTCGTACTCATGTTGGGTGAGGCCGTACTTGCGCAGCCGACGCCGTTGCTCGTGCTCGTCGCGATGCTTACGCGGGTCGATTCGGCAACCGTCGCACACCGCGATGCCGGGTTTCCGCACGGCCTCGGGTACAGGAGCGTGGCACTTGTGGCACCGCCGGACCGCGATCCGTTCACGGCCCCGCAGGTGTTCCCTGTTGGCCTTGCATGGCGAGCACCAGCGGGGCCGCGGTCCCATCCTGGCTACCGGAAGGGCGGCACCGCAGGACTCGCACGTGCTGTCAGGACGAGGTGGGCGCGGCTTGTAGTACCGGGCAGCCCTGGCACGGCTGAGCCGCCGCCGGTGCTGGACCTGGCAGTCCAGGGAGCAGGTCTTGTCGACCTTGCGCCGCGGCTGGAACGGAGTCTCGCAGATCACGCACTCTCGGATCGTCACATACCAAGAGTACAGGGTTACTGTAGGATTGAGTGAGATATCCCGTACATAGTCGTTGAACCTTCTTGTCGGGGCGGGCCCAGGCAAGCTCGGCTGCTGATTGTCCCTACCGTCCGCTTCTCGAACCGTCGCGCTCAGGCTTTCGCCTCACGCTGTGGTGCGGCCGTCTAGCAGGATGTCCCAGCAATTCTCGGGATGTTCACTGACGCCTCGCGGCGTCAGGAGGCCATCTTGACCAGATATCCACCGTTGGCGTCCGTGAGGGACATCGCGGCACGCATTGCCTCACCCACGTACGTGCCGCGGGAGGCGACGAACTCGCGAAACTGCTCGTGGTACTCGGGGGAACCGGTGAGCAGCACGTGCCGGGCGATCAGGGGCGCGTGCCGGTTGTCCAGGTGAAGCAGGTCGTGCAGGCGTTCCTTGCCCGCGTCCACCAGGTGCCGGGGCGCGCCGTCCACGGCGCTCAGGGCGCGGCTGATGGTGTCCTTCTCGTCGAAGGAGCCGTGGTTCCACAGGCTGCGGACCAGCTCCTCCTGCGTCTCGAACGGCTCGACGTGCCGAATCACCTCGGGACCACGCGGGCGCGCCGGGGAGGTGGACTCCACCTTCTCTGGCTGCAGGCGGGCCCGCATGACCTCGTCGACCTTCTTTTCCCGCGCCACGGCCTTGTCGTAGTCGGCCTGCTTGGCGTCCCACTCGTCCAGCAGGCCCTGACCCCGCTGGAGCTCGTCCTCCGACGGCTCCTCGGTGTCCTCGATGACCTGGATCTCCGCCCGGATGGCCTCCATCTCCTCGCGGAGAACCTCCGACACTCGCTTACCCATTGCTCAGACCTCGCTCGCGTAACGCCCGCTTGAAGCGGATCACCTGTTGCCGAGTGGAGTGCGTTTCGCGCGGGTCCTCGGCGCCGGGTCCCACGTCGGGAGTGGCTGAATGTGCGTCCGGGTCCCTCGGGGGAGTGGTCGCGAGGATTTCTTGCAACGCCGCCCGGATGGCCTCGATGGAGGCTTCCCGGTAGGCGGGAGTTGGTGTGGGGCCGTATTCCTTCAAGCCCAGTTCCATGCGACGCACCGTCGGCAGCGACCCGTTGCGTACGCGGCGGATGCTTGACGGGTTCGACTTGTAGATCTGGCCGCGGAACGAGTAGCCGCGGAGGTCGCCGTTGCGGATCGCCTCAAGGACGCCCTCAGCCATCGGCGAGGCGTTGAACCGGGTCACCGTCAACAGTCCCTTACCGTCGGGGCGGATCTCCAACGGTGACCCGATGGGGATGCTTCCCAGGTCCGAGGGGGTGCCGTGGATCGTCAACCCGTGGTGGTAGTACACCCCGACCCTGTCGATCCCGTGGGAGAGGGTGCGGTTGAAAGCGGTGCGGTCAATGACCTCGTAGTAGTGGCCGTGCTGGTCGGTGATCTCGGTCGGCACGTCGAACGGCGTTGCGTACGCCTTCACGGTGCGCCCATCGCCGTACCCGTCGGAGGCGCGCAACACTTCGATGCCGTCCAGCGCCCACGACCGGGCGTAATGCTCGGGTTCGGTGCGCTTGGCCTCGTCGCTGAACTCCACCCCGAACTTCTTCCCGGCCGCCTTGATCCTGGCCTTGATCTTCGCCACCTGCTCCGCGGTGTACTTCGCGGCGTTCTTCGGCATGTTGATGTAGGACCAGGCCGCCCGCACGTGATCTGCCGTGTCCAGTGGGTAGCGGGCCTTGCCGTCCTCCTGGTAGCCAGGGTCGGCGTAGGTCACCTCGGACTTGGGTCCGTACGGCGTCTTAGGGTCCGCCACGTCAACCTCCCACTGGCAGTGCCGCTTTCGCGCCGTTCGTCACCTGTGCCGGCAAAGCGGCCTGGCTGGGCTGCATCTGCACGCTGATCCAGCCGGGGATCTCGTCCAACAGGTCCATGTTGCGGCCGACCACCGCAGCCTTCGATGACGCTTGGGTGAACCCGGAACTGACCAGCTTGGCGATGGTCTCCGCGTCGATGCGGGTGATCTCGGCCTCGTCCTTGGCGTCCTCGCGCAAGAACGCCACATCCCTGGCGTCGTACCAGAGCCGCGACCCCGACGGGGCCGGGGCCAAGACTTCCCACGAGCCGGCGGCGTTGCGCCACAGCGGACGCAACGTGGTCTCCCCGACCAGCCTGCGAACCGCGTTGATGTTCCCCGTGTTCAGGCTCGAGCCTTCCATGCCCTCGGAGAGAGGGACCACCGCCGGGTGCAACCCACCGGCCGCCGCAAGGCGCGTTTCGCCAGCACCCTGCGTGACCTTGAAGTCGATCTGCTGCATGTTCGCGCCGACCACGGTCACGTCCGCGCCGCCGCCCGTGTACA
>DASXTS010000246.1:0-3101 GCA_036505275.1 Pseudonocardiaceae bacterium
CGCCGGGATAGGTCGCCGAGCCCGCGGCCACCCCGGTCACACCCTGCGTGTACTTGTCGTCGGCCGGGCCGGGAACCGGCCAGGCTTCGGCCACGTCGGCGGTGTCCAGCATGCGGATGGCCGGCGCCGGTAACGCATCACCGATGCCGATGTCGACCACCCGCAGCGCGCCGCAGTGGTGCGGCGCGAGCACGTGCACCGGTTTGAGAACGCCGAAGGTCACCGTCGCGGCCGCCGTCACCGCCGGCCCGTCAGCCGCGCCGGTATCGGGGTCGACCCCGCTGGGCAGATCGACGGCCACGATCGGCGCTGCGGCCGCGTCCGCCGCGGCCACCAGCACGGCCGCGTCCGGGCGCAGCGGCCCGTGCGCCGACAGCCCGACAATGCCGTCGATCACCAGGTGGGCCGTCCGGACGGCGGCCACCGCCCGCTCGGCACCTGTTTCCAGCACCCGGCCGCCGAGGTCGCGCAGTGCGGCCAGGCCGGCGGCGTGCGCCCGCTGCGGGGCGAGTAGCACGGCCGTCACCGCGATGCCGCGGCGGCGCAGGAAGGCGCCGGCCCACAGCGCGTCGCCGCCGTTGTTGCCGGCGCCGACGAGCAGCGTGACCCGCCGGCCCACCACGCCCCCGGTGTGCTCACGCAGCAGCTCGGCGGCCTGCCCCGCCACCCCGAACGCGGCCCGGCGCATCAGCGCGGCCTCGCCGACGCGGGCGATCACCGCCTGCTCCGCGGCCCGTACCTGCTCGACGGTCCAGACTCCGCGCACCAGGGGAAGGTACCCGCGGGGCCGCGAGCTCGATTACTCCACCGTCACCGACTTCGCGAGGTTGCGCGGCTTGTCCACGTCGTAGCCGCGCAGCCGGGCGACCTCGGCGGCGAACACCTGCAGTGGCACGGTGGACACCAGCGGCTGCAGCAGCGTCGGCAGGGCGGGCACCTCGATCAGGTGCCGGGCGAACGGCTTGACCGTCTCGTCGCCCTCCTCGGCGATCACGATGGTGCGCGCCCCGCGGGCGGTGATCTCCTGGATGTTGGACAGCAGCTTGGCGTGCAGGATCGGCCGGCCCTTGGGCGACGGCATGATCACGAACACCGGCAGGTCGTCCTCGATGAGCGCGATCGGCCCGTGTTTGAGCTCGCCGGCCGCGAAGCCCTCGGCGTGCATGTAGGCCAGCTCCTTGAGCTTGAGCGCGCCCTCCAGGGCCACCGGATAGCCGACGTGCCGGCCGAGGAAGAGCACCGCTCGCGCGTCTCCCAGCTCGGCGGCCAGCGCGCGGGTGTCGTCCACGGTGGACAGTACGCCGGCGACGGCGCGCGGCGCGGCCTCCAGCTCGGCGAACTCGCGGGCCACCTCGTCCGGATACTTGGTGCCGCGGGCCTGGGCCAGCGCCAGACCGACCATGTAGGTGGCGACGATCTGGGCGAGGAAGCACTTGGTGGACGCCACGCCGATCTCCGGCCCGGCGTGGGTGTAGAGCACGGCATCGGACTCGCGGGGGATCTGCGCGCCGTTGGTGTTGCACACCGCGAGCACCCTGGCCTTCTGGTCACGGGCGTGCCGCACCGCCTCCAGGGTGTCCGCCGTCTCGCCGGACTGGGAGACCGCCAGCACCAGGGTGTCCCGGTCCAGCACCGGGTCGCGGTAGCGGAACTCCGAGGCCAGCTCGACCTCGACGGGCAACCGGCACCAGTGCTCGATCGCGTACTTGGCGAGGAGCCCGGAGTGGTAGGCCGTGCCGCAGGCCACCACGAACACCTTGTCGACCTCGCGCAGATCCTGGTCGGACAGGCGCTGCTCGTCGAGCACGATGCGGCCGCCGTGGAAGTGCCCGCGCAGCGTGTTGGCCACCGCGTCGGGCTGCTCCTCGATCTCCTTGAGCATGAAGTACTCGTAGCCGCCCTTCTCGGCGGCCGAGAGGTCCCAGTTGACGTGGAACGGTTTCACGATGGCCGGCTCGCCGTGGAAGTCGGTCACGTCGTAGCCATCCGTAGTGATCGTCACCACTTGGTCCTGGCCTAGCTCGACGGCGTTGCGGGTGTGGTCGATGAACGCCGCGACGTCCGAGGCGACGAAGGTCTCGCCGTCGCCGACACCGACCACCAGCGGCGACGAGCGTCGCGCCGCGACGATCGTGCCCGGGTGGTCGGCGTGCATGAACACCAGGGTGAACGCGCCCTCCAGACGCCGGCACACCGCGCGCACCGACGCGGCAAGGTCGCCGGCCGTCTCGCCGTACGCGTATGCCCGCGCCACCAGGTGCGCCGCGGTCTCCGTATCGGTGTCGCTGGACAGTTCGACGCCGTCCTTCTCCAGCCCGGCGCGCAGCTCGACGAAGTTCTCGATGATGCCGTTGTGGATCACCGCGACCTTGCCGGCCGTGTCCCGATGCGGGTGCGCATTGCGATCCGTCGGCGCGCCGTGCGTCGCCCACCTGGTGTGCCCGATCGCCGTGCTGCCGGCGAACGACTCCCTGCCGACCTCGTCAAGCCGGCCCTCCAGGTTCGACAGCGGTCCGGCCTTGCGCTCGACGGCCAGCAACCCCATGCCGTCGACCACCGCCACCCCGGCCGAGTCGTAGCCCCGGTACTCAAGTCTGCGTAGCCCGTCGAGCACGACATCGAGCGCCGGCCGCTGACCCACATAGCCCACGATTCCGCACACCGTGGCGAGCCTACCGGCCCGGCTGTGATCCCGACGCGGTAGCGTCCGCCCATGGCACGCACCGCGAAGGGCGCCAAGGAACTCCTCGGCCTGCTGTCCCGGCCGGGGAACGCCGAGGTGCTGCGCGGTGACCTTGCCCTGGTCGGCCTGCCCGGTGTGGTGTACGCGCCGGCGCGCGGGCGCGGCGTGCCCGCGGTGGCGCTCGGCCACGGCTGGATGCAGCCGGCCATCCGGTACGCCTGGCTGATGCGCCACCTGGCCTCATGGGGCATCGTGGCGCTCGCCCCGGACACCCAGCGCGGCCCACTCGCCTCCGCCGCCGCGCTGGCCGCCGACCTGCGCACGGCGCTCGACGTGAGCACCGGGGTTCGCCTCGGCACCGGGGAGATCGTCGTCGACGCGGGGCGCCTGGGCGCGGTCGGCCACGGCACGGGCGGCG
>DASXTS010000247.1:0-2322 GCA_036505275.1 Pseudonocardiaceae bacterium
TAGCGCTTTGAGACATGTTGTTCTGTGGCGGGGACATACGCGTGCGGGCGGCGCGGACACACGTGTCTGGTCGCGCGGACACGCGGTCACACCCCCGGATTGGTTGTGTCGATCCGGCTGCTCGCCGTTCGTGTAGCTATCACAGACGGTGCCGGTGCGAGCCGGCGGATCGAGGGAGGAAGTGCCATGTCCGAGCTGAGGACCCTGGTCAGCGATCTTGTTGTGGGTGAGTCGCCGCGCTGGCACGACGGGCGGCTGTGGTTCGCCAACTGGGGGGTTGCCCAGGAGATTGTCGCCGCCGACCTGGACGGCAACACCGAGGTGATCGCCCGTGGCCCGAAGCCGGCGGGTTTCTCCATCGACTGGTTGCTTGACGGCCGCCTGCTGGTGACCGGTGAGGACCGGCTGCTGCGCGTGGAGGCCGACGGGTCACTGACCCCGCACGCGGACCTGGCTGGAGTTGGGAGCCAGTTGAACGAGATCGTGGTGGACGGCCGGGGCAACATCTATGTCAACAGTGTCGGATTCCGCTTCGGCCAGGAGGAGTTCCGGCCCGGTTCGATCGAGCTGGTCACACCGGATGGCACGGCCCGCCGGGTGGCCGAGGACATCTGGTTTCCCAACGGCATGATCGTCACGCCGGACAACTCAACGCTGATCGTGGCAGAAAGCTGGGCACGTCGGCTCACCGCGTTCGACATCGACCCCGACGGCAGCCTGTCCCACCGCCGGGTGTGGGCCAACGTCACCGGCGACGGCATCACCATGGACGCCGAAGGCGCGATCTGGAGCTCGGACGTGGCCGATGACCGGCCCATCGTCCAGCGTGTTCGCGAAGGCGGCGACGTGCTCGACCGGATCGAACTGGACGACGCGTGCTTCGCCTGCATGCTCGGCGGCCCGCACGGGACAACCCTCTTTGTGATGGTCGCCGCCTGGCGGGGCGTGGACAAGATGGGCGAGATGTTCCAGTCCCGCACCGGCCGGGTGCTCACCGTCGAGGTCGCCGTCCCGCACGCCGGACGCCCATAGCGCGCCCGTAGCGTCTGCACACGACGGGCAGCACGTCCTCCGTGATCGCATCTGATCGGCCGGTAACCATGCGGACTGCCGGCTGCTGTCGATCGGGGTGATCGCTGTTCGACGCAGTCGTAGCCGCATTCGGCGGCACCACTCCCGAACCCGGAGGAAGCACCTCATGCGCACGTTGAAAATCCAGGTCCAGACCACCGTCGACGGCTACATGGGCGGCCCGAACGGCGAGATGGGTTGGACGACGTTCCCGTGGACCGACGACATCAACGCCTACATCAACGCGCTGACCGAACCCGTCGACTGCATTGTGTTGGGCCGTAGGCTCGCCGAGGGGTTCATCCCGGCGTGGGCGGCCGGGCCCGAGAGCGAGGACCAGGAGTCCATCGACTGGATGAACAACACGCCCAAGGTGGTGATCTCCAACACGCTCACCGAGTCGCCCTGGGACAACGCCGTTGTCGCCGGCGGTGACCTCGCCGATACCGTGAACCAGCTCAAGGCTCAGCCGGGCGGGGACATGATCGCCTACGGAGGCGGCACGCTCGTGCCGGCGCTGATCGAGAAGGGTCTGGTGGACGAGCTTCACCTGTTCGTCAACCCGATCGCGATCGGCGCCGGCATGCCCGTGTTCGCCAAGTCTGGGGCCTACCAGCAGCTTCGCCTCGTCGCTGCGCAACCATTCGACTGCGGCGTCACCGCGCTGCACTACGAACCGAAACGCTCCTGACCAGTTGCGCGGGCGCCGATTGCGGTTAGGCGGATGTCATCGGGTTGCGATGACCGCGCTGGTACGTCCCCACGGCCCGCCGTACCAGAAACGCCAGCCCTGTCGCGTACGGTCACGTCGGCCAGACCCAGGCCGGCCAACTGGTCGGCGTAGGCCTGCGCGTGGCGGAGATCGGCCAGCACGAGCCGGCCGCGACAACGACGGTGACGGCAATCGACACAATCGCGGCCACGGCCAGCCCGACCGGGACCGCCGGCGCGTCGAACCCGTAGTCCGCGCGTCGCCCGTCGCCCACGCCGACAACCTACGGGCATGTGCCAGAGCCCTGCCTCAACTTGTCAACAGGACGAGGGTTTCGCAGCTCGTCGGCCCGGTCAGACTCCGAGCGGTGCTGCGGGTCCGGTTGCTCGGCGGGTTTGACCTGCGCAGCGACGGTGGAACGGCGCGGTTCCTCGCCGCCTTGGATCGTCTCGCTGGTCAGCTCGCCGGGCGCGGCGACCACACCGCGGCGATCGGCCACGCGGAGCGGCTCGTGCACGCCGGCCGCTCAACGAGCCGGC
>DASXTS010000248.1:0-3877 GCA_036505275.1 Pseudonocardiaceae bacterium
CCAGACATGCTTCAGCGCGGCGCGGCGGTCGGTGCGGACCAGGAAGGCGACCAGGATGGTGACGACAAGGGCCGCCTCGAGGCCTTCCCGCAGTCCGATGAGCCCGTTGCTGACCAGCATTTGGCGCGCCTCTCTCGTACACGTTCGTCGGTCTTCAGGTCCGCCAGGAGGTAAGCCTTGGCTTCTCAAGCTAAGGCTTACCTAAACTCTCGGAGACCATACACCCGCTTGGTTGATCCCGACACATCTCGTCGGTCGACGGATCCGGCGCGTGTCCGCGTGTCCGTACACGTGTGTCCGCGTGTCCGTGCGCGTGTGTCCGCGGGTTCGGGGTACACGAGTTGGACGTTGCGGCACAGCGGATGCCGTAACCCGCCCGGGCCCGGCGGCTACCCTCGCTGACTCATTCGGTGCCGAAGGCGATCCTCGCCCTGATCTCGCCGAGTGCCTCCTGGTACTCCGGCCGCGGATCCATCGCGGTGGCCATCCGGAGCTGCGTCAGCGCCTCGTCGAGCCGGCCGAGCCGCTGCAGTGTGCGGCCGAGCACGAAACGGGCGTAGTGGTCGGACGGGTCAGTGTCGAGCACCCGGCGAAAAGCCTGCTCGGCGCGGCCGAGCTGGGCCGAGTGGAAGTAGGCGCGGCCGGCGAGCAGTTGCACGCTCGGTGAGTCCGGCTCGGCGTCCAGCAGCGGCGCCAGCGCGTCCAGTGCCGCCAGCGGACGGCGGCTTGCCAACAGCGACTCGGCCCTGCGGAACAGCTCGACGTTGTCCGCGGTGGTCATGGTTGGCCAACGCTACGCGTGCCGCGACGAGGGCGCGCCAGGAGACCCGGCGGACAGGAGCGCCCGACACGCGCGCCCGAACCGCCCAACATGGGCGTCCGAACCGGCGGACACGCGCGCCCGAACCGCCGCCCAACATGGGCGTCCGAACCGGCGAACACGCGCGTCCGAACCGCCCCACATACGGGGTCGAACCGGCGGACACGCGCGGCCGAACCGCCCCACATACGGGGTCGAACCGGCCGCGCGGCGGGGTCAGCGTGCCTGCGGCGGGGGACCGTGGGCGGGGGATAGGCTCACTCGGAAGGTGCGCCCCACGAGGCGCGACGAAGAGCGCGGAGGAGCCTTTCGGTGGCGGTCATCGAGCAGGTCGGCGCCCGCGAGATCCTGGACTCGCGCGGCAATCCCACGGTCGAGGTGGAGGTGGCACTCGACGACGGCACGCTGGCCCGCGCGGCCGTGCCGAGCGGCGCCAGCACGGGGGAGCACGAGGCCGTCGAGTTACGCGACGGCGACGCCACCCGCTACGGGGGTAAGGGCGTCGAGAAGGCGGTGAACGCCGTGCTCGACGAGGTCGGCGCCGAGCTGATCGGCGTCGAGGCATTCGAGCAGCGGGTGGTCGACCAGAAACTGGTGGACCTCGACGGCACGCCGGACAAGTCCCGGCTGGGTGCGAATGCCCTGCTCGGGGTGTCGCTCGCGGTGGCCAAGGCGGCCGCCGAGTCGGCCGGGCTGGAGCTGTTCCGCTACATCGGCGGCCCTAACGCGCACGTGCTGCCGGTGCCGATGCTGAACATCCTCAACGGTGGCGCGCACGCGGACACCCGAGTCGACGTCCAGGAGTTCATGATCGCGCCCATCGGCGCGGAGACGTTCCGCGAGGCGCTGCAGTACGGCGCGGAGGTGTACCACGCGCTGAAGTCGGTGCTGAAGTCGAAGGGGTTGGCCACCGGCCTGGGCGACGAAGGCGGCTTCGCGCCCGACCTGCCGAACAACCGCGAGGCGCTCGACCTGATCGCGGCGGCGGTCGACAAGGCCGGTTACAGCCTCGGCCGCGACATCGTCCTTGCCCTCGACGTGGCCGCCACCGAGTTCTTTGACGACCGCGCTTACACCTTCGAGGGCACCAAGCGCAGCGCTGAGCAGATGATCAGCTACTACCGCGAGCTGCTCGATGGGTACCCGCTGGTTTCGATCGAGGACCCGCTGGCGGAGGACGACTGGGAGGGCTGGGTGCAGCTCACCAGCGAGCTCGGCGAGCGGGTGCAGCTGGTCGGGGACGACCTGTTCGTGACCAACCCGGAGCGGCTGGAGGAGGGCATCGCGCGGCGCGCCGCGAACGCACTGCTGGTCAAGGTCAACCAGATCGGCACCCTGTCCGAGACGCTGGACGCCGTGACGCTCGCGCACTCCTGTGGGTATCGGTGCATGATGAGCCACCGCTCGGGGGAGACCGAGGACACCACGATCGCCGACCTCGCAGTGGCCACCGGCTGCGGGCAGATCAAAGCCGGCGCTCCGGCGCGTTCAGAGCGGGTGGCCAAGTACAACCAGCTGCTGCGCATCGAGGAGACCCTCGGCGAGGCGGCCAGGTACAGCGGCGACCTGGCTTTTCCGCGGTTCACGCCGCAGGGCTGAGGGTGCGGGTCAGCGATGAGCGGCCGCGGCGGAGGACGGACCAGCAGGACGCGGCGAAATGCCGGCACTGGTGCCGTCCGCGCCGGCCAAACCGCCGCGCGGCGGACCGGCCGCGCCCGCACGGACGGCGGCCCCGCCCGCGAGGGCGTTCGCGGCGGTCGCAGCGGCCAGCCACCGCCGGACCAGGGAGCGCACAGGCCGCCGGACGAGGGCCACGAACCGCGGTCGGAGGACGAGGACGGTAAGCAAGGCGCTGCCGACCTTGGCGGACCGAGCGACAGCCCGGCTCCGGAGCGGCGGGAACCGTCCACGGCCAGGAAGCCCGAGCCGGAAGGAGACGTAACCGCCCGAGCGCGAGCGCATCGGCTGCTTCGCCTTTCGCCCACCCGGCGCGCGGCCGCGCTGGCCGTGGTGGTGTGCGCCGTGGTGCTCTCGGTGGCGGTACCGCTGCGCAACTATCTGGCCCAGCGCGGCGAGCTCGCCGACACCGTCCAGCAGCAGGAGAAGCTGCGCGAGCAGGTGGACAGCCTCGAGCGGCGCAAGGCCGAACTTTCCGACCCCGCGCAGGTCGAGGTGGAGGCTCGCAACCGACTGCGGTACGTGCGGCCCGGCGAGACGCCGTACGTGGTCCAGCTGCCCAGCCATACCCCGAGCCCGGCACCGGCCGAGGCGCCGCGGACCGTCTCCGGAGGCCAGTGGTACGACGACATGTGGAAGTCGATCGCCGCCGGCGACGGCCGGTGAGCCACCAGGTGAACCACCGGCAGGGACACCCGCTGCCACCGTTGGACGCGGCTGACCTGGCCGTACTCCGTGTCCAGCTCGGTCGGCCGCCGCGGGCCGTGCGCGCGGTCTCCTACCGCTGCCCGTGCGGTGACCCAGCAGTCCTGCAAACCAACCCACGGCTCGCAGACGGCACGCCGTTCCCCACCCTGTACTACCTCACCTGCCCGCGGCTGTGCTCCGCAGTGGGCACGCTGGAGGCCGGCGGACTGATGCGCGAGATGACCGAGCGGCTGTCCACCGACCCCCAGCTGGCCGCGGCATACCGCCATGCCCACGAGTCCTATCTGGCCGAACGCGACGCCATCGAGCCGCTCGGCACGGACGTCAGCGCCGGCGGCATGCCGGGCCGGGTCAAGTGCCTGCACGTGCACGTGGCGCACGCGCTGGCCTGTGGTCCCGGCGTCAACCCCATCGGCGACGAGGTGCTGGCTGCGGTCGGCCCCTGGCACCGCGCCGGCCCCTGCACCCCGCGGGCCGCGGCCCCCAACCCCGGCGTGTCCGCGGGTTCGGACACGTGAGTTGGACGTTACGACACATTGCAATGTGCTCGGGATTGGTGGCGCCGTGGCGTACGAAGCGGCGGACCGTGGCATGCCGTCGGGGCGGATCTGCACCGGGTACAGGGGCCGACCTGATTTGCGGGACAGGGCAGTCGTATTAGCCCATCAGGGC
>DASXTS010000249.1:0-4324 GCA_036505275.1 Pseudonocardiaceae bacterium
GCTTCGGCTGCTCGGCTGGCCGGACGCCTTTGCCACCGACGGCGTCACCAACCGCGCCACCAACCGCGCCACCAACGGCGCCACAGACGGCGCCACCGACGGCGCCACCGACGGCGCCGCCAACGGCCCTGTGGTGCCTGGCTCGCCCGCGGCGCTGGCGGCCCGGCTGCTGATCAGCCTGGCCAGCGCCGAGGTGCAGCTCGGCCACGTGGAGAGCGGTTTCGCGCTCCTGGACCGCGCCGCCGAGCTGATCGCGCCGGAGCACCGGGGCGTGCTGCTGCAGCAACGTGGCCTGCTGCTGGTCCTGGTCGGGCGGATCGACGAGGGACTCGCGTTCATGGACCGGGCCGTCCCGCTGCTGGCCCGGTCCGACGAACCGCAGATCCTGGTCAGGACGCTGCTGAACCGAGCCATGCTGCACAACATGGCCGGCCGGGTGCGGCTCGCCAGGGCCGATCTGGACCGCTGCGAGCCCGCTGCGATGGCCAACGGGATGCACCTCGACCTCGTCAAGGTGGCGCACAACCGGGCCCTGGGCCACCTGCTCGAGGGCGACATACCGGCGGCGCTTCGCTCCTTTGAGACCGCCATCCAGGGTTACAAGACGCACGGTCCGCAGTGGGTCGGGGTGGCTCGGGTCGAGCTCGCCCGGGCGCTGCTGGCGGCGGGGCTGCCGGCGGAGGCCGCCGGCCAGCTCGACGTGGCGATCGCATCGCTGCGCGAGCAGCGGCTGAGCCAGGAGTGGGCCGAGGCGGAGCTGTTCCGGGCGCACGCGGCGCTGGCCGGCGGCGAGCTCGACCTGGCCCGCGCCCTGGCCAGGAGCGCGGAGCGCCGGTTCCGGCGGCGCGGAAACGAGACGTGGGCGGAGACCGCGGCGCTCACCCGGCTGCGGGCCGACTTCGCCCAGGGCCGCCGGCTGGTTGCGGTGGCGACCGGCGCCGCCGAGCTCGCCGACCGGCTGAGGGCACACCGGCGGGTCAGCCACGCCGACTCGGCCGCGCTGCTGTCCTGCCGCGCGTATGTCGCGCTTGGCCGCCCGGATGAGGCGCGGCGGGGCCTGGACCGCGTCCGGCACAGCACGGCGCTGGACAACCGGCTGCAGCGCCGGCTGGTGCTCGCCGAACTGGCCGCCGCCTCCGGGCGCCGGGCCGAGACGTTCGCCCAGGCCCGAGCCGGGTTGTCGCTGCTGGCCGACCACCGCAGCCGGTTCGGCAGCCTCGACCTGCAGACCGGCACCTCAACGCTCGGCGCGGAGCTGGCCGACGTGGGGCTGGCCGCGGCGCTGGCGGCCGGCGCACCGGCGCGGGTCTTCGGGTGGCTGGAGCGCTGCCGTGCGCAGGCGTTCCGGGTGCAGCAGGTCCGGCCGACCGCTGACCCGGACACCATCGCCGCGGTCGCCGAGCTGCGGCAGCTCGCCCGCCTGGTACGCAACGCCGAGCTCAACGGCCGCCGCCAGCCGCAGGCCCAGCGCCGGTGCGCCGAGCTTGAACGCGAGATCAGGGCGAGGGGCTGGCAGGTGGACGGCACCGGCCAGCACAGCAAGCCGGCCACGCTGCCCGAGCTGACGGCCGAGCTGGGCCGCCGGACGGCCGTGCTGCTGAGCTTCCTGGTCCGCGGCCGCGAGCTGCTCGTGCTTGCCGTCGACGACCGGTCGGTCTCGCTGCGGCGCCTCTGCGAGTGGGCCGCCGTTGCCGAGCCGGCCGCTCGACTGCGCGGCGACCTGGACACGCTCTGCGGCCGGCTGCTGCCGGCCGCGCTGGACGCGGTGATCCGTGGGTCGGTCCGCCGCCAGCTCGACGCGCTGACCGACCTCCTGCTCGCCCCGCTGCGCCCGCTGCTGGCCGACCGCGACGTGGTGATCGTGCCGACCAGGACGCTGTCCGCGCTGCCCTGGGGCCTGCTGCCCGACCTGCGCGGCCGGCCGGTGGTGGTGGCCCCGTCGGCCTCGAGCTGGCTGCACACCGGTCGCTCGGACCCGCCGGACTGGGCGGCCCAGGAGCCGCTGCTGGTTGCCGGGCCGAACCTGCACCACAGCGCCAAGGAGGTCGCCGCGATCGCCGGCAGCTACCCGAGGAGCGTGGTCCTCAGCGACGGCGAGGCGACCGTGCGAGCCGCCCTGGCCGCCATCGACGGCCGGGGCATCGTGCACATCGCCGCGCACGGTCACCACGAGCAGGACAACGTGCTGTTCTCGCGGCTCGACCTGGTCGACGGCCCGCTGATGGCCTACGACATCCACCAGCTCAAGGCCGCGCCGGCGCACGTCGTGCTCTCCTGCTGCGAAGTCGGCCGCACCGTGGTCCGCACCGGCGACGAGCTGCTCGGCTTCACCGCCGCGCTGCTCTACGGCGGCACCCGCGCCGTGGTGTCCAGCGCCGTCCGGGTCGCAGACGACGTCGCCATCAATGTCATGTCGGCCTATCACCGCAATCTCGCCGCCGGCGTACAGCCGGCCCGCGCCCTTGCCGACGCAGTCGCCACTGAACCGCTGGCGCCCTTCGTCTGCTTCGGTGCGTGACAACCATCCGCATTCCCTGCACCCCGCCGCACCCACAGGAACGAGATGCTCCAGTACGGCGTCGACCGCTGACCGGCCAGCCCGGTCGGCACTGAGGCTGGTCGGCACTGGGCCGGGCCGGCACTCAGGCGACCAGGTTGCGGCGGAGGGCCATCCTGCGGGCCCACTCGTCCAGCAGGATGTCCATCCACATGGTGTGCATCTCTGCTTCCTCGCCGTTCTCGACGAGTCGGCAGGCGGCCGCCAGCCGCGTCGACCTCACCATGTTCCGCTCGAGGTCGCGCAAGGAGAACACGGCCGGGTCGGTGTGTGCGGTCGATCCGAACATGCGCACCGGATGCCCAGCAGTGGCGGCGCTAAACAAGCTCCAACCAGCGACCGATCACGATGGGCTTGGCTGGACGCGGCGGAGAGCCGCGGTGGCCCCGGTGAGCCACTGCACGAAGGCCTGGCCGAGCGGGGTGAGGTGGTGGCGGTGCGACCCGCCGAGCCGGTCGGCCAGGTCGCCGGCCCTGGCCAGCGGCGTGTTGACCGCGCACGGTGGCGGTGAGGCTGCCCGGAAGAGCGCCTGGTGCACGTACCGGTGGAGCGCGAAGAGGGCCCGGTCCACGGGCCATGGTTCGGCCTGCCACGGGACGGGGAGGCCGGCGAGCGGCGGTGGCTCGGCCGTGACCAGGGGGCGGCAGCGGACCAGCTCGAGGAGGGCGAGGCGAAGGCCCTCGCGCAGGATGAGGCGCGCGACAGTGCGCGGGGGGCTGAGCTGGTCCGGCGCGATGAAGATGGCGCCGGGCAGGCCATCGTCGCCGGAGGTGGCGCGCATCGGGCGGCCCGCCCCGGCGCCGTCGCCGGCAGCCCCGTCACGTGCGGCGTCGTCGCAGGCATCCCTGGCGAGCCCGACCATGCGAACGTGGCGCAGTGCGGTGCCGCCGACGCCGGGCAGCAGCTCGGCGAGCAGGGCGGCGCCGCGGCGTAGCGCGGTCAGGTCGGGTTCCAGCGGCCGGATCGGGGCGATCGAGTCCGGGCCGGGAAAGGCGGCCCGCAGCAGCTGCCATAGGCGGCCGGCGATCGGGCCGATGGACTCGTCGATGCCGGTGAGCGCCCAGGCCGGGCCGTTGGCCGGCCACGCCGACCGCGGCGGGTCGGCCAGGCCCTGGCAGGGACCGTGCGTGCTGAGGTCGACGGTGGGCAGGAAGCCGGCGAGCGCGGTGGCGCGGCTGGGCCGGCCGCGAGCGAGCTGGCCGAGGTCGCACTCGAACGCGTTGCGCAGCACCGGGTCGCCGAGCATGGCCAGCAGCGCGCGCTCGTCGAGCGCGATGGCCGGGGCGACCTGCGCCAGCGCGGGCACCCGCCGGCCGAGCATGAGCAGGCCGCTGCGCAGCCGGCCAAGGCTGCGCCGCTCGATCGCCAGCCCGTCGCCGAACTCGGGATGGCCGGCCAGGTCGCGGTCGATGTCAGCAACCGTGGTGGTCGGCGGGCAGGTGGCGGCTGCGGTCATCGGGTCACTCCACGGCGGTCCGTTGTTCGGACACCGCAATCATGAGGTGCCGGCCTTTCAGCGCACTTTCATGCTGCTTTCCAGCGGCTGCTGGCACTCGGGCAGATTGAGGCCGCCGCGGTATTCCGGCAGCACATTGACCTCCGACAGGTAGGTCATGCGCCCCTTGAACACCGAGCCGTACCAACCGTAGGACCGGAAGTCCTTCGGGTTCTGCATGCCGCTGTCCCTCAGCCGATCCGGATCGGCATCGGTCATCCGCTCGCCGACGGTGTAACAGGACACCACCCAGAACTCCTGCGGCTCGAGGA
>DASXTS010000250.1:0-5934 GCA_036505275.1 Pseudonocardiaceae bacterium
GAGCCGGTCGACCCGGGCCTCCGCCTCGGCCACCAGCCGGCTCGACCGCTCGGTGGCCTCGCGCAGCCGGCGGTTGGCCTCGGTGGTCGCGTCGCGGACCCGGCGATCGGCCTCCGCCTTGCTGGTCGCCTCCTGTTCGGCGAGCACCTCCATGGCGTCGTTGCGCCGGGCGGCCATGGCGATGTCGAAGTCCTCCTCCACCTGCTGGCGCCGGGCCGCGGCCTTCGCGTCGGCCTTCATCGCCCGCTCCGTCGTGTCCGCGACCACCGCGGCCGCCTCGGCCTGCGCCTTTTCCATCACCGACCGGTGCTCGTCCTCCATTTGGGCCCGCCGGTCGTCCAGTTCGGCGATCAGTCGCTGGTAGCGGTCCCGAAGTGCGCCGCCGTCTGCCTCGGCGCGGGCCATCATCTCCGACGCCTCGGTCTCGGCGCGCGCCCTGATCTCGGCGGCCTCGTCCTGAGCCAGCCGGAGCATCCGCTGCAAGCGGTCGGTCATGCCCTCCATGGACGACGGCGTCGCGGCCAGCCGCGCCATGTCCCGCTCGTTGCTGAGAATCTGGGCGCGCTGGTTCTCCACCTGCTTGCTGAGCTCGGCCGCCCTGGCCACCGCGGCGTCCCGGTCGGCGGCGAGAATCCGCAGATCGGCGTCCAACCGGTCCAGATGCTCGTCGACCTGGCGGCGGTCGTAGCCACGCCGGGCGATGTCGAAGGTGGATCCGAGCGGGAGCAGGTCGCGGTCCTCGTGCGCCATGGCCAGTACGCTACCCGGCCGCACCCGATGACGCGTTCACACGCCCCGGAATCGGTTGATCGCGTCCAAATGTTGTTCGCGCAGAATGGAATCCCGCACGCCAAGGCCCTCCTCGGGAGCCAGGCAGAGCACGCCGACCTTGCCCTGGTGGACATTGAGATGAACATCACGTGCGGCCTGGCCGGTCTGTTCCATCGGGTAGACCCGGGACAGCGTGGGGTGGATCTTGCCCTTGGCGATCAATCGGTTCGCCTCCCATGCCTCCCGGTAGTTGGCGAAATGCGAGCCGATGATCTTCTTGAGATTCATCCACAGGTAGCGGTTGTCGTAGACGTGGTGGTAGCCCGACGTGGACGCACAGGTGACGATCGTGCCGCCGCGGCGGGCGACGAACACCGACGCGCCGAACGTCTCCCGGCCAGGGTGCTCGAAGACGATGTCAGGGTCGTCGCCGCCGGTCAGCTCGCGGATCTTGGCACCGAACCGCTTCCACTCCGCCGGGTTCTGGGTGTGCTCGTCCTTCCAGAACCGGTAGTCCTCGGCGGCCCGGTCGATGATCAGGTCGGCGCCCATCCGATGGCAGATCTCGGCCTTCTCCTGGCTCGACACCACGCACACCGGGGTGGCACCGCCGTTCAGCGCGAACTGGGTGGCGTAGGAACCGAGGCCGCCGGAGGCGCCCCAGATCAGTACCGTGTCGCCCTGCTTCATGCCGGCGCCGTGGGTGGACACCAACTGCCGGTATGCGGTGGAGTTGACCAGGCCGGGGCAGGCGGCCTCCTCCCAGGACAGGTGCCTCGGCTTGGGCATCAGCTGGTTGGTCTTCACCAGGGCCAGCTCGGCCAGCCCGCCGAAGTTCGTCTCGAAGCCCCAGATCCGCTGCTCCGGGTCGAGCATGGTGTCGCTGTGGCCGTCCGGGTGCTCCAGCTCGACCGAGAGGCAGTGCGCCACCACCTCGTCGCCCGGCTTCCACGCCTGCACGCCGTCGGCGGTGCGCAACACGACGCCGGCCAGGTCGGAGCCCACCGCGTGGTAGGGCAGGTCGTGCCGCCGCGCCCACGGCGAGGTCTTGCCGTAGCGGCGCAGGAAGCCGAAGGTGGGCATTGGCTCGAAGATCGACGTCCACACCGTGTTGTAGTTGATCGCCGAGGCCATCACGGCGACCAGCGCCTCGCCCGGGCCCAGCTCCGGCGTCGGCACCTCTTCGATGTGCAGGCTCTGCCGGGGGTCCTTGTCCCTCGTCTCCATGCCGTCGAACATGCCGGTCTCATCCGCATGGACCGTGACCGCCCGGTACCTGTCCGGGACGTACAGCGAACCGACCTTGTCCAGCTCGTCTGCGAGGATGGCGTCGAGGATCTTCTGCACGGCGATAATCCTTTCCGGCATCGGCCCACGGCGGCTGGGACCGGATGTTACGCGTGGGTAGTTCGGCCGGCCCGCCGGTGTGGCGGGCGTCTCGGCCGGGTGGCCCGAGCCAACCGTCATCGGCCACCTGGCGGTGCCGGTTCGACCAGCTCGACGAGCACGCCGCCGGCGTCCTTCGGGTGCACAAAGTTGACCTTGGAGCCGGCCGTGCCACGCCGGGGCTCGTCGTAGAGCAGCCGCAGGCCCCTGGCTCGCAGCTGCTCGGACACCGCCGCCACGTCCGCCACCCGGTAGGCCACCTGCTGGATGCCTGGCCCCCGGCGGTCGAGGAACTTCGCGACCGGTGAGTCCGGCCGAAGCGGCGCCAGCAACTGCACGCACGAGCCGGATTCGCCGACCGCGAGCATCGCCTCCCGCACGCCCTGCTCCTCGTTCACCTCCTGGTGCACCAGTTGCATGCCGAACATCCGCCGGTAGTACTCAATGGCCTCGTCCAGGTCGGCCACTGCCACGCCGACGTGGTCAATCGCGGTGAACATGCCGCGAGGATAGGTCGTGGATGGCGGGCACCTTTGACGATCATTGCCAGTCACAGAGAACTACCAGCTGAAACCGGCCGCCCACGTCACCGCGGCGAGCGCACGCTGGCCCTCCCGGTTGGGGTGGAAGTAGTCCCAGCCGCTGACCTGGCTGAGCACGAACTGGTAGTTGAACACCGCGTTGTCGTCGAACTTGCAGTTGGCGCCGTACGCCGCACAGGCCTGCGCGAATTGGGCGTTGTAGTCGATCACACGCTGCCGCACGCGGTTGCGCCGGTCGAGGTCGGCCTGAGCCGTCGAGGTCGGGTTGGCCAGCATGGACTGGCAGATGCCGCCGGCCGCCCAGTACAACCGCGCGATCCAGCTGTCCTTGCCGATGAACCACAACCGCTTGATGTCCGGGATGCTGGCGATGAACACCCTGGTGTCCGGCAGCCCGGTCTTGATCGTGCTCAGTGCCGCGTCGAGCTGCGCCCGGAAGGTGGTCACCGGCGTCATCGAGCTCTCCGACGAGGTGCAGGCGTCGTTGGCGCCGATCTCGATCGTCACGTACTGCACCCTCTGGTTCACCACACTGTTGGCCTGACCGGCCATGTCGGCGGCCTTCGAGCCGGACCTGGCGTCGTTGTACTGGGCGGCGAAGTTGGGGTTGATCGCCCTGATCCGCAGCCGGTGGCTGTTGACGTAGCTGTCGTCGCCGGTGCTCCACGAGCGGCTGGTGCAGTCGACGTACCAGCCGCACGCATTGAACCCCCTGGTGATCGAGTCGCCCATCGAGGCGATCGAGTTGGGCGGGCCGGTGTAGGCACTCGCGCCCGGTGCGGCCAGCACGCCGGCCACCAGGGCGATTGCGGCGGCGGCCGAGAACACGCCTAGCGCGCGACGCAGCATCGGGGACCTCCTGCAGGCAGCGGGCGGCGCCGGGTAGCCAGGCTGACGCTAGACGTGACGTGAACGGCATCACAAGCCATCGGATGGGGGCAAGGCGACCGACCAACCGCAGGTCAACTTGTGTGTGGTCGCACGGCGGCGCCGTGCGGCTTCGCGATCAGCGCCGGTAGTGGACGCCGTGCCGGAACAGGTGCGGCACTAGCCTGGGCGCTATGGCGCGAACCGTCGACGTCGCGGACCTGGTGCAGCGGGCCCGCGACGGCCAGCCCCGCGCGGTGGCCCGGCTGATCTCCCTCGTCGAGGACGCCAGCCCGGCGAGGACCGCTCGCCGGTCCGAGCCCTTGTCACAGCTGCGGGAGGTGGCCGCGGCGCTCGCGCCGCACGCCGGCCGGGCGCAGGTCGTCGGCCTCACCGGCTCGCCGGGCGTCGGCAAGTCCACCTCGACGTCGGCGCTGGTGGCGGCGCTGCGCGAGGCCGGCAAGCGGGTCGGTGTGCTGGCCGTCGACCCATCGTCGCCGTTCTCCGGCGGCGCGCTGCTCGGCGACCGGGTGCGGATGCAGGACCACGCCCTGGATCCCGGGGTCTTCATCCGCTCGATGGCCACCCGCGGCCACCTCGGTGGGCTGGCCTGGGCCACTCCGCAGGCTCTTCGCGTGCTCGACGCCGCCGGTTGCGATGTGGTGCTGATCGAGACCGTCGGCGTCGGCCAGTCCGAGGTCGAGGTCGTCTCGCTGGCCGACACCACACTGGTGCTGCTGGCACCCGGCATGGGCGACGGCATCCAGGCCGCCAAGGCCGGCATCCTCGAGGTGGCCGACGTGTTCGTGGTGAACAAGGCCGACCGGGACGGGGCCGACCAGACCGTCCGCGACCTCAAGTACATGATCTCCCTCGGCCGCCGGGAGGTGCCCGGCCCGCGGTGGCGTCCGCCGATCATCAAGACGGTGGCCTCCCGTGGCCAGGGCATTGACGACGTAGTGGCCGCCATCGAGCAACACCGCGCCTGGATGGCCGGCCACGGCGAGCTGGAGCAGCGCCGGCAGCGCCGCGCCGAGGCGGAGATCGAGGCCATCGCCGTAGAGCAGCTGCGCGACCGGCTGGGCGACATCCGCGGCGTTTCGGCGCTGCCGGGCCTGGCCAAGCGCGTCGCCGCCGGGGAGATGGACCCCTACCTCGCCGCCGACGAGCTGGTCGCCGCACTGGCTCGCTGAGGCCCCGATCGCTGAAGGCCCCGATCGGTGAAGGCCCCGATCGCTGAACCAGAGGTTCGGTCCAGACGTACAGGTCGCCGTGGGAGGAACCCGGCCGGCCATCGTCTTTCGGCACCGCGGCGCCTTCCTGGTCGGCATCGCGGCGGTCAGCGTAGGGGTGGTGCTGCACCTGCCGATGTACCTGAGCTCGCGCGAGATGGGCTACCACATGGCCGGCATGCCCATCGATACGGCGATGAAGATCGGCATGGCGCTGATCGTCGCCGGTTTCGCCACGACGGCCTACGGGTTGGTGCCGCGCCGTGCGGTGGTCGGCACCAAGGACGCAGTCAAGGAGGCCGCGTTCGAGGTCAGGGCGCTGGACGACGTGCCGATCCGAGCCGCCCACGTGGCACTGCTGGCCGTGATGGCGGCCGCGGTGACCATCGACGTGATGAAGCCGACCACGCTCGCGTTCGTGATGCCGGGCATCGCGACCGAGTACGGGCTGCGCTCGCCGGCCAACCAGGATGGCCTACCGGTTGGCCTGCTGCCGCTGTGCGCGCTGACCGGCATGGTGCTCGGCTCGCTGCTCTGGGGCTGGCTCGGCGACCGGATCGGCCGGCGGGCGTCGGTCCTACTTGCCGGCGTGATGTTCATCGGTACCGCGATCTGCGGGGCGATGCCGTCGTTCGCGCTGAACCTGCTGATGTGCTTCCTGATGGGCGCCGCGGTGGGCGGCATGCTGCCGATCGCGTTCGCGCTGCTCGCCGAGACCATCCCGGCGCGCCACCGCGGCTGGCTGATGGTGCTCATCGGCGGTGACGTCGCCGGCGCGTATGTGCTGACGAGCTACCTCTCATCACGGCTGCAGCCGGTGTTCGGCTGGCGGGTGATGTGGCTCATCGGCCTGCCGACCGGCATCGCGCGAGGGGCACGACGGGCGGCGCGCGCGGTACTTCGAGGAGCTGCCGACCGATCACGTGCCGGACAGCCCGTACGCCGGCGCCGGCGGTTACCTGGTGGTGACCCTCGAATACGGCCCCGACCACGACCGGATCGACCCGTTCGACGTCTCGGCCGGCCGGATCGCGCAGAACGACGCCGCCCGCGCCGCCGAGGGCCGCTACCTGCATCCGGTCGTCCGGCACTACCGCGGTGGCGTGCTCGCCGGCACCCACCACGTGACGGAGAAC
>DASXTS010000251.1:0-1741 GCA_036505275.1 Pseudonocardiaceae bacterium
GACCGCGCACGCCGAGTCAGTCCGGCGGCGGGCCGGCTCGGCCACGCCCGCTCACCGAACATCACGTTCATAAGCCGGCACGTGCGGCCAACAAGGACTTTCGCGGCGCCCACTAGTGTCGTGCGCCAGGAATTCGTTGAAGATATGTGTTGAGTCGTTCGAAGATCTCGTCGGCGGTCTTGGTCCAGGTGAACGGTCGCGGGTTCTCGTTCCAGGTGGCGACCCAGGAGCGGATGTCTTTCTCCAGTGCGTGCAGGGATTTGTGCACGCCACGGCGTAATTGCTGGTCGGTGAGCAGCGCGAACCAGCGTTCGACCTGGTTGAGCCAGGATGAGCTGGTCGGGGTGAAGTGCAGGTGGAAACGGGGATGCACGGCCAGCCACCTGGTGATGGCTGGGGTCTTGTGGGTGGACAGGTTGTCGCAGATCAGGTGCACGTCCAGGCCGGCGGGCACTTGTGCGTCGATCGTGGTCAGGAATTTGCGGAACTCGATCGCCCGGTGGCGGCGGTGCAGCGAGCCGATCACCTGACCGGAGGCGACGTCCAGCGCGGCGAACAGGGTCGTGGTGCCGGAGCGGACGTAGTCGTGGGTGCGCCGCTCGGGCATGCCCGGCATCATCGGCAACACCGGCGCGGAGCGGTCCAGGGCCTGGATGCCGCTCTTCTCATCCACGCACAACACCAGCGCTCGCTCCGGCGGGTCGAGGTAGAGGCCGACCACGTCGCGGACCTTCTCGATGAACAGCGGGTCACTACTCAGTTTGAACGTGTCGGCCAGGTGCGGCTTGAGCCGGAACTCCCGCCAGATCCGCCCGATCGTCGAGCGTGACAACCCGGTCTCGGCGGCCATCGAGGCCCGCGACCAGTGCGTCGCCTCCTTCGGCGTTCGCTCCAGCGTCGCCACGATCACCGCCTCGATCTGCTCGTCGCTGATCGTGCGCGGCGCGCCCGGACGCGGCTCATCCAGCAGGCCGTCCAGACGTCTGTCGACGAACCGCCGCCGCCACTTGCTCACCGTCGCCGGCACGATCCCGAGCTTGGCCGCGACCTGCGTATTGTCCAGCCCCTGCGAACAAGCGAGCACGATCTTCGACCGCAACGCCAGCGACTGCGCCGACTTCGCCCGCCGCGACCAGCCCAGCAACTGCTCCCGCTCGTCCTCGGTCAACACCAACTCGGCCTTGGGCCGCCCTGTCCTCGCCACCCACCAACTCTACAACTTACATCATGAATTTCAGGCGCAGGACACTACGGCGTGCTGGCGATATTCCCAGCGCTGCTCGTGCTGGTCTCGATCTTGGGCCTGCTCGGGCCGTCGACCACCCAGACGTTGATTGACAATCTCGGCGCGATCGCACCCGGCGGGGTGCGGTCGTTCTTCCAGAACGTCGTCGACGATGCGCAGTCCCGCCGAGGCGCCGCCAGCCTCGCGGCGGCGATCGGTCTCGTACTGGCGGTGTGGTCGGCGTCCGGCTACGTCTCGGCGTTCACGCGTGCCAGCAACGCGATCTACGGCATCGCGGAAGGGCGCCCGATCTGGAAGACGGCACCCGTCCGGCTCGGCGTCACGGTGGCCACCCTGCTCGGACTCGTCGTCGGCGCCGTGATCGTCGTGGTCACCGGCAACGTGGCCGAGCAGGTCGGCAAGGTCTTCGGCCTCGGGCATGCGGCCGTTCGCGTGTGGGACATAGCGAAATGGCCGGTCCTGCTGCTGCTGGTGACGCTGATGCTCGCCCTGCTG
>DASXTS010000252.1:0-3512 GCA_036505275.1 Pseudonocardiaceae bacterium
CCCTGCCGGTGTGGCTCATGCGCGGGTGACGGCGGTGATGCCAGTGCCGTGCGAGCGGGCGTTCGACCTGTTGCACGACTACGGCCGCCGGCTGGAGTGGGACACGCTGCTGCGGGCCGCTCGGCTGGACGGCGCCGAGCACGCCGGGGTCGGCGCCGTGGCGGTGTGTACCGCACGCCGGCTGCTCGGTGGCTACTCGTTCCGCACCAGGTACGTGACGTTCCGCCGGCCGACGCTGGCCGCGGTCACGCTGGTCCGGCCGGCGCCGTTCTTCGCACGGTGGAGCGCCTCGGCGCGGCACCGGCCGCGGCCGGACGGCACCAGCGAGCTGATCTACACGATGACGTTCACCTGCCGGCCACAGTGGGCGCGGCGGCTGGTCGAGCCCCTTGCCCTGGCCGCGTTCCGGCTGGAGACCGGGCGGCGGCTGCGCGCGCTGGCCGCCTTCCTCGCCACGGAGAGGGACTGATCATGACCAGGTACCTTGCGCTGCTCCGGGCGGTCAACGTCGGCAAGGCGCAGGTCTCGATGCCGGAGCTGCGCAAGCTGTTCGAGGCGCTGGGACACGAGGACGTGCGAACCCATCTGCGGACCGGCAACGTGATCTTCACGGCGGCCGGCCGCCCACGCCCCGCGCGACTGGCGGCCGAGCTCGAGAAGCGGGTCGCCGAGGACCTGGGCGTGCCGTCCACCATCCTGATCCGCACCACCGACGAGCTGGCCAAGGTGGTCGCCGGCAACCCGTTCGCCGACAGCACCCGCGACGAGGCGAAGCTGCACGTGACCTTCCTCGCCGACAAGCCGGCAGCGGACCGCATTGCGCGGCTCGACCCGCTGCCAGCCGGCGGCGAGGAGTTCTCGGTCGCCGACCGTCAGGTCTACCTGCACTGCCCCAACGGCTACGGCCGTACCAAGCTCAACAACGCCAACCTGGAGCGCCGGCTCGGCGTCGCCGGAACGACCAGAACCTGGCGGGTGGTCAACGCCCTGCTCGACATGATGCGGAATTAGGCAGTTCTGCCAGCACTACTTCCGCGGGCCGCCGGCCGCCTCTTCGCCGGTGACCGCGAAGTCCTCGCCGACCTCGACGGTCACCCGCTTGCCATCGGTGGTGACCAGGTGCGCCTCGTAGACGCCGTCGGAGTCCGTCTCGACCCGCTGGATCGTGGCGCCGGGGTACTTGGCCAGCGCGGCGGCCTTGACCTTCTCGGCGGTGTCACCGGTGAGCAGGTGCTCGTCAGGCCGCTGGCTCTGCGACTCGTCGCGCGGCGCGGCACCACCCGGCTGCGCACCGGGCTGGTCGCTCTGGGCGGTGCTCGACTCCGGCGTGCTCGACGAGGTGGGGTCGGCGGCCGCGGTGATCGTGCCGGCGACCACCATGCCGGCCAGCAGGCCACCAGCGGCGATCGCGGCCGGACCACCCCAGCGGCGTAGGCGCCCGCGGGCTGGGTTGTCGTTCATGCAGTTCTCCCTTTCGTTGTGGCTGGGCCACGGTCGGCCCCACGCACCCGAGCCTGCGGACGCCGCCTGTCCGTCACCTGTTGCGATGCTGTCCGCAAGCTGAAGGTTCGACCGCGCCGCCTAGACTCGGACCCCGTGGCCGAACCGGTGATCCGTCCCATGCTGGCGACCGCGGGACCGGTGCCGGAGGGCCCCGGATGGGCGTTCGAGTTCGCCTGGGACGGTGCGCGGACGCTGGCCGACGTCGGCCGGAACGAGGTCCGCCTGGTCGGCCCGGAGCGCGGTTTCAACGTGCACTTTCCCGAGCTCGACGCGCTGCGCGAGCTGGCCCGCCGGCGCCGGATCGTGCTGGACGGCACGGTGGTCGCGCTCGACGCCTTCGGCCGGCCGAGCCTGCCGCGGCTGCAGCGCCGCATGGCGGTGCAGCGGCCGTCCGAGGCCATGCTGCGCCGGCTGCCGGTGGCCTATTACGTGTTCGACCTGCTGCAACTGGGCAACCGGGCCACCACCGACCTGCCCTACCGGCAGCGCCGGAAGCTGCTGGAGGAGCTGCGGCTGCCGGCCGGCGGCGCGGTGGCGCTGGCGCCGTCCTTCACCGACACCGATGGCCAGACCGTGTTGAACACGGCGGCGAGGTACGGGCTGCACGGCGTGGTTGCCAAGCGTGCCCGATCGCGGTACCAGCCGGGCCGGCGCACCCGAAGTTGGGTGGAGACGGCGTTGCGCCGAACCCAGGAGGTGGTGATCGGGGGGTGGGTGCCGCGGGCCCGCGGCGACCTCGGTGCGGTGCTGGTCGGCGTGCCGACCGAGCGCGGGCTGCACTACGCCGGCCGGGTGGGCACCGGCTTCACCGACGCCACGCGGCGGGTGCTGGCCAAGCGGCTGGCCAGCCTCGAGCGGACCGCCAGCCCCTTCGCCGGCGGGGTGACCGTGCCGGACGCCCGCTGGGTCGCTCCGGAGCTGCTCGGCGAGGCGGAGTACCGGCGCTGGACGCCCGACGGCCGGCTGGAACTGCCCACCTGGCAGGGTCTGCGGCCGGACCTGCACCTCGCAGCGGTGCAGGTGCCGGTGGTGCTCGGCGCGCGGGCGGCGGCGGCCGCCGCGCCCGGTACCGGCGGGCTCGACGAGCTGGACCAGCTGGACGAGGCGCTGCGCCGGGCACGGGCCGAGGTGGACGCCCTGCGCGCCCAGATCGCCCCGCACTTCCTCTACAACGTGCTGAACATGATCACCTCGTACGTCCGGACCGACCCCTCGATGGCGAGGGACCTGCTCGAGGACTTCGCGAATTTCACCAGGTACGCGTTCCGGCTCGGCGTCGAGATCAGCACGGTCACCGAGGAGCTGGACAACGTCGAGCGGTACCTCAACCTGCAGCGGGCCCGCTTCGGCGAACGGCTGCGGGTGGACCTGCAGGTCTCGCCGGCGGTGCTGCCCGTGGCGCTGCCGTTCCTGGCCATCCAGCTCGCCGTGGAGAACGCGGTGCAGAACGGCATCGAACCCAACCCAGGCGGCGGCACGGTCACCATCTCCGCGGTCGAAAGCGGGGCCGACTGCGTGATCACCGTGGCCGACGACGGCACCGGCCGGGACCCCTGGCTGGCGCTGCGCACGCTGGACCAGCGGCTGCGGTCGGCCTACGGCGAGCGCCGCGGCCTGCTGGTGGAGACCAGGGCCGGCGGGGGCACCATGGTCAGCTTCCGAGTGCCGCGACCGGCGTGAGGTCGGCATGGCGCCCGCACGTCCGCCCCGACGGCGACGGCGGCTGCATCCGCTGATCCGGCGGGCCAGGTCACAAACCTAGGCGCCGCGCTTGGAGCGGCCGCCCGGCTTCTTGGCCGGCGGGGGTGCTTCGGTGCTGGCCGCCGCCTTGGGAGGAGGCGTGCGGCCGGCCGACTCCGGTGCGGTGGCCTTGCGGGTCGCGGGCTTGCGGCCGGCGGGCTTGCCGGCGGTTGGCGTCTTGGCGTTCGACGCGGCCTTCGTCGTGGGCGGTGCGTTGCTGGTGCCCGGCTTTCCCTTCCCGGCTGCCGGGGTCTTCTCGGGCGCCGCAG
>DASXTS010000253.1:0-19540 GCA_036505275.1 Pseudonocardiaceae bacterium
ATCGGCTACCTGGAACGCGCCGAGTACAGCCCGAGCCTCTACCTGGCGCTGCGCATCGCCGAGTACTTCGAGGTGCCGGTCGAGGTGGTTTTCTCCACCGCGCCGTTCCCTCGCATTGGCAGCACCGTCGGCAGCACCGAGCAGTCGGCCTGAGGACCTGGCGACCCTTGACAAGACCTACAGCCAGCTAGCCTCGGTGCCATGGCGTTGACGTTGACCGACCGGCTGCCGCCCGAGCCGGACCCCGACACGATCTTCGCCGCGTTCTCGGAGTGGGCCGCCGAACAGGGCCTGGAGCTCTACCCCACCCAGGTCGATGCGCTGATCGAGGTGGTGTCCGGCTCGAACCTGATCCTCAGCACGCCGACCGGCTCCGGCAAGAGCCTGGTGGCCACCGGCGCGCACTTCACCGCGCTCGCGCACGGGCGCCGCTCGTTCTACACCGCGCCGATCAAGGCGCTGGTCTCGGAGAAGTTCTTCGCGCTATGCGGCGTGTTCGGCGCAGAACACGTCGGAATGATGACCGGCGACGCCGCGGTCAATGAGCACGCACCCATTGTGTGCTGCACCGCGGAGATCCTGGCCAACCTCGCGCTGCGGGAGGGCCCCACGGCGGACGTCGGCCAGGTGGTGATGGACGAGTTCCACTTCTACGCCGAACCGGACCGGGGCTGGGCCTGGCAGGTGCCGCTGCTGGAGCTGACCGACGCGCAGTTCGTGCTCATGTCGGCCACGCTCGGGGACGTGCGCCGCTTCGAGGAGGACCTCACCCGGCGCACCGGCCGGCCGACCGCCGTGGTGTCCTCGGTGCAACGGCCCGTGCCGCTGGACTTCCAGTTCTCCGTGGACCCACTGCACGAGACCATCGAGAAGCTGCTCGCGGACGACCGCGCGCCGATCTACGTGGTGCACTTCACCCAGGCCGAGGCGCTGGAGCGGGCGCAGGCGCTGACCAGTGTCAACGTCTGCACCCGAGCGGAGAAGGACGCCATCGCCGAGCTCATCGGCGGCTTCCGGTTCGCCGCCGGCTTCGGCAGGACGCTTTCCCGGCTGGTCCGGCACGGCATCGGGGTACACCACGCCGGCATGCTGCCGAAGTACCGCCGGCTGGTGGAGCGGCTCGCCCAGGCCGGCCTGCTCAAGGTCATCTGCGGCACGGACACCCTCGGCGTCGGCATCAACGTGCCGATCCGCACGGTGCTGTTCACCGCGCTGAGCAAGTACGACGGGGTCAGGACGAGGCTGCTCAAGGCGCGGGAGTTCCATCAGATCGCCGGCCGGGCCGGCCGAGCCGGCTTCGACACCCAGGGCACCGTGGTGGTGCAGGCGCCCGAGCACGTGATCGAGAACGAACGCGCACTGATCAGGGCCGGCGACCCCGCCAAGCGCCGCAAGGTGGTCCGCCGGCAACCACCGCCCGGCTTCGTCTCCTGGGGTAAGCCGACCTTCGAGCGGCTGGTCTCCTCCGCGCCCGAGTCGCTGACCTCCAGCTTCGCCGTCACGCACTCGATGCTCCTCAACGTGATCGCCCGGCCGGGCGACGCCTTCACCGCCATGCGCAAGCTGCTCACCGACAACCACGAGGACCGGGCTGCCCAACTGAGGCACATCCGGCGGGCAATCGCGATCTACCGGGCCCTGCTCGCCGCCGGCGTGGTCGAGCGGCTGCCGTCGCCGGACGAGCACGGCCGCACCGTGCGGCTCACCGTCGACCTGCAGCTGGACTTTGCGCTCAACCAGCCGCTGTCCCCGCTGGCGCTGGCCGCCATCGAGCTGCTCGATCGGTCGTCGCCCAGCTACCACCTCGATGTGCTGGCCGTGATCGAGGCCACCCTGGAGAACCCGCGGCAGGTGCTCTCGGCGCAGCAGTTCCGAGCCCGCGGCGAGGCCGTCGAGCGGATGAAGGCCGACGGCCTGGACTACGAGGAGCGGATGGCGCTGCTCGAGGACGTCACCTACCCGCAGCCACTGGCCGACCTGCTGGAGCACGCCTACGACGTGTACCGCCGCGGGCACCCATGGGTCGCCGACTACGAGCTCGCGCCCAAGTCGGTGGCCCGCGACCTGTACGAACGCGGCCTGACCTTCGCCGAGTACGTGTCCTTCTACGGCCTGGCCCGCTCCGAGGGCCTGGTGCTGCGCTACCTCGCTGACGCCTACAAGGCGCTGCGCCAGACCGTGCCCGAGGAGGCGCGTACCGAGGAGCTGACCGACCTCATCGAATGGCTCGGTGAGCTGGTCCGCCAGGTGGACTCCAGCCTGCTCGACGAGTGGGAGCGGCTCCGGTCGCCGGGCGACGAGCCGTGGCCTGCGGCGTCTCGGGTCGATGAGGCGCCACCCCCGGTCACCGGCAACCCCCGAGCCTTCACCGTCCTGGTCCGCAACGCCCTGTTCCGCCGGGTGGCCCTGGCCGCGCGCCGGCAGTGGGACCAGCTCGGCGAGCTGGACGCCTCGGACGGTTGGGACGACGCTGCCTGGGCGGCGGCGCTCGAGCCCTATTACGACGAGCACGCCGAGATCGACACCGGCCCCGACGCCCGCGGCCCCGCCCTGCTCATCGTGGACCGGCGGCCCGACCGCTGGCTCGTCCGGCAGATCTTCGACGACCCGGCCGGCGACCACGACTGGGGCTTCAGCGCCGAGGTCGACCTCCCCGCCTCCGATGAGGCCGGCGCCGCCGTCATCCACATCACCGCCGTCGGTCAGCTCTGATCAAGCCGGCCATTGCAGTGGTGGACGACGAGCTGTACGCCGTACGCGTGCCGCGGCTGCATCCGGTGGACACGGCCGGCGGCGGAGATTCCATGACGGCCGGCGTGGCCGCGACCCTCGCGCAGGGCGAGCCCCTCGAGACCGCGCTGCTCGTGGGCGGCGCCGCCGGTGTGCTGAACATCGCCAGGCACGGCCTCGGCACCGGCAACAAGGAGGCCGTTCGCGTGCTGGCCGAGCGGGTCGAGTTGCGGCCGATCGACGGCACCGACGAACCCGACGACACTGATCACACCGATCACCCAGACGATCGACGACCCAGACGATCGACGACCAGACGAGTAGCGACCGACGGGAAGATCATGACTGATCTCTGCGCACTGGTGACCAACGACGACGGCATCGAATCGCCCGGCCTGGCCGCCCTCGCGGGTTGCGCCATCGACCACGGACTCGAACCGGTGATTGCCGCGCCGGCCACCGAGTCCAGCGGTACCAGCGCCGGGCTGACGGCCGCGGAGGATCACCGGCAGATCGCCACCCATCGCACGACCCTGCCGGCGCTCGAGGACGTGCCGACCTACGCGGTGGCCGCACACCCCGGCCTGATCGCCTTCACCGCGGCCCGTGGCGGCTTCGGCCAGAAGCCCGACCTGTTGCTCTCCGGCATCAACCGCGGCGCGAACGTCGGGCGGGCCGTGCTGCACTCCGGCACCGTCGGCGCCGCGCTCACCGCCAGCATCAACGGCCTGCGCGCCATGGCCGTCTCGCTGGACGTCGGTCTGGCCACGGACATCGAGTACCACTGGGAGTCCGCCGCCGAGGTGGCCGGCCGCGCCCTCGACCTGCTGCTGGACCTCGAGCCAGGCACCGTACTCAACGTCAACGTGCCCAATGTCCCGCCGGACCAGCTCCGCCCGCTGCGCCGGGCCACCCTGGCGACCTTCGGTACTGTGCAGAGCCAGGTCCAGCGGTTGGACGACGGTAGCCTGGAGATCTTCTCCGTGCACGTCGACGACGAGCCGGAACCGGGCACCGATGCCGCTCTGCTCGCGGCCGGCCACCCGACCATCACCCCGCTGCGCTCGGTCGACGAGGACCCCACCGTCAAGCTGCCCGACCTGGACTGAACGGCGACGCCACCGGGGCTGCTGCGTGCCGGTGCCGGTGTGCCGGAGTTGCCCGAGCGGACCAACCGGCGGGCCAGCTCGAGGCCGCCGCTGGATCAGCTGAGGTGGTCGTCGAGGTAGATCCCGAGCAGGTCGGGGTGGGCATCCTTGGTCGTGAGGGTCACATTGGCCGGATGCCCTTGCCGCGGCCGGTCAACCCGCTGCTCTTCGGGTGATGCTCGGGTCGTGCCATGTTCACGGGCCGTACCACCGGGTAGCACAGTACCCATGACACTTGATCGGGTGGTGGTCGTCGGCGCCAGCGGCAACATCGGGACCAGCGTCCTCGAGGCGCTGGCCGCGGACCCCGAGGTGGGTTCGATCGTCGGGGTGGCCCGCCGGCAGCCGTCGTTGACCATGCCAAAAACCCGATGGCACACCGCCGACGTGTCCACCGACGACCTCAGCGAGGTGGTCCGCGGCGCCGACGTGGTGATCCACCTTGCATGGCTGTTCCAGCCGACGCACAGCCCGCTCACCACCTGGCGGGCCAACGTGCTCGGCAGCCTGCGGGTGTTCGATGCGGTTGCGGCCGCCGGCGTGCCGGCGCTGGTGTACTCCTCCTCGGTCGGCGCCTACTCCCCCGGCCCCAAGGACCGCGGGGTGGACGAGAGCTGGCCGACGCACGGCTGGCCGGAGGCCGCGTACACCAGAGAGAAGGCCTACCTCGAACGCGTCCTGGACGCCTTCGAGCCGGCCAACCCCGGCGTGCGGCTGGTGCGGATCCGGCCGGGGTTCGTGTTCAAGCGCGAGTCGGCCAGCGAGCAGCGGCGGCTCTTCGCCGGGCCGCTGCTGCCGACCCGGCTGGTCCGCCCCGGCGCCGTGCCGGTGATCCCCGACCTGCCTGGGCTGCGCTTCCAGGCGCTGCATTCCACCGACGCCGCCGAGGCCTTCCGGCTGGCCACGGTGCGCCCGGTGTCCGGCGCCTTCAACATCGCGGCCGACCCGGTGGTCGATGCAGCGCTGCTCGCCGACTGCCTGAACGCCCGGGTGGTGTCGATGCCAGCCGCGCCGGTGCGCGCGGTGCTGTCGGCGGCCTGGCGGCTGCACCTGGTGCCGGCCACGCCGGGACTCTTCGACGCGGTGCTCCGGCTGCCGATCATGGACACTGCGCGGGCCCGCGGCGAGCTCGGCTGGACGCCGCGGCACAGTTCGCGCGAGGCGATCGCCGAGTTCCTCCGCGGCCTGCGCGAGGGCGCCGGCATGGCCACCCCGCCGCTGGCCGCACGGGCACCCGGCGGCCGGCTGCGCCAGGTGGCGACCCGCATCGGGCACCGCCGGTGATCGGTTTCGCCCGCGTCGGCCGGTGGTAGTCCTCGCTGCGACGAGCCGTGCCGGCAGCCAGCGCGTGAACGCGGCAGGAGGCAGCCCGATGACCAGTCAGGAGCGCGACCCGAGGACCGCGTGGGAGGCCGCGGACCAGCCGGACTCCGAGCCGGACTTCGCCGAGGAGCACGACCGGCCCAGCTACGCCGACGAGCCGGCCGGCCGGCCGGGCATGGAGCCCGACGAGGCCACTCCGTCCGACCGCGTCGGTGCCGGCGGTCTCGACCCGGGGGCCCCGATCGAGAAGACACCCTTCGAGTAGCGCCAGTTCACGACGTGGTTCGCCCGATCGCCGCATCCACCACTGCGCGGACGTCACCGGTGCGGCGGTGGTCCGCGCGCTGCAGATCGGCGCCGCAGCCGCGCGATCGCAGCCTGCCGAGCAGGGTGTCGAGGATGCCGTCGTCGCCGTGGTCGACCAGCGCCGGCCGCACATGCGCGTGCAGCCGGTCGAGCATGGCCCAGCCCGACGACGGGTCACCGCTGATCGGGTCGACGCAGCGGCCGGCGAGGCCACCACGGGCGGCCTGCCAGCACGCGGCCCGCAGCAGCTCCGAGCCGACGGTCGGCGCGGGGCGGCCGGCCTCGAGGTCGCGCAGCGCGAGCGTCACCAGGCCGCGGACGAGGCCGGCCAGGAGCACGGCGTCGTCCACGGTGGTCGCCACGTCGGCTATCCGCACCTCGACCGTCGGCGCGTGGGCGGACGGGCGGACGAACCAGTAGATCATCCCCTGGTCCATGATCACGCCGCCGCGGATCAGCTCGGCCACCAGTTGCCGGTAATGCCGCTCGGACTCGAAGTAGGGCGGCGGCCCGGCCAGCGGCCAGCGCGACCAGAGCAGCGACCGCCAGCTCGCGTAACCGGTCTCGGCCCCGTCGAAGAACGGCGAGTTTGCGGTCACGGTGGTGAGCGCCGGCAGCCACGGCCGCAGGAAGTTGCTGACCTGCACCGCCGTGCCAATGGGTACCGCCACGTGCACGTGACAGCCGCACAGCCCGGTTCGGGTGGTCAGCGCGCCGTACCGCCGGCCCATCTCCCGGTAGCGCGGCGTGTCGCTGGTCCGCGCCGGCGGGTCACCAAGCGGCGGCACCCCTGTGGCCAGCAGCCGGGCGCCCGCCGCCACGGCGGCGTCCGCCAGCCGCCGCCGGCCGCGGGCCAGCTGCTCACGCAGCCCGCGCAGGTCCGCGCACACCCCGGTGGCGGTCTCGACCTGGGCCGGCGAGAGCTCGAGCTGGAAATCCAGATCGGCGTCGTGGACGGTGTCCGGGATCCCGGCGCCCGCCGGCACGGGTTCGCGGGTCAGCGGATCGACCGTCAGGAACTCTTCCTCGACTCCCAGGGTCGGGACGGCCACCGGGTGCTAACGACCTTCGCGAGTCTTGGGCGTATCCCGGTCACTTGCCCTGCGCAGCGCCTGCACCAGCTCCTGACTAATCATCTTGGAGCTGCCGTGCACGCCGAGGCGTCTGGCCTGCTCGTACAGCTGCTTGCTGGCGTTGGCGTCCACCCCGCCGGCGGTCCGGTCCCCCACCTTCTCGTGGGTGTGCTTCAGCGCGGAGAACGCGGTGCGGTGCGACCGCTCGCCCTCCCCGTACGTCTCGACCGCGGCGTCGTGGGCCTTCGACCAGGTGCGCTGGGACTTCTTGCCGGACCGGCGCAGCGTGCTCGGCAGCTCCTTCTCAGCCGGCATGAGGATCACCTCCGGCCTTGAGGTACCCCGTGTAGCTGCAGCGCACACGGGGTACCCGGGCTCGTACGACAAGTAAGGTCCAGCGACTCGGTGCGCGAGGCCGCCTCGCAGATGGTTCAGCTCGAGGTGGGGGCTCAACGGCATGCTGACCGACCGCGACATCGTGGTGAAGGTGGCAAGGACCCGCAGGGGGTGCAGGCCGGTGACCTGGCCCAGGGTGAGGCCGTGACGATCGGCGCCGACGACGCCGAGGAAATCCTCCGGACCATGAGCCGGTACAAGGTCCGCCGGTGCCAGTGATCGACGGGCACGACCTGGTGGGCATCATGGCCCTCTCCGACATGGCCCTCGCCGACGTGGCGAAGGCGGTTCCGGACCGGGCGTCTGGTGACGTGATGGAGGCAGTCTCCAGCTGAGCCACCCGCCGTGGTCAAACCAGGAGAACATGCGACGCCCGGCCACCATTCGGCCGGGCGTCGCCGCATGTCCGGGCCCATGTTCGGGCCGGAGCTGGGAGTTTCCGGGCGGGACTCGCTGTGCCGGGCTACTGTGGATGTCTAACCGAGGAGGTGGCGACCCTGGCGCCCCAGCCCAGGGACCGGATCGTCGCCGGCGTTTCTTCCGCTCGCGGCGTGGAGGGGTTGCGGGCCCTCGTCGCCAACCTGCCCCCCGACCTGCCGGCCGCGATGGCGGTCGTGCTGCCGGCGACCGAGATCAGCGCAGTGCTGGCCGAGCCGGTCCGCGAGCAAGTGGAAGTGGACACCGCGCCGGCGCCGTCTCGGGTGCCGGCCACGGAGTACGGCATGGCGAACAGCATCGACGTGAACCCGGCGGGCACCGCCGGCGCAGGCGGCCCCTGTTCGGTCTACAGCTGCCCCGACTGCAACGGCAGTCTGGTCGAGGTGTCGCCGGGCCAGGGGCACGTCCGGTGCCGGGTCGGGCACGCTTGGTCAGCCCACGCCCTGCTCGCCGCGCAGGGCGGGTCGCTGCAACGGGCGCAGTGGACGGCACTGCGCTCGCTGGACGAGAAGGTGGCGCTGGCCACCCGGATGTACGAACAGAGCGTGCGGCGCGGCAACGACGTGCTCACCGTTCGGTACGAGCGGCTGGTCAGCGAGGCCACCGAGGCCGCCGAGGTGCTGCGCGAGCACCTGACCTCGGCACCCATGATCAACGCCAGGGACGCTGGCGCATGATGGCCGCGGTCCTGCCATTACGCATCCGGGCCCGCGAGCACCGGGGTGCGGTGCTGGTGCATCCGGTGGGCGTGCTCGACGTTTCCACCTACGCCCAGCTCCGGGACACCCTGATCAAGTACGCGATCGAGGAGCCGGCCGCGGTGATCGTCGACATGAGCGAGCTGGCGGTGCCGTCGGCGTACTCGCTCGCCGTGTTCTCCGCGGTGTCGACGCAGGTGGAGGAGTGGCCCGGCGTGCCGCTGCTACTGCTGTCCCCCGACGGGGCCCAGCGGGCTCGGCTGCTCGCCAGCCCGGTCGGCCGGTTCGTGCCGGTGGTGCCCGACCTCGACGTGGCGATGCACGCCATTGGCAGCACCCCGCAGCGGCGGCGGAGCCGGTTGCGGCTGCCGGCGACTCCCGACTGCTCGGCGCTGGCTCGCCAGTTCGTCCACCAGCTCTGCAGCCGATGGGACATTCCAGCGGCGGCCGAGGACGCCGCCGCGATCGCGACCGAACTGGTCGAAAACGTGGTGCAGCACACCTTCAGCGCCCCGGACCTGCGGCTGGAGCTGCGCGCGGACATGCTCAGCGTGGCGGTTTCGGACCAGGACCGACACCCGGCCGTGCTGCGCGAGGCGGTCAGCCATGCGGCCCCCAGCGCCGGCCTCGCCATCGTCACCGCGCTCGCCCGCACCTGGGGCAGCACACCCACCCCGAACGGCAAAATCGTGTGGGCCGTACTGCCTCTGGGCTGAGCCGGACGGCGTAGCGTTCGGCCGGCGAACGCCACGGCGGAGCACGAGGACGACGCTCGGCTCGAGGCGGTCCTGTCCTAGGTTCTTCCGTGACCCGGAGGCCTGGGAGCTGATCCGCGCCGACGTGGTGCCCGCGCTGCTGGCCGAGCGCGGCCCGGACGCCCGATCAGGATCACGCTGCCAAGGGCGGCGAACGGGTTGGCGTGCTCGGACACCAAGGCGATCTTCACCGTCCGTCACCTCCTAGTACTTCTCGTCCTCAAGAGGTGACCACTCGGCGTGACGTTAAACTCCTCTAGCCGCGCAACTACGGTGCGTAACCACCCCGGGAGTGGCGTAGCTGCCCCCCACAGGCCTAGGGTTGAGGTGCGATTAAGCCGCCAGTCGCGCCGTATTTGGACGGAGGACCTGACGGTTATGGACTCCAGGATTCCGCCTTCAGAGACCCCCGACTGTCCCGATCCGTCGGAGCTGCTCTCGATCACTATCGAACCCAACAGCGGCAGCACTGTGGTGGTCGCACGCGGCGAGGTGGACCTCTATACCGCCCCGTTGCTGCGCTCCGCGCTGCATGAAGCGATCGACGGCTCGGCCGAGTGCGTGGTGATCGACCTCGCCGACGTCACATTCATGGCATCCAGCGGGCTCGCCACCCTGCTCGCCGGGCTGGATCACGCGCAGCGGCGGCGCTGCGAGCTCCGGCTGGCCGGTGGTGGGCGGGCGGTGCGGCGCCCGCTGCAGGCGACCGGCCTGGACGCCACCTTCAACCACTACCCGTCCGCGGCCGCCGCGATACGCGACTGGACCCGAGCCAGGCTCGAGATGGTGATCACGGCCGGGACGGCTCCATCGACGGACACACCGTGAGTTCTCGCAGCTCACACCCGGGCGGCTGAGCCAGCCCGAAGATCACCGCCGCGGCCACGTCCTGCGGGCGATTCAGCATCGCGTCCGGACTCGGACGGTACTGCTGCGGCCGGTCGTCGAGGATCAGCAGCGTCACCCCGACCTCGCCGGCGGCCTCACCGGTGCACTCCCCGGCTGGGCGCGTTCCGTGGCATGAACGCGAAAGAGAAGTCACCGCCTCGCTGGACGGTAGACATGCGACGAACACCGCGGCGGTGCGGTACACCCATTAGGGTCGCCGCACACTCCGCCCTCGCAGCCCCGGCCTCCCATGCGGGTACGGCGGCTGACCAGGGCGGTTTGCCGGTGTCATCGCCGGGTAGCCAGTTGATGCAGCGAACACCGGAGGCCATCGTGGATCACACGCGCAGGCACGCCAATCCCGAAGGCGTGCAGACCGTGCACCGGCGGCAGCAGCCCCGGCATCAGCTGGAGCTGCGCGTGGACGCCGAACCGTTCTGGATGTCCGGGATCCGTGCGCTCACCACCGACCTGGCGATCAGGGCGGACTTCGACCTCGACTCGGTCGCGGATCTCACGCTGGCCGTCGACGAGGCGTGCGCCATGCTCATCGACGTCGCCGAGGCCGGCGACACCCTGGCGTGCCGGTTCTCGGTGACCGTCGACGAGATCATGGTTACGGCGACCCTGCCGGTCGGGCGGCGCGTGGACCGCCCCAGCCTGGCCACCAATACCTTCGGCTGGCGGGTGATGGTCACCCTTGCCGACGACGTCGACCTGATCGACAGCTCGGAGGACGTCGGCCGCGACGCCGCCCTGGCCATCCGCCTCACCAAGCGCCGGGGGCCAGCCGGTGGCTGAGTCCGCTGTGGCAGCGACCGGTCCGATCGTGGTGCCGGAGGACGATGCTGCGTGCGAGGAGCTGCCGCAGGGCCAGCACGGTTACGAGCGGTTCGCGCCGCTGTTCATCGAGCTCGCCGGTTGCGACGCCGACGAACCGCGGTGGCAGCACCTGCGCAACCTGATCGTCGAGGCGCACCTGCCGATCGCCCACCACATCGCCCGCCGGTTCGTCCGCCGCGGTGAGCCGCTGGCCGACCTCGAGCAGGTCGCCACGGTCGGCCTGATCAACGCGGTGGACCGGTACGAGCCGGACCGCGGAGTCGACTTCCTGTCCTTCGCGGTGCCGACCATCACCGGTGAGGTGCGCAGGTACTTCCGAGACCACGGGTGGGCGATGCGGGTGCCGCGGCGGCTGAAGGAGCTGCACGTGGCGCTCGGCGGGGCGGTGTCGGAGCTGTCCCAGCGTCTCGGCAGGGCGCCGACCGCGCGCGAGCTGGCCGCGCACCTGGACATCCCGTTCGAGGACGTGGTCGAGGGACTGGCCGCGTCCAACGCCTACCGCAGCCGGTCGCTGGACAGCATGATGGACGACGGGACCGGCAGCCAGCAGGCCGCCGGAGTGCTCGGCCAGCTCGATGCCGAGCTGGAGCAGACCGAGCACCGCGAGGCGCTGGCGCCGCTGCTGGCGGAGCTGCGCGAACGGGAACGGGCGATCATCATCCTGCGGTTCTTCGGAAACCTCACCCAGACCCAGATAGCCGAGCGCATCGGCATATCCCAGATGCACGTGTCGAGGCTGCTCAGCCACACCCTTGGTGTGCTGCGCGCGAAGCTGTCCGCCGGTTAGGGCCTGTCTCGTCCGGGCGTGACCCGTCCGGTCTCACTCAGGCCTCACGCTGGCTGACCTGGCGAGCGATGTCGATCCGTGAACGCAGGTTGAGTTTGACCAGGATGTGTGACACGTGCGTCTGGACCGTTCGCCGGGACAGGAAGAGCTCGGCGGCAATGGCGGGGTTGGACAGGCCGCGGGCGACCAGCCGGGCAATCCCTAGCTCGGTGTGGGTGAGGCTGTCCCAGCCGCTGCGGGCCCGACGGTGCCCGGACCGGGAGCCGCGGCGGATGCCGAAGGACCTGAACCGGGCCTGCAGCCTGGCCAGGTCCCAGGTGCCACCGAGCGCGGTGTAGGCGTCGAAGGCCTCGCTGAAGTGGCGGCGGGCGGCCAGCAGGTCACCGGCCTCGGCCAGGGTCAGCCCGGCCGCCTCCAGCGCCTGGGCCCTGGGCAGCGGCCGGCCGGCGGTCTGGTAACGCTCGGCCGCCGCGGCCAGCTCCGCGGCATCCGCGGCGAGCAGGCCGCGGCAGTGCCTGGCAACGGCCTGCCGGCGCGGCAGGTCGGAGCCGGCGGCCAGGTCCTCGGCTTTGGTCACGGCGTTGTGGGCCACGTCGAGGCGTTCGGTGGCGATGGCCAGCCGGACGGTGTCGGCCAGCAGGTCCTCGGTCTCCTGAAGCTCGTCGGCGCCGTCGGCCAGCGCATTGGTGAGCACGTTGAGCGCGTCGTCGGGCGCGCCGGCCTGCTCCCGCTCGAGGCTGCGGGCCAGCGCGAGCGGGCCGACCACCCGTCGCTTGATCAGCTCGGCGTACGGCGCAGCGGCGGTGAGGTGCGCCTGGGCGGTGGCGTCGCCACGGTGCAGCCGGATGGTGGCCGCGATGCCGTGCCCCATGCACTCGACCACCGGGTTGCGCGAGTACCCGAGCGGGCTCTCGATCTGCGCGGCGTCGGCCAACGCGTCGTCCCAGCGTCCCGTGTCGAACAGCAGCTCGCTGAGCACGCTCTGGGCCTGCGAGACGCGCACCGCGTTGCCGACCTGGTCGGCCACCCGCCAGGCCTCCTGTGCCGCCGCGATGGCATCCTGGTACCGGTCCAGCTCGCCGAGCACGACCGCGTGGTTGACCCGCAGCAGCAGCGAGAGGTCGGCCAGCGCGGGGTCGTTGTCGGCGACCGACATGGCCTGCTCGAACGCCGGCAGCGCTTCTACCTGCCGGCCGCGCATGACCTGCACGAGGGCGAGCACGGCGGCGGCCCAGCCGGCCGCCCAGCGGTCGCCGACCGCGTTCGCCTCGTTCAGCGCATCGGTGGCCAGCCGCTCGGCCTTGTTGACGTCGCCATGGGTGCGGTGGGCCCGCGCGGCCAGCGCAAGGAGCCGCGCCCGGTGCCGCTGCTCCAGGCCCTCGAAGTCGAGCGCGCCCTCCAGCGTCTCGACGCACTCGGACGCCCGGCCAAGGACGGAAAGGCATTGGGCCCGCGTCCAGTGCAGGTCGACCAGCACGTCGGGCTGGGTGAGTCCGTCCAGTGCATCGGCGGCCACCCGCTCGGCACTGGCGGCGTCGCCGGTGCGGTACAGCGCGTCGGCTAGCAGGCCGGCCAGCGTCGGGTTGCCCCGGCCGGTCACTCCCGTCCCCTGGGCGGCGGCCCGCAGCAGCTGCACCGCGGCCTGCGGCGCGCGCGCGACCAGCGGCGCGGCGGCGGTCACCAGCCACTCGGCCAGCCACCCGTCGTCCAGCCCGGTGGCCCGCGTCGGGTCGTCCAGCGCAGCCAGCAGCTGGCGCGCCACCCGCTCGACCGGGGCGCCGCCGGCGGCCAGCGCCCGGCCGGCGTCCGCGTGCCAGGCGGCGCGCACCGCCGCCGGCACGCCGTCGTACAACGCCGCCCTGATCAGCGGGTGCCGGAACGCCAGCCCCTGATCGTCGTCGTGCAGCACGCCGGCCGCGATGGCCTCGTCCAGGGCGGGCATCAGGTCGGACACGCGACGCCCGGTCACCACCGCGAGCTCGCCGACCGAGAAGTCCACGCCCAGCAGAGCCGCCGTGTGCAACATGTCGCGGGCCGGCTCGGAGACGAAGTCCAACCGGCCGGTGACCGCGACGGACAGCGGCGTCGGCCGCGCCGGTGCGGCCGCGGCGGCCAGCTCGACCCGTTCGCCCTCGTGAGTCAGCCGGCTGGACCGGACCAGGGCGGCGCACAGCTCGGTGAGGTACAGCGGGTTGCCCGCGGCGCCGGCGGCCAGATCGCTCAGCTTCGCGCCCGGCGGGCCGCCGACCGCGTTGGAGACCAGCTTCAGTACGTCGGGTTCCGGCAGGCCACCAAGCAGGATCCGCTGCTCCGGTCCGACCAGCCGGCGGAGCGCGAGCAGGTCGTCGCGCCGTGGTACCGGGCGCATCATGCCGATCAGCAGCAGCGGAACCTGCCCGACCGAGCGGGCCAGCCGGCCCCACACCTGCACCGTTGCCGGGTCCGCCCACTGCAGGTCGTCCACCACCACGACAACCGGGCCGGCGCCGCTCAGCTCGTCGACCAGCGCCAGCAGGCGCTCGGTCGCCGCGGTCACCACGTCGATTCCGCCGGCATTGCTGGGGTCCGCGCGCATCAGCCGGGCGATCGCCGCCCGCCGCTCGTCCTTTGCTGACTCCCGGATGCCCAGCGCGTCGACCATTGGTACCAGCGCGAATGCCTGGCTCAGCTCGTCGCAGGATGCCCAGAACAGCTCGCAGCTTGCGTGCTCGATCTCATCGGTAGCGGCCCGCACGACCGCCGACTTGCCGATGCCCGGCTCACCCTCGACCAGCACCGCGCAGCCGCGGCCGGCCATCAACCCCGCGATGGCGCCTCTGAGGGCGGCGAGTTCGGTACGCCGACCGACCAGAGCATCGGGGGAGGCCGCGACCATGCCTAATACTAGTCAGACGTGACCCGATTTTCCGATGACACTTCGCCACGGATGGGCGAGTGATGGGCTAGTCGGCACCCTTCGCGAAAAGGATCATAAGTTTTTTGCCGCAAAGGGGCCTATCGATCACCAATTAGTGGCAAGTTGTTCGGCGCCTGGCCAGGTATCCCCGTAACCGAACCAGTAGCAGTGAGGAGATGCTGCAATTATGCGGATAAGGCAGATAGTCGCTGCCCTTGCCGCCGCTTCGGCCCTCGCGGTCGTGATGGTCGCCGGCCCGTTGGCGGGGCCGGCGACCGTCTTCACCAGTCCGACACCTACCCTCGGCACGGACATCACCCACGACATGTGAAGTCTTTGCCACTGAGGGGCACTTCCCGCCGGGGAGGTGCCCCTCAGCGTCTGTCGGCTCGGCTCGGGTCCCCACTGTCGTACGAGCACCAAGCATCCGCCAGGGACGATGGGAAGACATCGGCCGACGTACGTAGATTTGGGACGAACGGGCCGTGGCGACCGTCCCGCTGGTCGTGATGCCGGTCGTGATGCCGGCAGTCATGCCGGTCGTCATGCCGCGGCGAGGACCGACCGCATCCTGGCGGCCACCTCGGAATCAAGGTCGGGCAGCAGCTCGTTGTCGGCGTTGAACACCGGGTTGCTCCGGAACTCGGCAGCCACCACCGGCACCTGGTGCGGGTTGATGGCCGCGTGCGGCACGCCGTGCGGGATGAAGAGGTGCTGGCCAGCGAACTGGGGCAGCTCGTGCATCCTGCCCTTCTCGTCCCACCACAGCGTGATCGCCTTGCCCTGCAGCACCAGCACGCCCACCCCGGTGTGGTGGTGCACGTGCGCGAACGAAGTGTGCCGCGGCGGCATCCAGACCTGCGCCGAGGACAGCCCTTCCGTCGGCGCCACCTCGGCCGTGATCACCGGAGTGAGCGGCTGGCCCTGCCGCGACATGAGGCCGCTGAGCTGCGCCGGGTCGAGCACCACCGGTCGTCGGCCGGTGCTCGCCTTGGCCAGGTGGTCGAGCTGGCTCTGCACCAGGTCCCGGCGATGCACCAGCAGGTCCCGCAGTTGGGCCGCGGTGACCATCTCAGGATCGAGGTCGTCCACCAGACCGGCCAGCACGTCGTACACGACGCGCAGGTGCAAGGGGTCGGATGCGTCGGCTTGGCTGTCGGCACGGGCGTTGGCATGGTTGTGCCGCCCCAATGACCTGCTCATTTCTGCTCCCTTCCCGTGCCGGGTGCGGATTCACCCGGCAGCCACGGCACCGGCATCGCCAGCCGAGCCGGCGGCGGGCAGATCCGCCGCCAGGTCCGGCAGCGCCGTGCCGGCCATCACCTCTGCGGTTGCCCGCACCTGCACCGCCACCATCGGCACGGCACCGGTGTTGACCATGCAGTGCGGGGTGCCCTGACGGATGTAGGCGTGCTCGGTTGGCCGGTGCGAGGTCCGATGGACCACCCGACGGTCGTCCCACCAGACCAGCTCGGCAGCACCGGAGAGGGCGATCACGATGACGTCGCAGTCCGGATAGACCTCCGGCGTTGACGCCTCACCGACGTCCAGGATCAACGTCGCGGATGACAGGCCGGTGGCGCGCACCGCCGGCCCGGTCACCACCGGCAGGAACACGACCCCACCGGAGTCCTCGGCGGCCGGCCGGCCCGTCGGGTCGATCACTACGACGCCGGCCGGCGCCCGCTCGGTGAGGATCCGCAGCCGTGTCTCGGCCCTCTCGATCAGCAAAGTCACCATGGCGGCGTTGGCCTTCGCCGCCCGCACGCTCTCCATGGCGAAGCCGGGCATCTCGGCGGCGAGGTCGGCGAACTGGCCGATCCAGGCCCGCACCCGGTGCAGCTCGCGCAGCGCGATGCGCAGCTCGACGGGGTCGTCCAGGGCTTCGTAGCCGCGCGCGTCAATAACGGGCACCGGTGGCGTGTCGTCGGACGCGCCGCGCACCGGCCGCAGATGCCGGGCCGAGGCGCCGTTCGGACTGATCTGGACTCCGGGAGGATCCTGCCGCGACCGTGGTTCCATCATTGGTGCCTCCTCCCGGCGCCGCCCGCCGTAGTTCGCGAGGATCAGGATCGGCGCGGACCATTCCGGCAGACATCCGCCGACCCGCCGAGATGCGGAACCGATAAACGATCGGCCAGACGTATGAAATCGCAGCGCCCGGGCAACCTGCGCCATTGCCGGCCGCATCGACACGGCGGGTAACCAGGTCCCATTGGAGTACCCCCCGAACAGGCTAAGTGATGCGCAGCTCGCAACGGAGGAGAAAGCCGATGTGCTGCATCACCGAGTCCGTCGATGTCGCGGTCCCGGTGCCTATGGCCTACGACCAGTCGACCCGATTTGAGTCGTTTCCGCTGTTCATTGAGGCTGTGGCTGCGGTGAGCCGGCAGGGCGATGGAATGACCCACTGGGAGATCGACATCAACGGCGCGCGGCGCGAGTTCGACGCGAGGATCACCGAACGGTACTGCAATCGGGTGTCGTGGGAGTCGATCGGCGGTGCGCGCAATGCCGGCGTCGTGGCGCTCCATCCGCTCGGCTCGGACGGCGCCGCCTGGGGTAGCCATCCATGCTCTGGTCGGTCAGTTCGGCGTTGACCCCGGCCGGGTTGCGATCTCGGAAATCGGGGTAGCCGCGTTGCCGGAGAGCTAGTTGGCCGGGACCAGACGAGGCGCACCATGGCCAACCGGGTGACCAAGTTGACCTACCGGCCGCTGAGCCTGGGGTGCAGCATCATCGGCGGCGCGCTGGCCGGAGCCGTGTTCACCAAGGCCTGGCGGGTGCTCGGCGAGGGTGGCGCGCCCAAACCGACGCAGCTGGACCACCGCACCAGGGGCTGCTCGCGGCCGCCCTGCATGGCCCGGTGTTCGGTCTGGTACGCGCCGCGGTCGACCGGGCCGGCGCCAAGGGCTACCACCGGCTCACCGGCAAGGACCCCAACGCCTGCGCTGCCAGCCGGATGGATCCGGCCGTGGAGGGTAACCGGACGGCATGACGACTTCCCCCAACCGACATCTTCACCGAGCTGCGCACGGGCGCCGGCACGCCTGAACACCGCAAGCAGCTGGTCGAGCACGTGATCGCCGAGCTGGTTCGGCACTCGGTCGCGGAGGAGATGTGGATGTACGGCCCGGAAGGCCCTAGCCGGACGGCGACCGGGGTGGTCGACCACGAGATCGAAGAGCACGCCGAGGCGAGCGGGTGATGGACGAGCTGGACGGCGTCGGGCCGAACGACGAGCGGTTCGAGCCGTCCGCCACGACATCGAGGAAGAGGAGTCCAACCTGCTGCCCCGGATGCGCGACGTCTGCTCGGCCGACGAGCTGCGCGACCTCGGGCCCAAGGTTGAGAACGCGAAGAAGATCGCACCGACCCGGCCGCACCCGCTGGCACCCGACCGGCCACCGCTCAACCGGTTCCTCGCTCCCGGCACCGGTCTGCTCGACCGCATGCGTGACGCGCCGGTCGGCCCCAACGCTTGATCTGAAAAGCGCGGAATGCGCCAGTGATGTAGGCCATCTGGGCTAAGCCAGCTTACGCTAATCGGCCTCCGGCCCCGGCGTTCGTGCCATGACACCCTTCTGGGCATGCCCGAACCCGCGCTGTCGGTGGTGGACGTGGATGGCTGCGAACTGGCGCTGTTCGACCACGGCGGCGGCCCAGGCCCGGCGCTCGTCCTGCTGCATGGCGGCGGTCGCAGCGCGGCCGACTGGCGCGACGTAGCGAGACTGCTGGTGGCCGGCGGCTGCCGGGTGGTCGCGTTCGACCTGCGGGGGCACGGGCTGTCCGGCGCCATGGGGCCGCGGTGGAGCTTCGACGACGCTGTTGCCGACGTCGATGCGGTGGCGGCCGCGCTGGGCCTGTGGCGGCCGTTCGTCGTCGGCCACTCACTCGGCGGCCTGTTGGCCATGCGCTACGGCGGCCGTTCGCCGGGCTGCCCCGGAGTAATGAACGTCGACGGGGTTGGCGCCGCGCTGCCGGCGACGTTTCCGGGACCGGCCGGTGACCGCGACCGCGTGCGAGGCTTCGTCGACTCGGTGGTCGCCTCGGCCATCGGAGCCGGTGGCGAGCCCGATCCGCTCGGCGCGGCCGTACTCGACTTCGACGTCTTTTCGGCCATGCGGGCGGTGCGCTGCCCATGCCACTTCGTCGCCGCGACCGGTGGCGACCAAGTGAGCCCTGAGATGGCGCTCTGGCGTAACGCTGTGGTGCACGAGGTCCGGCGGCTGGGCATCCCGGTGTCCGTCGTGGACAGCGGTCACCTGATGCCGACGCAGGCACCGGACGCGCTGGCTTCGATCATCTTCGACTGGGTCCGTCCCCAGTGACCCGGCTGATCGGCGCCGTCGCCGTGGCGCCGAGCGCGGTGAGGGCCGCGTTGGCTGTGGCGATCACCGCGATGCCGAGCAGCCAGCCGCCGACCACGTCGCTGGTCCAGTGCACGTCGAGGCCGACCCTGGTGTAGCCCACGGTGGCCGGAACCGCGACGGCCATCGTCCATGCCGCCGTCCGCCACCGGCCGTCCAGTACCGGCAGTACGAGGAGCAGCAGCAGCCCGCACGCCACCACCGAGGTGGCCGCGTGCCCGGACGGGAACGACATGCCGGCCGGGTTGGCGTACGGATGCGGGACGGCCGGGCGCGCCCGGCCGACGGCCACCTTGACCACCGAGGACAGCAGCCAAGCCAGCATGAGGGCGGCGACCACGACGACCGCGGGCAGCACCGCACGGCGTACCAGCAGCCAGGCGCCGAGCAGCACCACCAGCACCCGCCAGACCGCCGGGCCCGCGGCGTTGGTCCAGACCCTCATCGCCCACACCCAGCCGGGGTGCGAGGCGGCGTAGCTGTCGGCGCCGTCGGCGACGGCGCGGTCGAGCCGGATGAGTGGCGGCCAGCCGGCCGCGACCAGCACGGTCAGCAGGGCGAACGCGGTGGCCGCCACCATGGCGACGATCACCGCGGCACGCGCGTCGCCGCCGCTCATGACCGTCGAGCCTAGGCGCCTGCCCCCTTGTCGGCGTGTCCGCGCGTACGGCCACGTGAGTTGGCGGTTTCGGCCACGTGAGTTGGCGGTTCCGGCACATTTGCGGCGGAGCCCGGACGACCCAACCGGCGAACACGCGCGACCCAACCGGCGAACACGCGGGGTGGCGTGGGGGCGGGGAGAATTGAGGTGTGGGTGGTGGGGAGCGGCCATTGTTGGTGGTGGACGCGGCGAACGTGGTGGGCTCGGTGCCCGACGGGTGGTGGCGTG
>DASXTS010000254.1:0-13129 GCA_036505275.1 Pseudonocardiaceae bacterium
CTGGCGCCGCTTCGCCACCAAGGACATCACAAGCTAGGCTCCGCGCTCAGTCGAGGCAGAACCCGTTGCCCTCCGGGTCCTGCATGACGATCCAGAACTGGTCGGGCTCGTCCCGCTCCTCGACCAGCCGTGCCCCGGCGGCGAGCAGCACCTCGGCGTGCGCGCGGATCATCCGGACCTGGTCGTCGCGGCCAGTTGCCGCGGCGCTCGCGTGCACGTCGAGGTGCACGCGGTTCTTGCCGCGCTTTGGTCCGCCGACCCGCTGGAAGAACAGCCGCGGCCCCGTGCGGTCCGGATCCATCAGGCGCGCCTGGCCCGCGCTCGCCGGCTGGGCCGGCCGGTAGCCGAGCGCGAGCGCCCAGAACTCGGCGAGCACGGCCGGATCTGCCGCGTCGATCGTCACCTGCACTGCCAGCGACACGTCCGACCTCACACCGGCAGGTCGAGCACCAGCACCGGGTTCGTGGTCGGCTGGGGCGAGCCACCGCGCGGCTCGACGGTCACCCCGAGCCGGGTCGGCTCTGCGGGCAGGTCGCCCACGACCGGCCCGAGGTCGGCGCCGGCCGACAGCACGCCCATGGAACGCGCGCCGGCCGGCCCGATCGACCAGAGCTGGTAGGCGCGGTCGCTCGGCAGCGGCTGCATGCCGCGGGCCAGGAACGCGACCTTGCCGCGGGACTGCGACACGATCGCGGTCCCGGTGCCGCCGTCCACGGCGGCCGTGGTGATCTTGGCGTCCGCCGCCGCCAGCACCGCGAGCACCGAGTCGAGCTGCTGCTGGGCCTGCGCGGCCCGCGCGCCGCTCTCGTCGAGTTGCCGCTGCACCGAGCCCAGCCGAACGCCGAGGATCACGGCGGCGACCAGGCAGGCCGCGGCCGCTACCCCGGCCAGGCCGGTCGCCCAGAGCTGCCAGCGCGGCGCGCGCACCCGGCCGGCGCTGGATGGCACGGCGGGCGCTGTGGTGGGCGCTGTGGTGGGCGCTGTGGTGGGCGCCGTGGTGGGCGCCACTGTTGGCGGGAGCTGGCGGGTTTGCGAGGCGGTGGCCAGTACCCGCCGCTTGAGCGACGCCGGTGGTGGCATCGCCGCGGCGGCACCGAGCCGGCCCGCGGTGTCCTGCAGCTCGCCCACCTCGGCGGTGCACGAGTCGCAGTCCGCCAGGTGCTGCTCGAACATCGCCCGCTCGGTGTCGGACAGCGCGTCCATGGCGTACGCGCCGGTCAGCATGTGGATTTCCGCGTTCACCCTGCCACCCCCAGGCAGTCCCGCAGCCTGATGAGCCCATCGCGTAGCCGCGTCTTCACCGTGCCGAGCGGAACGTCGAGCAACTGGGCGACCTCACGGTAGGTGTAGCCGCCGTAGTAGGCCAGCACCACCGACTCGCGCTGCAGGTCGGTCAGCGTGCCCATGCAGCGCCGAACCTGGTCGCGTTCGAGCCGGCCGGTGACCTCCTCGGCGACCTCGTCGAACGGCCGGCCCACCTCCGCCTCGGCCACCCGATCCTCGCGCTGCACGGCGGCCTGCGCAGAGCGCACCCGGTCGACCGCGCGCCGGTGCGCCAGGGTCAGCGCCCAGGTCCGCACCGACCCCCGGTCCGGCTGGTACCTGGTGGCCGTGCGCCACAGCTCGACGAGCACCTCCTGGGCGACCTCCTCGGACTGAGCGGGGTCGCGCAGCACGCGCTGCACCAGCCCGAAGATCGGGCCGGCGAGCTGGTCGTACAGCCGCTCGAACGCCGCCTCGTCGCCGCGCGCCACCAGGACCATCAAGTCTTCCAGCGATGGTGGCGGAGCGGCAGCCCGCGGCGCCGCGTCGCGGTTGCGGTCGCCGCGTGCCCGGTCGTGCATCCAACCCCCTTTGGCCCCACGCTCGGCAGTACCCGGTCATTCGGAGCCGCCGCCGGCCGCGGATTGCCCCGTCAGTCCTGGCCCACGGAGGTCCGGCCGGGGCCGCTTCGATTTCGGCAGCCTACGCACCACATCCTCGTAGGACGCGTCCACCAGCTCGCGCAGTTCATCGGACGGCACCACGTCCAACCGCACCGAGTTCCACCCATACCGCCCGATGTACGCGCTGGTGGTGATGGCGTCCGGGTAGCGCTGTCGCCATTCGGCGGCCTCCTCGGCGGTCGCCCCACACTTCAACCCGACGCTGCCGCCGTGCAGCCCGATGAACGCGAAGATCTTGCCACCGACCTTGGCGGTCAGCTCCTCGTCCCCCCACGGGTAGTCCTCCGTGGCTCCCGGTTTGGCCAGGCAGTACGCCACGAGCTCATCCATGGTCATGGTCGCCATGTTCTACGCGTTCTACACCCGCGGGGCGACTATCTGATGCCGGCGGCGTCCATGCCACGCAGCTCCTTCTTCAGATCGGCGATCTCGTCACGCAGCCGGGCGGCCAGCTCGAATTGCAGCTCGCGGGCGGCGCCCAGCATCTGCTCGGTGAGCTGGTGCACCAGGTCGGCCAGCTCGGCACGCGGCATGGAGCTCACGTCGCGGTCCTCGAGCAGACCCGCGCTGTTCACCCGGCCCGGCTCGCCGGCCGCGCGCTTGCCGCGGGAGGCGTTGCGGCCGGACCCGCCGACGGCGATGCCCTGCGCCGAGTCCTCCGCCTCGGCGTACACCCGGTCCAGAATGTCGTTGATCTTCTTGCGCAGCGGCTGCGGGTCGATGCCCTTGGCCGTGTTGTAGGCGACCTGCTTGGCCCGACGGCGGTTGGTCTCGTCGATAGCGTGCCGCATCGAGTCGGTGATCTTGTCGGCGTACATGTGCACCTGGCCGGAGACGTTGCGCGCGGCCCGGCCGATGGTCTGGATCAGGCTGGTACCCGAGCGCAGGAAGCCCTCCTTGTCCGCGTCCAGGATGGACACCAGGGACACCTCGGGCAGGTCGAGGCCCTCGCGGAGCAGGTTGATGCCGACGAGCACGTCGAAGTCGCCGAGCCGCAGCTGCCGCAGCAGCTCGACCCGGCGCAGGGTGTCGACCTCGGAGTGCAGGTAGCGCACCCGGACACCGAGCTCGAGCAGGTAGTCGGTGAGGTCCTCGGCCATCTTCTTGGTCAGCGTGGTGACCAGCACCCGCTCGTCCCGCTCGGCCCGGCTCCTGATCTCGTGCACCAGGTCGTCGATCTGGCCCTCGGTCGGCTTGACGATCACCTCGGGGTCCACCAGGCCGGTCGGGCGGATCACCTGCTCGACGAACTCGCCGCCGGCCTGGGTCAGCTCGTACGGCCCCGGGGTGGCCGACAGGTACACCGTCTGGCCGACACGGTCCTGGAACTCCTCCCAGGTCAGCGGCCGGTTGTCCAGCGCGGACGGCAGCCGGAAGCCGTGCTCGACGAGCATCCGCTTGCGGGAGGCGTCGCCCTCGTACATGCCGCCGACCTGCGGCACGGTGACGTGCGACTCGTCGATCACGAGCAGGAAGTCGTCCGGGAAGTAGTCCAGCAGGGTGGCCGGTGCCGAGCCGGGCGGGCGGCCGTCGATCGGCCGCGAGTAGTTCTCGATGCCGGAGCAGAACCCGACCTGGCGCATCATCTCCACGTCGTAGTTGGTGCGCATCCGCAGCCGCTGCGCCTCCAGCAGCTTGCCTTGCCGCTCCAGCTCCGCCAGCCGCTCGGCCAGCTCGGCCTCGATCTCGCGGATGGCCCGCTCCATCCGCTCCGGCCCGGCGACGTAGTGGGTGGCCGGGAAGACACGCACGTCGTCCAGCTGGCTGACCACCTGGCCGGTCAGCGGGTGCAGGTAGTACAGCGCCTCGACCTCGTCGCCGAACAGCTCGATGCGTACCGCCAGCTCCTCGTAGGCCGGGATGACCTCGACGGTGTCGCCGCGCACCCGGAACGTGCCGCGGGCGAACGCCAGGTCGTTGCGGGTGTACTGGATATCGACCAGGGCGCGCAGCAGCAGGTCCCGGTCGACCTGCTCGCCGATCCGCAGCCGCACCGAGCGGTCCAGGTACTCCTGCGGGGTGCCGAGCCCGTAGATGCACGACACGGACGCGACCACGACGACGTCTCGCCTGGTCAGCAGGCTCATGGTTGCCGAATGCCGCAGCCGCTCGACGTCCTCGTTGACCGAGGAGTCCTTCTCGATGTAGGTATCGGTCTGCGGGATGTACGCCTCGGGTTGGTAGTAGTCGTAGTAGCTGACGAAGTACTCGACCGCGTTCTGTGGGAACAGTTCGCGCAGCTCGTTGGCCAGCTGCGCGGCCAACGTCTTGTTCGGCGCCAGCACCAGCGTGGGGCGCTGCACCCGCTCGATCAGCCACGCGGTGGTCGCCGACTTGCCGGTGCCGGTGGCACCGAGCAGCACGACGTCGCGCTCGCCGGCCTCGATCCTGCGCTGCAGCTCCTCGATGGCCTGTGGCTGGTCGCCGGACGGTCGGAACTCGCTGACGACCTTGAACCGGCCGTCGGCGCGCGGAATCTCGCCCATCGGGCGGTGCTCCGAGCGGGCGATGACGGTGGAGTGTGGCACGACGTCGACTGTAGGCCGCCGGTCTGACAGTCTGGGGCCGCGTCGGTGCGTACGGTGTGACGGGTGTCCGAGGGCGCGCCGCACATCCACCGACCGAAGATCGAGACCTTCGATCTCGCCGCCGCGACGAACACCGATCCGAAGGGGTTCGTCCGCAGCGTGGAGGAGTACCGCGTCGAGCCGTTCGGGCTGTACATGGCCCGTCCTGTGGTCGGGCATCCGAGAATCGCCTACCTGCAGTCCTGGCTGCTACCGGACCTCGGACTGCGGGCCAACGACTTCTGGCACCACCCCGGCCGCGAGCGGGACAACGACCTCTACCTCGACGTCGCAGACACGATCGTCGAGGACGGCGTGTGGCGCACAGTCGACCACTACCTGGACATAGCCCTGTGGACCGGGCGAAAGCTGGAGGTGCTGGACGCCGACGAGCTGACCGCGGCGCTGCTGGCCGGGCTGGTCGACGCCGGGACTGCGCAGCGAGCCCTGCAGACCACGTTCCGCGCGGTGGACGGCCTGGCCGCGCACGGCTACCGGCTGGACGCCTGGCTGCGCACCTTCGGCATGGACCTGACCTGGCGGCGCCGCTGACTTTGGGCGTCAAGCGACGCCCGGTGTCCAGCCGGTGCGGCTCGCCCAGTCATCAGCGCGGCGCAGCGCATCGGCGAACCAGGGCTCCTTGGCGTCGGCGTAGGCGTACCGGTCTTCCGGGTGCGCCGCCGCCACCTCGCGCTTGACCCGCAGGTACTCGGCGCGCGCCGCCTCGTCGACGAGCAGCCAGTCGCGGAACAGCAGCGCGTACCGCCAGCCCGGGGAGCCGGCCACTCGCACGTGCAGGTTGACCAGCCGGCCGGGGTCGGCAGCCTGGTGGAACCGCTTGTGCCAGTGTGCCGGGACGGGGTCGATGGCGTGCGGGGTGTCGGTGTTGACATCGGTACGGCGCGGGAAGCCGGCATCGGCGATGGCGTCGGCCGTGGCGTCCGCGGCGGCCAGCGACGGCATGGTGAGCTGTAGGTCGATCACGTCCTTGGCCGGCAGGCCGGGCACCGCGGTGGAGCCGATGTGGTCCACCCGCGCGCCACCGGCCGCCAGCGCGATCCGGTTGCGCAGCCGCATCGCCTGCGCCGGCCAAGTCGGGTCCGGCTCGACGAGCTTCGGCTGCCAGTGCACGGTGCGACGAAGCCGGACGTTGGCTTCGAACGGGACCAGCCGCTCGGCCCACAGCGCGTCCACGGCGGCTTCCACCTCCTCCGGCCAGCCGCTGTTGTCCAACCACACGTCCGCCGCGGCGCGGCGCTGCTCGTCGCTCGCCTGGCTGGCGATCCTGGCCCGCGCATCACCTTCGCTCATCCCGCGGGCGACCAGCCGCCGGACCCTGGCCTCCACCGGCGCGTGCACGACCAGCACCAGGTGGAACGCCGGTGCCAGTCCGGTCTCCACCAGCAGCGGGACGTCGTGCACGGTGATCGCGTCCTGGGCGGCGGTGGCCACCAGCTCGGCGGAGCGGGTTCGCACCCGAGGGTGCACGATGCTGTTCAGCCGCGTCCTGGCCTCCTCGTCCGCGAAGACGATCTTCGCAAGCGCGGCGCGGTCCAGGTCGCCTGCCGGCGTGAGCACGGCTCGGCCGAAGGCTGCGACCACCTCGGCCAGCCCCTCGGTGCCGACCGCGACCACCTCGCGGGCGATCTTGTCCGAATCTAGGACAACGGCGCCGTGCTCGGAGAGCCGGGCCGCGACCGTCGACTTGCCCGCGCCGATTCCGCCCGTCAGCCCAACCCGAAGCACGAGGGCAGTCTGCCAGCCCGAACCGGGTGTCGTGCGTTTCGGCGCGCCTCACAAGTGTTTCCTCGTCACACCAGTACCGTCCGGCCTCACCTGACACATTCCGAGGACGTCGGAGGACGGATGCGCACCGCCGCTCACCGGGCTCGGCACCGGCTCGGCATGCCGGGGCTGGTCCATTGCGTGCGCCATCCCGAGGTCGCGGTGGCCCTCGAGGAGTTCCACCGCGGGTGGCTCTGGGCCCTACTCACCCCGGCCCGGCACAGCCTGGCCGGCCTCCGCCGCCGGGCCATCGCTGCCGCCGCCCAGCAAGCCTGGACCCCCCGCCCGGCCTAACCCCCGCGTGTTCGCCGGTTAGGTCGGGCGTGTTCGCCGGTTAGGTCCGGCGTGTTCGCCGGTTCGGTAGGCCGTGTTGGGCGGTTCGGCCTGGCGTGTTCGCCGGTTCGGTAGGCCGTGTTGGGCGGTTCGGCCTGGCGTGTTCGCCGGCTCGGTAGGCCGTGTTGGGCGGTTCGGCCTGGCGTGTTCGCCGGTTCGGTACCGCGCGTCGGCGAGTATGACGACGACTTCATGGTGATCAGGCCAGTGTGGGCGACTGGCCTGTCCACGGCCAACGTGGCTTGGAACGCGGACACACCTGACCGGACACGCGGACACAACTGACCGGACACGCAGACTCACCTGACCGGACACGCGGACACACCTGGCCGGACACGCGGACACACCTGACCGGACACGCGGACACACGCGGCCGGACACGCGGACACACCTGGCCGAACACGCGGACACGCCGGATGGGGGGCGGGGTGCGGGGTTTAGGTGACGGCGGTGAGGACGCGGCCGCCTAGGTCGGACAGGACGTCGGTGATGCGGTCGTCGGCGATGCCTGGGGCCAGCGTGATGGCCAGCGTGATGGGGCCACTGGCGGCCACCAGCAGCCGCCGGTCAGCGCTGACGAGCACCGTGCCACTGACCCCGCCGACGGGCACTGTAGTCGGGGCGGCACCACGGGCCCGCTCGCTCTCGATGGTGTCGTTCAGACGCGCGGCCGCGCTGGCCTCGTCGGCGTAGCGCGAGACGCTGATCTCCAGCGGCGCCGCCGGCGCGGCGCCGGCCGGTGGCGGGTCGGGCAGCCCGTACTGGCAGGTCACCCGCTCCAGCCGCTTGATCTTGGGTTCCGGTACGCCCACAACGCCGCGGACCCGCCCCACCAGCGGTTTACCGAGCGCGAGGTCCACGTTCTGGCTGCTGATCAGGCCTGCGCAGTCGGCCGGCAGCCGGGGCGCCGCGCTGGTCGAGGTCGGCGCCCCGGACGTCGACGTCACGAACGTGGGCACGGGCTGCGGCGTCGGCGAGGGTTGGGCGCCGCAGCCAGCCAGCATGGCGAGCACGGCAACCACGGCGAGCACATCCGGCACAGTCGGTACAGCGACCGGCCCGTGGCCGGCGGCCGCCGACCTCGATGGAGCCGCGATCACCGGGCCACGTTAGCGCGGCATCGCCATGACCGGCGGTAGCGGCCCGACTACGCCACCATGGTGGTACTCGACGGCCACCCCGCAGCAACCCGCAGAGACGGCGAAGGCCCCTCGGCGAACCGAGGGGCCGAGCACCGGAAGGCCTCAGGCGCCGCCAGAGAGCTTCTCGCGGAGCAGGGCGAGCTGCTCGTCGCTGGCGAGGGTGCCGCCGGTCGAGCTGGTCTCGCCGCCGCCAGAGGAGTAGTTGGACGCCGTTGACTCGCCGCTTGCCTCCGCCTCGGCCTCGGCCGCCTTGGTGACCTGCCGCTTGTGTTGCTCGAAGCGCTCGTGGGCGCTGGCGTACTGCCGCTCCCACTCCTCGCGCTGCTTGTCGAACCCCTCCTGCCACTCCTGGGTGTCCGGGTCGAAACCCTCGGGGTAGATGTAGTTGCCATGGTCGTCGTACTCGGCGGTCATGCCGTACCGCGTCGGGTCGAAGTCCATGTCCGGGGACAGGCCCTCGTTGGCCTGCTTGAGCGACAGCGAGATCCGCCGCCGGTCCAGGTCGATGTCGATGACCTTGACCATGACGTCGTTGCCGACCTGCACGACCTGCTCCGGGATCTCCACGTGCCGCTCGGCCAGCTCCGAGATGTGCACCAGGCCCTCGATGCCCTCCTCGACCCGCACGAACGCGCCGAACGGCACCAGCTTGGTGACCTTGCCCGGCACGATCTGGCCGATCGTGTGGGTGCGGGCGAACTGCCGCCACGGGTCCTCCTGCGTCGCCTTGAGCGACAGCGACACCCGCTCGCGCTCCAGGTCGACGTCGAGCACCTCGACGGTGACCTCCTGGCCGACCTCGACCACCTCGCCGGGGTGGTCGATGTGCTTCCAGGACAGCTCGGAGACGTGCACCAGGCCGTCCACCCCGCCCAGGTCGACGAACGCGCCGAAGTTGACGATCGAGGACACCACGCCCTTGCGCACCTGGCCCTTGGCGAGCTGGTTGAGGAACTCGCTGCGGACCTCGGACTGGGTCTGCTCCAGCCAGGCCCGCCGGGACAGCACCACGTTGTTGCGGTTCTTGTCCAGCTCGATGATCTTCGCCTCGAGCTCGCGCCCCACGTAAGGCTGCAGGTCGCGCACCCGACGCATCTCCACCAGCGACGCCGGCAGGAACCCCCGGAGCCCGATGTCCAGGATCAGGCCGCCCTTGACCACCTCGATGACCTGCCCCTTGACCGGCTCGTCGGCCTCCTTGAGCGCCTCGATCGTGCCCCACGCGCGCTCGTACTGCGCGCGCTTCTTGGACATGATCAGCCGGCCCTCCTTGTCCTCCTTCTGCAGGACAAGGGCCTCGATCTCGTCACCGACGGACACCACTTCGGCGGGGTCCACGTCGTGCTTGATCGAAAGCTCGCGGGAGGGGATGACGCCCTCGGTCTTGTAGCCGATGTCGAGCAGGACCTCGTCCCGGTCGACCTTGACGACAACGCCGGGAACGATGTCACCGTCGTTGAAATACTTGATCGTCTTTTCGACGGCGGAGAGGAAATCCTCCTCCGAACCGATGTCGTTGACGGCAACCTGCGAGGAGTTCGCAACCGGCGGGGCGGTGGCGGTGTCGGTGGACATGAAGTAGGTAGCTCCGGTAGGGATAGTGATGTCGATGGGCTGGTCTTGTTGCGTTGGCGCGCAGCGGCCCCCTCGCTCGCGGACACCGGATGTCGGTCACGGTCGGTGACAATGACGCCAATGTTCGACCAGCGTGGCCGGCTGACCGCTGGGCAAATCTGCGGGCAGCACAAAACCACAGCGCAACAGGTATCCTACGCGGCCCGCAGAGGGCGCAGCAAACCTGGCAGGGGGCTGGCATCGCGTGTCGACCAATAACAATCCGGCCGGCTGGACCGGCACCGAGCCGGCCAGCAGCACCGAGGCCGCGCTCGGCGCCGTCGGCAGCACGGCCCGCCCGGTGCCCTCGGCCGAGTCGCAGGCCGCGAGCCGCACCTGGTGGGACGCCGACGCGGACAGTTACCAGGCCGAGCACGGCGAGTTCCTCGGCGACGCGGATTTCGTGTGGTGCCCGGAGAACCTCCGGGAGGAGGACGCCAAGCTGCTCGGCGATGTGGCCGGCCGGCGGATCCTCGAGGTGGGCTGCGGTTGGGCGCCGTGCGCCCGCTGGCTTGCCAGGCGCGGCGCCAGCGTGGTGGGCCTTGACCTCTCGGCCGGGATGCTGCGGCACGCCAGGATGGCCGCGGCGCGCACCGGCCTGGCCGTGCCACTGGTCCAGGCCGGCGCCGAGCGGCTGCCGTTCGCTGACGGCAGCTTCGACATCGCGTGCTCGGCGTTCGGCGCGGTGCCGTTCGTCGCTGACTCGGCCGCCGTCATGCGCGAGGTGGCCAGGGTGCTGCGCCCCGGCGGGCGGTGGGTCTTCGCCGTCACCCATCCGATGCGCTGGATCTTCTCCGACGATCCCGGCCCGCTAGGGCTGCACGTCGTCCAGCCGTATTTCGACCGCACGCCGTATGTCGAGGTTGACGGCAACGGCCGAGCCACCTACGTCGAGCACCACCGGACCATTGGTGACCGGGTTCGCGAGATCGTGGCGGCCGGCCTGGTGCTCGCCGACATCGTCGAGCCGGAGTGGCCGGACGGCCATGCCAGGGTGTGGGGGCAATGGAGCCCGCTGCGCGGCGCGCTCTTCCCCGGCACCGCCGTCTTCTGCTGCCGCAAACCCGGTCCCTGACCGGTAACACCTGGTCAGTTGTACGGCATGGTCGGCCACCAGAGCAGGCCGGCCCGGGCGCCGAGCTTGATGCCCCAGTAGGCGATGAAGAAGGCGCCCGCGACGATGAACGACACGGCGGTGATCTGGGCCAACCTGCTCGGCGTCGCGGTCAGCCATCGCTGGAAACGGCTTCGGGTGGCCAGCGATATGCCGGCGAACAGCAGCGAGACGATCACAATGTTGCCGATGGACTGCAGTGCGAACGTGGCGAAGCCGAGCAGCGGGTTGTCAGTCTTGGCGGCGTACTCGTACAGATGACGGAACATGCCGAACGGGCGGCCGATCAGGAATGCGCCGACCAGCCCGCCCATGAATACCAGCTCGGCGGCCGGGCGCCGGTGAAACAGATTGGACAGCGGGCTGCGGACGAGCCGGAGTGCGGCCAGCCCGTGCCAGACCAGGATAATGCCGATAACCGAGAACACGACGCCGGACTGACTGGAACGTACCCGGATGTTGTGATCACCGATGGTGGCGTTCGACAGTTGCGGAATGCTCTCTCCGATGTAGACGCCGATCGCGCCGTACAGGCCGGCGACTACCACCGAGCCCAGCGCCAGCAAGCCGATCGGCTTCATCAGCCCGGTCACCCTGCGGCCGACCGAGGACTGCGCCGACATCGGGGCCAGCGCCCCGAACACCGCGATGTTGCAGGCGGTGAAGCTGCCGGCCACACCGGTGATGAACGCGAAGAGCAGGGCCATCGCGGTGCCGGTTATGGATACGGTCCTGGCGTCGCCGCCGACCACCGGGTTGGCGATGTGCCCGCCGATGACGGTGTCCACCAGCCGCGGCGACCACACCACGGCGAGGATCAGGCCGCCGAGCGCGCTGAGCATCGCCAGCCGCCAACGAGCGAACCGGGCGACCTCTTCTACCGTCAGCGACGGCAACGGTTGCACTGTGGTCATTGAAACCTCCAGGGTCATTGAAACCTCCGGCGGGTTATCCAATGAGGAGTGACAAATTGAGTGACAATGGCGGCCGTCATCGGGCGACGGCAGCCGCAATCAATCCAGCCGTTGGTTGCCGAATTCGCCGCGTCGGCCTCAGGCCGGCGAATTCGCTGAGCGCGACAGCGCGTCCGCCGCACCGCGACCGCCCCTCGTCCTCACTGGGGTACAGTCACCGCAGCGACTCGCGCCGTCCTGGATTATCGCTGGGGCGGCGGCGTCCGGCCAGGTTCAGGCCACGAGCTGCCGGCAGACGGCTAGGCCTGTCTCATGGATGATGGCCGCCGCGAGCGGCGCCGCGCAGCAGGCCAAAGATCCGCCGAGGCAGGCCTTAGTGGGCGGCGTCGTCCCAGGACTGGCCGAACCCGGTGGAAACATCGAGAGGCACGTCGCCCAGGGTGTACGCGGCACACATCCGGCTGCGGACCAGCTCCTCGACCGCGGCCCGCTCGCCCTCGGCCACCTCGAGCACCAGCTCGTCGTGCACCTGCAGCAGCATGCGGGACCGCAGGCCCTCCTCGTGCAGGGCGGCATGCACGCCGAGCATGGCGACCTTGATGATGTCCGCGGCGGAGCCCTGGATGGGCGCGTTGAGCGCCATCCGCTCGGCCATCTCGCGGCGCTGGCGGTTGTCGCTGACCAGGTCGGGGAGGTAGCGGCGGCGGCCCATGATGGTCTCGGTGTAGCCGTCCTTGCGGGCCCGCTCGACCACCTCGTGCAGGTAGTCGCGGATGCCGCCGAACCGCTGGAAATACTCGTCCATCAGCTCGCGGGCCTCCTCGGTGGAGACCCGCAGCTGCTGAGACAGCCCGAACGCGGACAGTCCGTACGCCAGTCCGTAGTTCATGGCCTTGATCTTGGCGCGCTGCTCGCCGGTGACCTCGGCCGGATCGACGCCGAAGACCCGCGCCGCGGTCGCCGCGTGGAAGTCGAACCGGGACCGGAACGCCTCGATCAAGGCGGCGTCCTCGGAGAGGTGGGCCATGATACGCATCTCGATCTGGCTGTAGTCCGCGGTCATCAGCTCGGCGAAGCCGGCGCCGACCACGAACGCCTTGCGGACGGTGCGGCCCATCTCGGTGCGAATCGGCACGTTCTGCAGGTTCGGCTCGGTGGAGGACAGCCGGCCGGTGGCGGCGATGGCCTGGCTGAACGTGGTGTGGATGCGGCCGTCGTCGGCGACGGACTTCAGCAGGCCCTCGACCGTGGACTTGAGCCGGCTGGCGTCCCGGTGCCGCAGCAGGTGCTGCAGGAACTCGTTGCCGGTGGCGTCGAACAGGTTCTGCAACGCGTCGGCGTCGGTGGTGTATCCGGTCTTGGTGCGCTTGGTCTTGGGCATCTTCAGCTCGTCGAACAGCACCACCTGCAGCTGCTTCGGCGAGCCGAGGTTGATCTGCTTGCCGATCACGGCATAGGCGTCCTGCTCGGCCTGCTTGACCTCGGCGGCGAACTGGGCGTTGAGCCCGGCCAGGAAGTCACCGTCGACCGCGATGCCGGCCCGTTCCATGTCGGCGAGCACGACCGTCAGGGGCAGCTCGAGGTCGGTCAGCAGCCGGGTGCCACCGCCGCCGAGGGATGCCAGCTCGGCGTCCAGCGCGTCGGCGAGATCGGCGATGGCTCTCGCGCGCAGGATCAGCGCGGCGGCGCGCTGCGCCGCGTCGGCCTCCTCGCC
>DASXTS010000255.1:0-2148 GCA_036505275.1 Pseudonocardiaceae bacterium
CGCCGGGCGCGATGGACCTGGACCAGGCCATGCTGCTGTGGCGGCGCCCCCGCGGCCGCTACTGCGTGCACTACGCGATCGCCGACCTGCCCGCGTTCGTCCGCGCCGGCGGCCCGCTCGACCGGGAGACGATGCGCCGCGGGCAGACGCTGTACCTGCCGGACGCCCCGGTGCCGCTGCACCCGCCGGTGCTCTCCGCCGGGGCCGCCAGCCTGCTACCCGACCAGGTGCGGCCGGCCGCGCTGTGGACCATTGAGCTGGACGCCGACGGTGAGCCGTCGGACGCGCGGGTGCGGCGCGCGCTGGTGCGTTCGGTGGCCCGGCTGGACTACGCCGGGGTGCAGGCCGATGTGGCGGACGGCCGCCTGCACCCGTCCATCGAGGTGCTGCCGGAGTTGGGCCGGTTGCGCCGCGCGCTGGCGGTGGCCCGCGGCGCGGTCGAGCTGGAACTGCCCGAGCAGGAGATCGAGGCCGACGGTGCACGGTGGCGGATCGTGCTCCGTAAACGCACCGAGGTGGACGCCTGGAACGCGGAGATCTCGCTGCTCACCGGCATGTGCGCGGCGCAGCTCATGCTGCAGGCAAGGATCGGCCTGCTGCGCACCCTGCCGGCCCCGGACGACGCGGCCATCGCCGAGCTGCGCCGGCACGCCAGGTCGCTCGGCGTGCAGTGGGCCGACGGCGAGACGCCGGCCGGGGCGCTCTCCGCCCTCGATCCGCGCGACCCGGCGGCGCTCGCGGTGCTGACCGAGGCCACTCGGCTGCTGCGCGGCGCCGGCTACGTGGGCTTCGACGGCGCGGCGCCGAGATACACCTGGCACACCGGCATCGGCGCGCCGTACGCGCACGTCACCGCGCCGCTGCGGCGGCTGGTCGACCGGTACGGCGCCGAGGTGTGCCTCGCGGTGTGCGCCGGCACCGCGGTGCCGGAGTGGACCCGCAATGCGCTTCGGCTGCTGCCCGAGGTGATGGCGAGCTCGGACCGGCGGGCCGCCCAGGTGGAACGGGCCTGCCTGGACCAGGTCGAGTCGTGGCTGCTCGGGCCGCGGGTCGGCGAGGAGTTCGAGGCCATCGTGCTGCGGTCCAACGGCCGGGACGCCCGGAACGGCCCGGACGACCTGACCGGTCGGGACGATCGCAACTGGCGCGGCGCCGAGGTCTTCATCGCCGACCCGCCGACGCTGGCCCGCTGCACCGGCGACCATCTGGTGGAGGGCACGCGGGTCACCGTGCGACTCGCCGAAGCCGACCCGGTGGCACGAAAGGTGCACTTCGCCACCAAGCCGCCGCCTTTGCCGTCATCGAAGGAGTAGCCAATGGCGCAGCCCGTCAACCTGTCCAGCGCGACCATCGGGGTGATCGGCGGCACCGGGCCGCAAGGCAGGGGCCTGGTCTACCGCTGGGCCCGCGCCGGCCTGCGCGTGGTGATCGGCTCGCGGCAAGCCACGCGGGCGCAGGCGGCGGCCGCCGAGCTGGCCGCCCTGCCCGGGGTCGCCGGCGTGAGCGGCGCCGAAAACGCCGACTGCGCCGCCGCGGCGGACCTCGTGCTGGTCGCGGTGCCCTGGGAGGGCCACGGTGACACCGTCGCCGCGCTGCGGCCGCAGCTGGCCGGCAAGATCGTGATCGACTGCGTGAACCCGATGGGCTTCGACAAGCAGGGGCCGTATCCGCTTCGGGTGCCCGAGGGCAGCGCAGCCGAGCAGGCGGCCGCGCTGCTGCCCGACTCGGTGGTCACCGCGGCCTTCCACCACGTCTCCGCCGTGCTGCTGGCCGACCCCGCCCTGGACAAGGTGGACACCGACGTGCTCGTCCTCGGCGACGACCGGGCCGCCGTGGGTGTGGTCATCGAGCTGGCCGGCGCGGTCCCCGGCATCCGCGGCATCTACGGTGGCCGGCTGCGCAACTCCGGCCAGATCGAGGCCCTCACCGCCAACCTCATCGCCATCAACCGCCGCTACAGCGCCCACGCCGGCATCCGCATCACCGACGTCTAGTCGCGCGTGTTCGCCGGTTGGGTCGGGCGTGTTCGCCGGTTGGGTCGGGCGTGTTCGCCGGTTGGGTCGCGCGTGTTCGCCGGTTGGGTCGGGCGTGTTGGGCGTTTCGGCACACGCCATGGTGTCCCCAACCGCCCAACATGGACGCCCGAAC
>DASXTS010000256.1:0-5429 GCA_036505275.1 Pseudonocardiaceae bacterium
ACCGTGGTGCACGTCGTGCGCAAACCCGAAGGCCAGCACGGCTTCGCCGTCATTCCACGCCGCTGGTGCGTCGAACGCACCCTGGCCTGGCTCACCGCCCACCGCCGCCTCGCCCGCGACTACGAACGCGACCCCGCCACCTCCGAAGCCATGATCCGCTGGGCCGCGATCAACACCATGACCAGCCGCATCGCCGAGGCGAACCCGCCACACGGCAACAACGCTGGCACTGGCCCGACGAATCATGACCGCTTCTCAAACACGCGCTAGGAGGTACGCAAAGTCTCGCCGGGGGCATTGACAAAAAGTTCTTTTATGTAAAGACTGATTTTCGCCATGAGAGACGTCGTCTACCTCGACCAGGTCGAGCAGGCTGAGGCCCTGCTCAAGCCGCAGCGGATCGAAGTGCTGCGGCTGCTCGCCGAGCCCCGGTCGTGCACCGAGGTGGCGGTCGAGCTCGACCAGACCCCGCAGCGGGTCTACTACCACGTGAAGCGCCTGCTGGAGGCCGGCCTGGTCCGCCAGGTGGCCGAGCGCCGGGTGCGCGGGATCCACGAGGGGATCTACCAAGCGGCCGGCCGGTCCTACTGGCTGTCCCCGGGCTTGGTGGGCCGAATCGGGCTGCGCCAGACCCGCGACCGGCTCAGCCTGGGCTACCTGGTCGACCTGATGGAGGACGTGCAGGCGGACGTCGCCGCGCTCGACCTCACCCGGCCCGACCTGCCCTCGATCGGCGTGTCCGGCGAGATCCGGGTACGCCCGGAGCAACGCAAGGCGTTCCTCGACGAGCTGCAGCAGACGCTGCAGGACCTGTTCACCCGCTACGGCGGTGCCGAAGGCGACGCGTTCCGCCTGGCAGTCGCCTGCTACCCGAAGGGAAATCCCGATGACCGAGCCTGACCTGCGCCTACGCGCGGTCGTTCCGGCCCCATTGAAAGTCACGTACGAGGCGCTGACCGACCCGGCCGCGCTGCGCGTGTGGCTGGCCGAGCACGCCGACGTCGACCTGCCCGGCAAGTACGAGTTCTGGGGCCGCTACACGCCCGATGGCGCGCAGCCGCACCAGCGCGTGCTGCACGTGGACGAGCGCACCATCCGGTTCGCCTGGACCCTGGACGGCGTGGAGACCACGACGCAGATCGAGGTGGCCGAAGACGAGGACGGCACGCTGGTCACGCTGAGCCAGAGCGACCTGCCCAGCTTCGCGGACGTGCTGGCCGACAAGGCCGGTGCCCGGGGCGCCCTGCAGACGTTCTGGTCCCTGGCGATCGCCAACCTCGCCGACTACCTGGCCGCCCGTGAGCTGACCCCCAAGTGCGACTTCACGTCGAGCGAGCTGCACGCGTCGGTCGTCATCGACGCGGCACCGGACAAGGTGTTCGACTCGATGATCCAGCCGGAAGTGTTCCGCAAGTGGTTCGGCGCCAACGTGGACATCGAGCCCTATGTGGGCGGCCGCTTCGCGATGGGCGGATTCGAGCTGGACCCCGGCGGGGCCAAGTTCGTCGAGTTCGAACCGGGCCGCAAGGCGACCCTGCGGTTCGCCGACGGCGAGACCACCAGCTGGGAGCTGGAAGGCTCGGACGGCAAGACCCGGCTCACCATGGTGCACAGCGGGTTCGACCCCGCCAACCCGCCGTACCCGGGCTGGGCCGGCTGGCTGGGCGGCATCGCCGGGCTGCGGCATTACCACGAGCTGCCGCGCCGGCGCTCGATCTGGCGCCAGGTCGAGATCGCCGGTGTCCCCGCGGGCATGTTCGCGATCGACCAGTGAGATGAGCGCCCCGGAACCCGTTCCGGGGCGCTCATCAACAACAGCTCACGGCTCGACGATGGCGGCTCAACCAGCGCCCACTGCTCGTCGGTCAAGTCCGAGGGGTACCGCCGCTGCCGAGACACACGGCCACCCTGATGGCATCGACGCTCATGGTCACGCAGACACGCCGACCAAGATCCAAAACCTCCTCAAACCCGCTCTGAGTCGTAAGGTCGGGGCGGTGGAGCGGTTCGACGTGGCGATCGTCGGCGCCGGTCCGGCCGGGGCCGCGGCCGCGCTGGGGGCGCGGGGCGAGGGTGCGTCCGTCGTGCTGCTGGACCGTGCCGCGTTCCCGCGGGACAAGGCGTGCGGTGATGGCATCGCTGCGCATGTGCTCGACGTGCTTGCGGGTCTCGGGGTGCACGACGCGGTCGACGGTTTCGCGCCGGTGCCTGCGTTGCGGCTGATGTCACCGCGCGGCGCGGTCGTGGCGCGCTCGACCGCGCGACCCGCGCACACCGTGCCCCGCGCGGTGTTCGACCACCGGCTCGTTGCCTCGGCAAAGCGCGTGGGCGCGGTACTGCGTCGCCACGTCGTCCGCTCGATCGCGCAGACCGCGACCGGTGTCACGATCGACGGCGTCGTGCACGCCGCGACGGTCGTTGGTGCCGACGGCGCGCAGTCGGTCGTGCGGCGGTTCCTTGGTCATGATCGCAACCCCAACGGCCATGTCGCCCTCGCGATCCGCGGCTACGCCCGAGCGCCCCGCGACCTCGCCGAGCAGCGCATCGTCACCACGGGCACGAGCTGGCCCGCGTACGCGTGGGCGTTCCCGATCGGCGACGGCCGCGCCAACGTCGGCTACGGCGAGCTGCTCGCCGGCCGGGCGGTGTCCCGCGCATACCTCCTTACGCGCCTGGCGGACCTCCTGCCTGAGATCGACACCAAAGGCGCGACCGAGCTCAGAGCACACCTGCTGCCGCTGTCGACGCACCGGCCGGCGCCGGGGCGTGGCGCGATCGTGCTGGCCGGGGACGCGCTGTCGCTGGTCAACCCGTTCACCGGCGAGGGCATCTTCTACGCCGTGCTGTCGGGGTCGCTTGCCGGGCGCGCCGCGGCGCAGGCCGCCCTGGCCGGCTCCGCGCCGACGACCGCCGCGAGGTACACCCGCGCACTGGACCAGCGGTTACGCCGCCACCTCCGGCACAGCACCGTCGCCGCGCGACTCGCGCAGCGCCCGTGGATCGTCGACGCCGCGGTCCGCGCCGCCGACGCCGACCGCCGCACGTTCGACCGCGTCGTGGAACTCGGCCTCGGCGACGGCCTGCTGGACGCCCGCAGCCTCATCCGAATCGCGCGCCACCTGCGCGTGCGCTGACGCCGGCCTCCAACCACGGCCACACGTCGAGCCACCTTCGGTGGCGTGTAGGCGAACCGTCCAACGGCCGCCGACTGGGCCGACCAGGTCGTCGGCCCGCCTCGGCGCGATCCAAACGCACCGGTCCAGAGGGCACTGGGACCGACCTTGGAGCGGAGAGCTGGCGGCTGCGCCAGACCACCCCCCCGGTCCCAGCGGCCTGGCCGACAAGGGAACGAAGGGCAAGCGCGCCAGAGTCGTGCCACTGATCGTGAGATACGCGAGCTGGTTCAACAACGCATCGACGCCAGCGACGGCACCCGTGATGCACGGCTATTCACTGGTTCCCGCGGCGATCGGATCACCACTGCGATCCTGCGCGACCCTGCGAACGCCCAGTCAGAACGGCGGCGGCACGATCCGCTCATGGATCGTCCGCCACTGGGTCTGCACCGACCACGACATGCGCGATTCCTCCGCGAGCATCGCCGCCTGGACCTCATGGCGTGCGCCCTCGTTGACGGCCAGCCACTGGGCCAGGAACGCCCCCCGGCTGATCGCAGCGAGGTCGGTGAGCAGCTTCTCCGGGTCGTTCACCATGGCCAGCAGCAAGGCGATCTGGCGCACCGCCCACGGGTTGGTGTCGATCCGGCCTTCCCCGTTGATCAGCAGTGCGGCGACCAGCCCCGACCGGTAGGCGTCCGGCCACGCCGCCTTGTCGTTGGACTCCGCACACCGCTCGACGCCGTCCTCCGCCACCAGGAACGTGCCGGTCATCGCGCGGCGGGTAACCGCGATGGCCAAGGCGGACTGGTCGGCCCACGACCAGGGGCGCATCGCTCGCGGCCAGTGCCCGGTTCAGTCGCTGGAGCGGATCGGCCACCGCAGCCACGCGGTGTCCTCCAGCCCCTCCGGGCGGTGCAGGTGCAGCTCGCCGGTCGCCGTCGTCGCCATGTAGCCGGACAGGTTCACTCCGCCGCACCTCACCTGATCACTCGGCTGAACGATCAAGCGTAGTTGGTCAACCACGGTGAGCATGGTTGCCCTGCGAGCGTGTCACCCCGGCGGACGGTGGCCGGGTCGGACCTCCCCAAGCCGTCGGTGTGCACGATGCGCTCGTCGCGCAGCGCGGACGCGTAGCTCTCCTCGCTCGTCGGGTCCGGCGCGGCCGGGTCGTCGAGGTCGGAGTCGGCGAACAGGTCGACGAGCCGATCCACGGCGTCGAGGCAGGTCCGGCAGATCACGCGGGCGCCCTCGCGCAGCGGCGTGTCCGCGAGCGCCGTGGGCTGCCCGCACGTGCCTGGCTGACGCGGGCGACCGCGACGCGGAGCTGTTCGAGCTGCTGATCGGCACCGGCCTGCGCAAGGGTCAGGCGCTTGCCCTGCGGTGGTCCGACGTGGACCTCGCCGCGCTCGACGCCGCCGAGGCCGAGGCGCGCGCGACGACGGCGCCGACCCCGCCGCCGGGACCACCCGGAGACCACCGTGAGCGCGCCGGATGCGCTCACGCACTCACCTCGCACTCACAAGGAGAGTTCGATCATGAACGGAACCAGCCCAAGCCAGGCCGCCGTCCGTGCCGCCCTGCCGCCCGCCCGTAGCGTTTCCGCAGGTCAACATACGGGAAACGGGCGGCCCCTCCGTCGAGGAACCGCCCGTCTCGTGCCGTCGGGACGACAGGATTTGAACCTGCGACCCCTTGACCCCCAGGCACTTCCAGGGCGTCCGTGTGGTGCGGCAACACCCGTATTGAGCTGCGCTAATGGTGCACTGGCGTCCGTGGACGTCCAGCGTCGGCCGGCGCGGTTGTCACCCAGTTAGTCACTCAGCGCCGGACACGAACATGGCTGTAACAGAGGTTGTTGATCTTGCTCGCCTTGCTCCCCCGGCGGCACCCATCCCATCACACCAGGAGGGGCGCGATCGTGCGTCTACGGCGCCTACAGCGGCCGTTCTGGCAGCCCGCGTGACACAGGGACGCGTGCGCACCTGGCACTATGAATCCGGCCTTCTGTGCGGAGTGTGCATCTCGCTCCGCGCCGCCGCCCCGCTGCTAGGTTAGGTTCGTTTCGTGCCGATGTCCGTCCGGATCCGTAACGGGTCAAGTCTTGCCCCACTCCGTCGCGCAGAGGGAGAAACAAACGATGGGAAGACAGGCGACCGTCGTGCTTTACGTGCTCGTGATGGTAGCCGTCGTGGTCGGCGTGGACGTCCTGTTCTTCAGGCACCAATTCTGGCTGCGGCTGATAGTAAACGTCGGAATTGTCCTGGTATTTGCGGCGTTCTATTCGAGGTTCCTGAAGCATCCATGAGCGCA
>DASXTS010000257.1:0-3505 GCA_036505275.1 Pseudonocardiaceae bacterium
CGCCGCGCCGACGCCCTCACGGAGTTGTGCCGGCGGGCGTTGGACGGCGGTGGGCTGCCGGAGGTGAAATGGGGAGAAGCCGCACCTGCTGGTCACCCTGTCCTACGAGTCGCTGGTCGGGCAGTTGGGCGCGGAGCCGGCACGCCTGAGTTGGGTGGGGCCGATCAGCGGCGCGGACACCCGCATGCTGGCCTGCGATTGCTCGATCATCCCCGCGGTGCTCAACAGTGCGGGTGAGGTGCTGGACATTGGGCGCAAGACCCGGGTGTGGCCGATCGCCATTCGCCGGGCGATTGAGTTGCGGGACCGGACCTGACAGTTCGCCAACTGCGAGGTGCCGGCGCAGCATTGTGATATCCATCATAAGCGGCCGTGGGCGGAGGGTGGGCCGACCAGTTACCAGGGTGGGGTGTTGGCCTGCCGCAATCACCACACGCAAGCGCACAAGTACGGCGCCGCCTTCCGACCCGACGGCCGATTCACGGTCAACCGCAACTAACTAATCCTTGTCAAATGATAGGCCGCGAGCCTCGAGTGCACGCCGGAGCGTGTCGATGGCCTTTGGCCCGACGCCGTGCAGCCGGCCGATCTCGGCCGCGCTGACGCCGGCGAGCTGCTCGAGTCGCGTGTAGCCAGCGTTGGCGAGGCCACGTTGCGCCGGTTTGGAGAGGCCGGCGGGTAGGTCGCTGGTCGGCCGGTCCTTGTCAGCCACGGGGTGCCCCTTGGGACGCCGACTCGGACTCCGACTCGGCTAGGCCGGGCTGCTGGTAGATGCCGAGGACGTTGCCAGCGGGGTCGCGGAAGGTGGCGAACACCTCCCGTGAGTCGGGGTCGACAGGCCGCACGACCTCGCCGCCGGCGGTGACGACGGCGTCCACCGCGGCGGCGGCGTCGGCGACCATGATGTAGATCAGCAGGCCGGGCTCGGCGGCCGGCGGGCGGTCGAGCACCCAGGTGCCGCTCACCTGATTGACGGTGTCGTCAAAGGCGGTGGCGCCATCGCCGCGTTGCCGGATCGACCAACCGAAGGCGCGCTGGTAGAAGGCGGCGGACCGGTCGACGTCGGTGGCCGGAATCTCGACGTAGCAGATCTTGCCTGTGCGGTAGGTGGGGTTGGTCGCCGTTGTCACGGCCGACAATGTACTGCGGTAGCACGATCTACCGTGCGGTGCGGCGGCGCCCGCGTAGCACGAACAGCGCGCCGAGCACGAGCACCACCAGCAGGTTCACCGCGATCACTGCCGCGGTCAGCCGGTCGATCTGGCCGTGGTGGTGCGCCGATGCTGGCTCGGACGGTCCGGCAGCGGCCGCGGCCGCCGAACCATCACCGACGGTGAACGGCAGCGTGCCGCTCAGCTCGCCGCCCTCGGTGGTGATCACGTGGTAGGCCACGAGGTACCGGCCGGCGGCGGTGATCGTCACCGGCACGGTGACGGTCCGCTGGTCGGTCACCGCGGGGGTGCCGGTCACGGCGCCGGAAACGTCGACGTGCGCTTGGGCCACCGCGGTGCTGAAGGTCAGGGAGATCGCCGCCGGCGGCGTTGCCAGGTGCGCGTCGTAGGGCGGCGAGGCGGTGCTCAGCGTGGCGCCAGCCGGGCGGCCGAGCAGTAGCACACCGAGCACCGCCCCACCGATCAGCACAATGGCGACGATCAGGCCCGCGCGGCGGCCAGGCAGCTGCATGACATCAGCTCGTACTCGCGCCGCGACGGCCGCAGGTGCAGGAACATCGCGACGACCATCGGCAGGAACACCACCGTGTTGTAGAACAGGTGCAGTTCGACGCGCGGGTAGAGCAGCTGCAGGATGCTGGTCGGCACCGGCTTGCCGAACAGGTTGCGGTGCGCGAGCGCCTGGATGAGCAGCAGCAGGTGCTCGAAGTGGTGCCAGACCTGGATGATCAGTGCGGCCGTCCACCAGCCGCTCGCGCGCCCGACGAAGCCCTTGCGCAGCGCGATGAACCCAATCAGCATGATCAGCGCATAGCCGTAATGCAGCCATTCCTTGGTGACCAGCCGCGGAAATGGCATGCCGAGCAGGCCACGCGCCTTTGGCCGCGGCCAGTCGAGCCCCCAGATCTGCACCGCCTGAACGATGTGCTCCGCCCAGTGGGCCAGCACAATGAACAGGAAAATACCGAGCGCCGCCCGATGCCAGCGCCCATTCACTCTGGGTACCCGCGGTTGGCCGCCGTTGACCGTCATGAGCCCTCCCAGTCGTCTGGAGCCGTCAGCCGGCCGTCAGGGTGTGCGCCTGGGACCAGCGCAACGCCGCCACCTCGGAGGCCGGCATCGGCCGGGAGCCGCCGTTACCCGCGTCGTCGCCGCGGGAACCGCGGGAACCGCGCGAGCCATGCGAGCCATGTGAACCGCGGGTGCCGTGCGAGCCACCGGGCGAGCCGTTGCGCCCGGACTCCGCCGGGTGGGTCGCCACCGGTGACCGCGGCGCGACGCCGGTCTGCGCCTCCGCCGCTTCGAGCACGTAGCCGCGCCCCCACACTGTTCTGATGGCGAGGCCAAGCGGCTCGATCCGCCGGCGCACCCGCATGATATGCAGGTCGAGCGCATTGCGGCTGACCCCGCCCGGCCGCTCCGGCAGGCACTCGCGCAGCGTCGCCCGCGGCACCAGCGTGCCGAACTGGCGGACCAGACACTCCAACAGGTCCGTCTCGGTACGTGAGACGGTGGTCGACCGACCGCCGAAGCGCAGCAGGCCGTGCGGGTCCACCTGCGGAAGCCGGTGCGCCTCCGCCTTGACCCGCAGCGCGGCGATCCTCGCCCTCAGGTCGTCATCGCTGACCGGAGCCCTCACCCAGTCTTCACGCACGTCGGAGCAGATCGGCGCCTGGACGCCACCCTCGACGACGAGCAGGCGCAGGATGCCCAACGCCTTGTAACGGTCGCGGCGAGCCGACTCGGCGGGCCATCTCAGCAGGTGGACGTCACCTCGGCGTAGCGGTGTTGTCGATGTCACGGCGCACTCCTTCAGCGTGACAGCCCCGTCGTCGAACCGTCGGGAGGTGGGCAGGGCCCCGCGCTCAACCCGGTGAGGGGCGTCCCGGGGAGCGCGGGGCCCTGGTCCGCCCGCGCGGGTGGCGGACGGAGTCGGTTGCGGTGGCCAGGACATCTGTCGTCCTCTCCAATCTGTCAGCAAACAGCATGGCCCCGCGCTTCCGATCGAGCGTTATTCCGGAATGCGCAAGGGCGGCCCGCGAGGAAATCGCGGGGACGAAGCAATCCCGAATAGGTCGGCGGTGGTTGCGCTGTTGGTCGCGCTGATGGTTGCGCCGGTGGTTGCGCCGGCGCGCGCCCCGGCGAGCCGCCCAAGATCCGCTGGTAGAGGGCATCGCGAGCGCGGCCGGAGTCGATCACCGCGGCGGGCCGGCGGTCACGGCACGAATCGATAACCGTCGCTAACGGCGAGGCAAATAACGCAGGGCCAGCGTTCGCCATTTTTTCGCCGTGGACTTCGTTGCCGAACGGCCGCCCCGTTACAGGACCGAACA
>DASXTS010000258.1:0-6539 GCA_036505275.1 Pseudonocardiaceae bacterium
TGGAGCACAGGAAATCCGCATTGCGCGACGAAACAATCGCGATGGTCCCGATCCGGCCGCCCAACGCAATGAGCTCGTCCACCACGCCGTCCGACGGCAACGCCGACTCCGGATCGTCCTGGATCGGCGACAACACCCCATCAAAATCGAAAAGCAGTGCCGACGCGGTGCCGGCCGCGTGCAGCCACTCGATCGCAAATTGCAGTGTGGCGCTGCCGAGGAAATCGGCATAATCGCGCAGCTCGGTCGTCACGGCGGCCAGCCTAATACGACAGCCGTCGCCAGCCACCCGGCCGTTTTGCCCTACGTGACACTGCGTCATCAGCGGCCGAGGAGCCGTAGCCTTGCCCGCATGAGCTCAGCCCCAGTCGCGGTGGTGACCGGCGCCGGTTCGGGCATCGGGCGGGTGGTCGCCGGGGCGTTGCTCGGTGCCGGCTACCGGGTGGCCCTGGCCGGCCGCCGACCGGACCGGCTGGACGAGACGGCGGGAGCTCATGCCTCGGCGCTGGTCGTGCCAACCGATGTCACCGATGTCGACTCGGTGGCCGCACTGTTCGATACGACCCGCCGGCACTGGGGCCGGATCGATCTGCTGTTCAACAACGCCGGCGCCTTCGGCCCGTCTGGCGAAATCGACGAGATCTCCGTCGACGATTGGCGCGCCACCATCGACGTCAACCTGACGGGTGCGTTCCTGTGCGCGCGGGCGGCGGTGGCGGCGATGAAATCGCAGAACCCCACCGGCGGCCGCATCATCAACAACGGCTCGATCTCGGCCCATGCGCCGCGCCCGGCCAGCGTGGCCTACACGGCGACCAAACACGCCATGACCGGGCTGACCAAGTCGATCTCGCTCGACGGCAGGCCGTACCGGGTCGCCTGCGGACAGATCGACATCGGCAACGCGGCGACCGAGATGACCGCGGGCATCGCCCGTGGCGCCCGGCAGGCGGACGGACGCATGGTCGCGGAGCCGATGTTCGACGCCCGGCAGGTGGCCGACGCCGTGCTGTTCATGGCGGCACTGCCGCTGGACGCAAACGTCCAGTTCTTGACCATTATGGCGACGAACATGCCGTACCTCGGCAGAGGCTGAGCGCCGGCACCGAGGACGCCCAGGATCTGCCCGGCCGGCGCAGCCGTCACCCGCCTGCCGAGCGCGGCGATGTCGACCGGGCCGTCTCGAAAGCGGTGAGGAGAGCGAGGAAGGCGCGAGCGCCGGGCGCCGATGGCTCGGGGTGTCGGTGGACCAGGCCGATCGGATGGCGGGCTGCTGGATCGGCGAGCTCCAGCGCGGCGACATCGTCGGGTCGGGCGGCGGCCGCCGAGCGCGGGACGACGGCCGGGCCGAAGCCAAGGGCGACGAACCGAACCACGGCGTCGGAGGTGGACAGTTCGAACGCGACCCGCCGGGTGACGCCGGCGCGGGCGAACGCAGCGTCGACCTGGCGGCGCAGACCGGATTCGGCGCGCATCTCGACGAAGGCGCTCTCGGCGGCGAGGTCGGCGAGGTCGACGCGATCGGCGCGGTCGACGCGGTCGGAGCGGTCGGAGCGGCCGGAGCGGCCGGAGCGGTCGACGCGGTCGGCGCGGTCGGCCGGCGCCGCGGCGAGGCGATGGCCGCGCGGGACTGCGGCGACGAGCGGCTCGTCGACGAGTATCCGGTGATCGAGGTCAGCCGGCAGCTGATCGGCATAGAGTCCGACGAACGCCACGTCGAGCTCGCCGGCCCGCACCTGCTCGGCCATGTGCCGGCTGCCGGTATCGCGGATGGCGATCTCGACAGCCGGATGGCGGTGGTGGAACGCGGCCAGGGTGCGCTCCACCACCGGCGCGGCCTGACCGGTGCTGCCGATCATGCCTAGCCGGAGCCGTCCGGTGATCACCCCGGCCAGCTCGGCCAGCTCGGTGCGCGCCGCCTCGAGCTCGTCCAGCACGGCGCGGGCTCGCGGCAGCAGCAGCTCACCCGCGGCCGTGAGCCGAACCGAGCGACTGGTGCGCTCGAGCAGGGTGACACCGTGCTCGCGCTCCAGACGGGCGACCTGGTAACTCAGCGCGGACTGCACGACGTGGCAGCGCGCCGCGGCCCGGGTGAAGCTCAGCTCCTCGGCGACGGCGATGAAGTACTCCAGCTGCCGCACATCCATCTCAGTCCTCGATTGGTGGCGTCGAAACACTGTGTTGGACTGATCGATGGTACCGCCCCACACTCGACACATGCGCGGTATCCAGCAACCCCTGGTCGGACGGCGTCTCGCTGTACTGATCGTCCTCCTCGGCGGTTTCACGGCGTTCGGCCCGCTGTCGATGGACCTGTACCTGCCGGCGTTCCCCCAGCTCGCAGCCGACCTCGGCGCGAGCCAGGCGGCCGTGCAGTTCACCCTGACCGCCGACGTCATCGGCTTGGTCGTGGGCCAGTTGGTGCTTGGGCCGCTGTCGGATGCTCACGGGCGCCGCTGGCTGCTCATCGGCTCGACCCTGGTCTGCGCGCTCGCGTCGGTGCTGTGCGCGCTGGCGCCGTCGGTGGGCTGGCTGACAGTGTGGCGGTTTCTGCAGGGCGCGTCCGGCGGCGGCGGGATCGTGCTGGCCCGCGCCGTCGCCGCCGACGTCGCCAGCGGGGTGGCGGCGGCACGGCTGTTCTCGCTGTTCATGACCCTGTCGAGCGTCGCGCCGATCGCGGCCCCGGTGCTCGGCGGCGCGCTGCTGGCCGCGACCGGGAGCTGGCGTCCGATGTTCTGGCTGCTGGCCGTGATCAGCCTTGTGCTGGCGGCCGCCACCTGGCGGGCCATTCCAGAGACATTGACCACCGAGCGCCGGCACCGGGGTGGGCTGCGGCAGACCGGCCGCGCCTTCGTCGACCTGGCGAGGGATAGGGTATTCGCCGGCTACGCGCTGACCGTGGCGCTGGCCTATGCCTCGCTGTTCGGCTACATCTCCGGGTCGTCGTTCGCGCTGCAGGACGTGTACGGCCTGTCGCCCACGCAGTTCAGCATGGTGTTCGCGCTCAACGCCGCCGGCATGATCGGGCTCGGGCTGCTCAACGCACGTCTGGTCCGCCGGTACCCGGTCCGCGGGCTTCTGCTGATCGGTCTGGTGGCCTCGACGGTGGCCGCCGCGGTCCTGTTCGTCGTGGTCGCCGGCACCAAGCTGGGTCTGCTGGCGGTGCTGCCGCCGCTGTTCCTGGTGGTGGCCAGCCGTGGGCTGGTCTCGGCCAACGCCACGGTGCTGGGGCTCAAGCGGGCACCGGCGGCCGGGGCGGCGTCCGCCGTACTCGGGGCCTGCATGTTCGGCGGCGGCATCCTGGTCTCCCCGCTGATGGCACTTGGCGGCGAGGGATCCGCGGTCCCGATGGCCGCGGTCGTGGCCGGCGGCGCCGTGGCGGCCTTGGTGGCCACCGCCGTCCTCACCCGTGGCGACCACCCGGAACCCGCCGTCGACACCGACGCAGCCGTGCCTGCCCAACCCATCGAGGAATAGCCGCCCTGTCTTCGGCGTGTCCGCGGGTTCGTAACCGTGTGTCCGCCGGCTCGTACACGTGTGTCCGCGGGCTCGTACACGTGTGTCCGCGTGTTGAGCACAACCGGGTACGCCTGGTTCGGTCCAGGCCACCGGTGGCGACGTCCTTCGACATGCGGTAGGCAGCGGGGTATCGGAGGCGGTATGGGACCAGGGCGCAGCGGGAGCGATGGCCGACCACCAACAGCGGGCCCGACACCGGAGACCACGCGGGCGGCTCGGCCGGCGTCGGCGTGGGCCCCGTTCCGGTACTACCCGATCTTCCGGGTGCTGTGGATCGCGCAGTTCGCCTCGAACGTCGGCACCTGGATGCAGACCGTCGGCGCGCAGTGGCTGCTGGTCGACGGGTCCCCGTTGCTGGTGTCGCTGGTGCAGACCGCGTCCAGCCTGCCCATCGTGCTGCTCGCCCTGCCGGTCGGCGCCTGGGCCGATCTGGTGGACCGGCGGCGGCTGCTGCTCGGCGCCCAGGTCGGGATGTTCGTGGCCGCCGCGGCGCTGGCCGGCACGACGTTCCTCGGTGCGGCCTCACCCGCGGTGATCCTGACGCTGACCTTCCTGCTCGGCTGCGGCAACGCGGTGGCCAGCCCCGCCTGGCAGGCGATCCAGCCCGATCTGGTGGACCGGTCGGTGTTGCCGCAGGCGGCCGCGCTGAACGGGGTCAACATGAACCTGGCCAGGGCGGTCGGACCGGCCCTGGGCGGGGTCATCGTGGCGACCGCCGGCGCCGGCTGGGTGTTCGCGCTGAACGCGGTGTCCTTCGTCGGCATCGCCGCCGTACTGAGCAGTTGGCGGCCGCCGCAGCGCGAAGACCGAGGCTCACGCGAGCGGTTGGTGGAGGCGCTGCGGGCCGGCGGCCGATACGTTCGGCACGCGCTGATCGTGCGCCGGTTGCTGTACCGAGCGATCCTGTTCATCCCGGCCGCCAGCGCGGTCTGGGCCCTCCTGCCCGTGGTTGCGGCCAGAAACCTGCACCTGGGCTCTACCGGCTATGGCCTCTTGCTCGGCATGGTCGGCATCGGCGCCGTCTCAGGCGCGCTGCTCATCCCGCGGCTGCGCGCCATGATCGGCTCCGCTCGGCTGGTGACGGCGGCGATGTTAGTCACCGCCGCGGCCATCGGGCTGGTCGCTACCGTCCGCATCCCGGTGCTGGTCGGTCTCGCCCTGGTGCCGGTCGGCGGCGCCTGGATCGCGGTCATGTCCAGCCTGAACTCCGGGCTGCAACTGGCCCTGCCGAACTGGGTCAGGGCCCGCGGCCTGGCCTACTACCTGGTCGTCTTCCAGGGTGCACAGGCCGTGGCGGCGGTGATCTGGGGCGTCATCGCCGACCGCACCTCGGTGACAATCGCGCTGCTGATCGCGGCCGCGGTGCTGGCGCTGGGGGCGGTGCTGGGCCTGCGGAAGCCGATGCCGGACACCAGCAAACTGGACCGCACACCCTCGGCGCACTGGCCGGCCCCCCAGTTGATGTTCACCCCGAACGCCGACGACGGGCCGGTCCTGGTCACACTCACGTACCGCGTCCCGGAAGACAACGCCACCGCCTTCACCGACGCCATGCGACACGTCGGCCGGTCCCGGCGGCGCACCGGTGCCCTGCGGTGGGAGCTCTTCCGCGACGGCAACGACCCGACCAGGTTCGTCGAGTCCTACCTGGTCGGCACCTGGGCCGAACACCTACGCCAGCATGAGCACCGGCTCACCGGTGCCGATCGCAGGTTCGAAGAACAGGCAAACCGGTACACCCTGGGCGCACCCGAGGTAGCGCACCTGTTTCCACCGCCCGCGTCCGAGCCGACCAAGCGTTAGCCGGAGTGTTGCGGGTGTGTATCGCGACGGGGAGTCACGTTCGGAGAAGGTTTTTGATCCGTAGTCACTACGCCATTCAGTGGAATTCACAGGTGAAGTTGGTGTGCCACGGCGAAGCCCACCGGTGCGCTATCGGCGCGAGAGCACTGGCCGGAAAAAGGGAAAGACCGGTGGTTTACACACCCGCTATCCAGTGGGACTCTATGCGTCGGGCGACCTGGCCGGCGTGGCGGGCGGCCGGCCGTTGCCGGGTGGGAGGCGCGCTCCATGGCTACGAATGTAATGGTTGTTGTTGAGCGGCTGTTCGACTATCCGCGGCCCGTGGTGTTCCGGGCATGGACGGCGCCGGAAGAGATGGCGCGGTAGTCCCGGCTGGCACGTTGAGGCCGATACGGTCACCTCCGACCTGCGCGTTGGTGGGCGGCATCACCACGTCAAGGTCCGCGACAACGACCCGGCCACTCGCGTGACGACCGACGCGGTCTTCACCGAGTACTTCGAGCCCGATGTTTTCGTGGCACGTCAACGGATAACCGGCGACCCGGGCATCGACCCCGACGTCCCGCTCGAGGGGCACGATGTACGACTACCGCACGATCGTCGTCGGAACCGATGGCTCGCCGCTGGCTGCCCCGACGGTCGCACGGGCCGCGTGGCTCGCCACTCACAATGACGCCGATCTGATCATCGTCTGCGCCTACTCCAAGCTCTCCCCCGGCAGAGGCGCGCAGCGTCGCTCCGCTCGGCGGTCCCGCCATCGGCCAGGTTCCCGGACGCGCGGCCGCCAGTGCGGCCATCGCCGCGGCCGTCGCCACGGCCCAGGAGCAGGGCGCGACCATCTCCGCCGCGCTCCTTGCCGACAGCGAGCCGGCGGCCGCGCTGCTGACAACGGCCAAGGAGAGAGCAGCCGACCTTGTCGTCGTCGGTGCACTCCGCGACACCAGCATCGCCGACCGGCTGCTCGGCTCGGTCGCCACGGAGGTGGTACGCCGCGCAGAATGCGAGGTGCTGGTCGTGCGGCCACGCGCTGAGGCGGCCGAACGTCCCCCGCCACAGGAACAGCCCGCTACCTGACCACAGGACCGGAACGTCTGCGGTACGGCTCATCAGCCGCCAATCCGGGCGGCGGTGGATGTCCGTCATTCCTGCCCGGCATCGGCACGCCGAGCAAACGACGGGACCTTTGCCACGGCCAGTGCTGCGTTTGAAGTTCCAAC
>DASXTS010000259.1:0-12980 GCA_036505275.1 Pseudonocardiaceae bacterium
CAACATCTGCGGGCCGCCCACGTGCGCCGGGAAGAGCTTCGCCAGGCCGCGCGAGGTCGCGTCCAGCAGCTCGGCCGGGGTGAACCCACCCTCGACGAGGGGCACCCTGCCATCCGCCGCGCGCCGCACGTCGGGGACGGGACACGGGCTGACGATGAAGGCGGCGCCGCCGTCGATGGCCGCCTTGGCCTGGCTGTCCTCCAGCACGGTGCCCATGCCGACGACGAGCGACGGCCAGGCCGCGCGGACCTCCCGCAGGGCGTCGACCCAGTCGTCGATGGTCGTGGTCAGTTCGACGACGGGAAGACCCGCGTCAACGCATTTCCGCACCTGGGTGAGGGCCGCCTGTGGGTTCGGTGGGCGCAGCACCGGCAGCAGGACCGCGGACCGCAGCAGGTCGGCCAGGTCGTCGGTGGTGAGTTGGCTCATCCGGTCTCCTTGAGCAGGCGGTCAAGCTCCTCGACGGGTACGGGGGCGCCCAGATCGTCAGCGGCCTGCAGGGCGGCCTGCGCCATCCGGTGGCCCACCGCGATGGCTGGTCGTGGAGCGTGCCCGTGGAGGCGGGCGTGCAGGTAGCCAGCGGCGAAGGCGTCGCCGGCACCGATCGGTTCGGTCACCTCGACCGGGGTGGGCGCCAGGGCGACCCGCGAGGTGCCCGACCAGGCGACCGCCTCCCGGTCGTCGTCCTTGACGACCAACTCCGCCGGCCGGGGGAGGAGCCGGCGGACGTCGTCGGCGGTCGCGGTGCCCCAGAGCTGTTCGGCCTCGTCCCGGCCGACGAGCACCAGATCCGCCGCGCTGGCCAACCGCTGCAGCACCGGCGCGGCCTCCGCGGCCGGCCACAGCTTCTCCCGGTAGTTCACGTCGAACGACACGGTGTAGCCGCGCGGACCGGACAGGAGCCGGTCGACGAGGCCGCGGCAGGCGTCCGAGAGCGAGGCGGTGATCCCGGAGACGTGCAGGTGCGTGACGTCGCGCAGTGCCTGCGCTGGCAGCTCAGCCAGCCGGGACGCCGCGCTGCCTTGCCGCAGGTAGACGACGTTTCGGCCGCTCGGGGTCCAGTCCTTGACGTAGGCGCCGGTGCGTTCACCCGGCTGCCGCCGCAGCGTGGTGGTGTCGATCCCCTCGCGGTGCAGCCGGGCCTCGATGCGGCGGCCGAGGACGTCATCACCGATCGCGCTGACGAACCGGACGGCGTTCCCGAGACGCGCGAGGTGCACCGCCACGTTGAACTCGGCGCCCCCCTCGCTGACCTCGGCGCAGCCGCTGTCGACCAGCGACGACCTTGGAGTCGAGGCGAAGCACACCAGCGGTTCGCCGACGCAGGCGATCACGCCGTCGCCGTTGACGGCGGTCATGACGCTGGCCCTGCCAGGTCAGCGTTGATGGCGGCGGCCAGGGCGTGCAGCGACAGCCCCTGCCCCCACGGCTGTGGCCGGTCGTCCCGGATAACCGAGTAGCCGAACGGCACCAACTGCAGCACGGTGCCGGCGCTGACCCTGGTCAGCATGCCGGCGTCGAGGTAGGCCAGCGCGCCGCGTACGGCCAGGGAGCCGGACCGGTGCAGCGCCGCCGCCTCGTCCGGCGGCAGCGGCAGGCACCTGGCGGCCCGCAGCATGGCGGCGCCGATGCCGGCTGCGGCCGACGTCTCGAGGATCCCGCGGTTCTCCGGCTGCCCGTCGACCAGGACGTCCCAGACGCCGTGCTCCGGCTGGCAGGCGGCGAGCGCGGTGAGCTGCCTGCGCAGCCGGTCCGCGACCTCGCCGGCCGCGGGCGCCGCACCCGCGTGCTCGCATAGCTCCACGCCGGCCAGCGCGATCCAGGCGTTGGCTCGTCCCCAGAAGCACCAGATGGTTTCCTCGCGGTGGGAGCCGTGCGCCATGAGGCCCGTCGACGGATTCTGCAGCACCTCGGCGTGTGCCACCCACTGCCGGACGGCCTCGGCGACCAGGTCCTCGCGACCCAGCAGTCGGCCGGCGTGCAGCAGGAACAGGCCGGCCATGAACACGGTGTCGGCCCAGACCCCGCCCGGCCAATGCTCCAGCGCTCCATTGGACGACCGGCTCGGCCGGGCTGGTCCCTCTAGCCAGGCCAGGCAGTCGGCGACGATGGCGCGCAGGTCGTCCCGGCCGGTCGCCGCCGCCGCGACGGCGGCCGCGGTGCCCGGAGCGAGGTTGTTGACGTGCTCCAGCGTGATCCCCGCGGCGGCGTGGTCGGTGAGGAAGTCCAGCACCGGCTGCGGAGGCTCCAGCCCGCGCGCCTCGGCGGTGCGGAGCATGCCGAGCAGGCACACGCCCTCGCCCCAGAACCAGGAGCGCAGGCCGAGCTTCCAGGTGGCGGCCGTGACCTCGTCGGTGAAGGCCTCCAGCTGGGGCCGCCGGACGTCATCGGCCGGCAGCGGCGGCTTCGGTGGCGCGGCGAGCTCCGCGGAGGTCAGGTCCTCACCGGCCACCGGGCACCCCACCGGTCAGCACCGACGCCCCAGCGGCACCAACAACCCCAGTGGCACCAACAACCCCAGTGGTGGCGACGGCGCTGTCCGGGACCAGGCGGCGACCGGCGTGCAGGTCCAGCACCAGCCGTTCCCCGGCCCACTCGGCGTCCAGCAGGCGGTCGCCGAAGCGGCAGGTGGTGCTCGGGTTCTCCAGGTGCGGCGGATGCTCCGGACGCCCGGTTGGATCGAGGTCCACCGCCTCGCCGTTGCGCAGGAAGGTGCCGTCCCAGGACAGCTGCATTGTCCGGCCGTCAGGGGCCGTCCAGCTCAGCTGTCCGTCGGCCACGGATGGCTCCGCGAGCTGGGACACCCAGCGGATGAAGGCGTCCGCCGGGTCCACGGCGTCGGGTCCGGCGTCGGGTCCGGCCCATCCGACCGTGGCCACCCAAGCCGTGCCCGGCCCGGCCGGTGTCCACTCCTGCCACGCGGCGTCCCCGGCCTGCGCCGGCCGCACGCCGCCTGGCGTGGCGACCGCGACGAATCCGGTGTCCACGCGCGCCGCCACCCAGCTGCCCTCGACGCGCCACTCGTCGCACCGGGCGACCGGCAGCCACAGGTGCGTGCGCGCCTCAGGGTCGCCGGCGGGGAACGCGTGCAGCGCCAGCACCGCGTCGCGATCCTGCCGGGCGTGCGGCAGCACCCGCTGCCCGGCCCAGGCGTTCGGCCGGGCGGAGCTGCCGTTGTCCGAGTTGGCCGGGTGGGTGGCGAATACCTGCACCTCGGACCCCAGGGTGGCGCCCCACAGGTGCTCCTGCAGACCGGGCAGTCCGGCGCGGTAATCCTGGACGCTGGACAGCATGGCGCCGGGGGTGCGCCAGACCCGCAGGTCCGAGCCGTACGGGCGGGAGAGCAGGTCGCGCTCGAAGGCGTAGTCGCCGCGGTACACCTGACGGCCCCACCACTGGGTGGGCTCGCGGTCCGCCAGCTGACCGGCACCGGCGGCCAGCCGGCGGATGATCTCCGGCAGCCGGTACGCCAGCGCGGTGGCCAGCACGGTGACAGGCAGCACCGCCTCGTTGAGCGCGCCAACGCCGGCCAGCAGCCACAGGATCGGCGCGGTCTCCTCCAGCCGGGAGGTGCGCAGCGTCTGCACATAGGAGCGGCCGTGTGCGGAGCCGTGCACGCCGCGCCACGAGTTCGACGCCAGTGAGAGCAGCGTCTTGTCCAGCAGTGCCTCGGCGCTCGCGCGCAACTCGTCGTCGGAGTCGAACTCGACAAGGCTGACCAGCGCGAGCGCGTCGATCGCCAGGTAGGCGTTGGAGTCGAACTCGCTGAAGCCGCCGTCGAGCTTGCGGCGGATCCACGCCGCTGCCCGGCGTCGTCCCTCCTCGGCGTGCTCGGCGCCGGTGCGGCCGTCGACGCCGAACCGGCGGTCGGACCACGCTGACCCGGCAAGGCGCTGCGCGACGTGCCACACCAGCTGGTGGTTCTCGGTGAAGTAGCACATGGCGTCCAGGCCGGGATGGGTGATCCAGTACTTCATCCCGACCAGGGTGTCCTCGATCCGCTGCCGCAGCCCGTCTGGCCAGGCCCGCGGCGGCAGCCGGTACCACAGGTGCATCAGCCCGACGACCTCGAAGTCCGCGCAGTCGCCACGGGTGGTGATCCGGTGCAGCGCGATCTGCAGATTGGCCTCATCGACCGTCGCGTCGGCCGACAGCGCGTGCTGGGCCAGCACCGCGGCGGTGGTGCCCCGGTGCCTGGCCACGTGCTCGAGGACCTCCCGCCGCCACTGCTCCGGCCCGCCGGTGGGCCGGGTCCGGTGCGCGGCGGGCAGCCGAGCGACGAACAGCCGCCGGCTGACCGGGGTGGCCTCGTCGTCGATGCGCACGTCGAGCGCGGTCTCGCCGGTGGTCAGCATCGACGCCGATGCGAGGTCCTCGTCGGCCTCTGGAGTGTCCCCGGCGGTGTGCCCGGTCGCCTCCTCGCTGGCGGACATCGGACTGGCGGATATCGGAATGCGCACGGTGCCGTCGGCGCCCATCCGTACCTGCTGAGTGGTCTGTCCGCCGACGGTGACGCGCAGCGCCGTGCCCGGCGGGCCGGTCAGCTCCGCCGTCGGGCCGTCCACCGCCCACGACCGGCTGCCCACGTGTTCCAGCACCCGTTCGGCGACCGCGCTGCGGTACTCGTCGGCCGCCGGGTTGGGGATCACCACCCGGACCGGCAGCCCCGGCACCCGCAGGCGGACGATGTGCCGGCATTCGCGGAACGCGACCTGCCAGGTGGCGATCACCACGTCGGTGGTCCCGGACCCCAGGCGTACCGGCACCGACCGAACCTTCGGCTCCATGTAGGAGAACTCGTCGTGGCGCAACACCAGCTCGCCGCCGACCCAGCACAGGAACGGCCCGGTGCATGCCACCTCGATCAGGCGCTCCTCGGCCTGGTCCACCTCCAGCCGGGTGGCGGCCACCGCCTCCCGGTACTCAGGGGTGAAGCAGAACTCGCTCCAGTCCACGAAACCGTCCCTGGCGACGTGGCGCCGCGACCACCTGGCCGTCTGCTGCCCGCCGGTGGTCTGCCAGCGCAGCGGCCCGTCCTCGACCAGCTCGACCGGTGCCTGGACAGTCACCTGATCCAGGACCATCGGGTGCCGGTCGAGCAGGCGGCGCTTCAGCGGGGCGACGTCCGGCCCGTTGGTGAGCACCCAGCGGCCGTCGGGTCCCCACGGCTCGCCGTCGGCGGCCAGCACCCGGTCCAGGTCCTCGCAGGGGCGTGACCAGACCGGGGCGACCAGCCAGTCCCGCACCGTGCCGTTCGGGTCGATCCGGTGCACCGTGCGTCCGGTCGGCGGGCGGCGACCGTCGTGTTCATTCATGGGCGGTTCGTTGCTGGGCGGTTTGTTCATGGGCGCGCTCATCCCTTGATCCCCGTGCTCGCGATGCCCTGCACGATGTGCCGCTGGGTGAAGAGGAAGACCACGATCACCGGCACCATGCTGACCACGGACATCGCCAGGATCAGGTTGAACGGCACCACCTGCTGGCCGGCGAACCGGGCGACGGCGACCGGCAGGGTGTAGACGTTCTCGTTCTGGGCGATGATCAGTGGCCAGAGGAAGTCGTTCCACCGCCACACCACACTGAAGATCGCGAGGACGGCCAGCGCCGGCTTGCAGATCGGCAGCACCACGCTGATGAACGTGCGGAACTCGCCGGCGCCGTCGATGCGGGCGGCCTGGATCAGGTCGTCTGGAATGGTCAACATGTACTGCCTGAGCAGGAACACGCCCGTCGGCGTCGCGGCCGCCGGGATGATCATGCCCCAGAGCGTGTTGACCAGGCCCAGCTGTGCGGTCACCTGGTAGACCGGGATCAGGATCACCTGTAGCGGGATCATGATCGTGGCCAGGGTGAGCATGAATAGCACATCGCGCCCGCGGAAGTTGTACTTCGCCAACGCGTAGGCGGCCATGGAGTTGATGGCCAGCGTCAGCAGCGTGGCGCCGACCACGACGATCACGCTGTTCCGCAGGTAGATCGCGAAGTTGAACGAGGCCAGCGCGGTGGTGTAGTTGTCGAGGCCGAACGAGTCCGGCAGCAGCGACGGTGGCCGCTCGGCCAGCTCACTGCTTGTCTTGAACGAGGACAGGAACGTCCACACGATCGGCACCAGGACGAGAATCGCCATTGTGGCCAGCACGGCGACCCGCGAGACGTCGGCGACCGACGGAGCCTTCTGGCGGGTCGTGACCCAGCGCGGAGCCGGAGCGGTGGTTGTCTCCGTCGTTGACTGGGTCATGTCGCCTCCTGACGCCGGCCGATCAGCCAGTTGATGAGCGTGATCGTGAAGACGGTTAGGAACAGCAGCACGCTGCCAGCGGAGGCCAGCCCGTAGCGGATCGGGGACTGGAACGCCTTCTCGTAGATGAACTGCACGATCAAGGTGGTGGCACCGACGGGTCCGCCGCCGGTCAGGGTGTATATGAAGTCGAACGCCTGGAACCCGTTGATGGTGGCCAGGATCAGCACGACCATGGTGGTCGGCTTGAGCAGCGGCAGGGTGATCTGGGTGAGCTTGCGCCACGCCCCCGCGCCGTCCAGGTCCGCCGCCTCGTAGAGGTTGGCGTCGATGCTCTGCAGACCGGCGAGCATGATCAGCGAGTAGAAGCCGAGGTGGGTCCAGACGCCGACGAGCACGACCGCGCTCAACGCGAGCCTTGGCTCGACGAGCCACCCCGGCTGCCCGAGCCCCACGGTGCCCAGGACGCTGTTCACCAGGCCCGTGTTGCGGTCCAGCAGCCATCCCCACACCAGACCGACGATGACCGGGGACAGCAGCACCGGCAGGAACAGCACCGCGCGGAAGAAGGCCCGGCCGCGTTTCTGCGCGTCGAGGAGCACGGCGAACAGGACCGAGAGCGTGGTGCTGACCGCCACGAACGCCACCACGAACAGCAGGGTGTTGACCACCACCGAGAGGAACTGCTCGTCGCTCAAGATGCGCTCGTAGTTGCGGGTGCCCACGTAGTTGAACGTCCGGAGGTTGCGGCTGTCGTACAGGCTGAGGTTGAAGCCGTTGACCGCGGGGTAGATCGTGAACACTCCGAAGATCAACATATTGGGCAGCAGGAAGAGGTAGGGCGCGAGGCGCAGCCCCAGCGGCCGGGGCCGGCGGCGTTTCGCGGTTGCCGGCCGCCGGGCACGCGGCCGCTCCTGGACGGGGGTCGCGGTCATCGGCGGTTACTCCCCGACTTCCTTCAGCCGCGTATCCGTCGCCTTCTTGATGTTGCGGACCGCGGTGGCCACGTCCTCCTGCCCGGCGACGACCTTCGACATCTCGTCAACCACCGCCTTTGCGGCGACCCCGAAGGCGGGGCTGGTGTTGGTCCCATAGTTCTCCTGCGCCGTGCGCTTCACGTCGGCGAGGAAGGCGGCCATGTCATCCGACCGCGAGGTGTAGGAGACTCCCTGCGCGACCAGGTCCTTGCGGGTCGGCAGGAACTGCGCCTTGATGTCGAGCGCGGTCTGCTGCTCCTTGCTGGTGGAGAACTTGATGAACGCAGCGGCCAGGTCCGGTGTGTCCGACTTGGCCAGCGCGGCGATGAACTTGCCGCCGGGGAAACCGCCGCACTGCTCCGCGCACGGGTTCGGGATGGCCTTCCAGTTGAACGTCGTCGCCTTGGCGAACTGGCTCACCTGCCAGTTCCCCGACAGATACACCGGGGTGGCCTGGGCAAGGAAGATCTCGTTGGCGCCCTTGTACTTGGACCCGGACGCCAACCAGAAGTCCTTGTCCGCCTTGCCGCCGGTCATCAGGCCGGTCAGGGTGCCGATCGCCTTTTCGGCCTTGGCCTGGTCCAGGGTCTCCTTGCCGTCGGTGATCAGCCGGGTGCCGAACTGGCTGAGCACGGTGCTGACCCGGTGACCCGAGCGGTCCATGGCGAACGAGTACTGGGCGCGGGCGGCCTGCCTGGCCTTGTCGGCGTTGGCGAGCATCTCGTCCCAGGTCCACGGCTTCTCGTTGGTCGGCGGCTGGATGCCGGCCTTCTGGAACATGTCCAGGTTGATGAACGGACCGTTCATCGTCAGGTCGCTCGGCACCGCGAGCAGGCCGCCGTCCTTGGATTTCGCGGCGGTCACCATGCCGTCGATGAACTGGTCGGCATAGTCCTTGCCGACGTAGGGCGCGAGGTCGAGCAGGTCGTCCCGGAACGCCGCGATGTCGGCCAGCCGGACCACGTCGGGCGCCTGGCCGCCGGAGAGTCGGGCGCGCAGCGATGCCTCCAGATCGGCGAACGGGATGATCTGCAGGTCGACCTTGGCCCCGGTCTCCTTCTGGAACGCCGCGATCGCGTCGCGGGTTGCCTGCTCGTCCGGCCCGTCGGTGAAGTACAGGTACGTCAGGGTCTTCCCCCTGAAGTCCCCGGAGCTCTGCGGCTGTTGCCCGCCGCCACCGCTGTCGCCACCGCCGCCAGGCGCGCAGCCCGCCAGTAGGACGGCGGCCGCGGCCACAACGATGGTGCCTCTCCAGCCAGTTCGTAGTCGCACCGGACTTCCTCCACCTTTTGTCGTGTCGCCCTTTTGTGACCCCCGTCACGGAGTACACCGGGACGGGGGTAGCCCACGGGGTCGCCTTTTGGGCATAATGGGCAAAATTCAGCCGTACGGCAATGACATTCCGTCTAGCGGAAAGGCGTCTCCGATGCGGATCCGGCACGCGACCCACCCCGACGAGCTGCCCAGCCTGGACACGGCCGGCCTGCGGGATCGCTTCCTGCTCACCGACCTCTTCACGCCCGCCGAAGTGCGACTCGAGCTCACCCACCACGACCGGATCGTGATCGGCGGTGCCTGCCCGGACGGCGGGTCCCTGCCGCTGCCGGTGCCCGACCAGCTGCGCGCCGACACCTTCACCGACCGGCGCGAGCTGGCCGTCGTAGGCATCGAAGGGGACGGCCAGGTCGACGTGGCTGGCGAGAAGTTCGCAGCCGGCCGCGGCGACGTGCTCTACGTCGGCCGGGGCTCCGGCCAGGTGACCTTCCACGGCCAGGCCAGGTACTACCTGCTGTCCGCGCCGGCGCACAGCGAGCACCCGGTCACCCTGGTTACCAGGGACGACGCGGAAGCGGCGCGGTTCGGCAGCCCGGCGGAGGCGAACGTGCGCACCATCCGCAAGTACGTCGGCGCGGCCGGCGCGGCCTCGGACCAGCTGACGGTCGGGATCACCACGCTCGAGGAGGGCAGCGTGTGGAACACCATGCCGTGCCACACGCACGACCGGCGCAGCGAGATCTACCTGTACTTCGGCCTCGGCGAGGGCCGGGTGCTGCACATCTGCGGACGACCGCAGGAGACCCGCAACATCGTGGTGGCCGACCAGCAGGCGGTGATCTCGCCGTCCTGGTCGGTGCACTTCGGCGCCGGCACCCGCAGCTACTCGTTCGTCTGGTCCACCGCAGGAGAGAACATGACCTGGGACGACATGGACCCCGTCGATACGGCCGACCTGCGATGAGTTCGGCATGGGCGGCTGATTTCTCGCTGCACGACCGCACCGCCCTGGTGACGGGTGCGCGCAGCGGAATCGGCCGGGCGTGCGCCCTGGCGCTGGCCGCCGCCGGTGCGGATGTCCTGTGCTGGGGCCGCTCGGGCGACGTCGGTGACACGGCCGACCAGATCAAGGCCGTCGGCCGCAAGTCCTGGGCGGTCGGCGCCGACCTGCTCGATCTCGACGCCACCGCCGAACACGTCGGTCGCCTGCTGGACGAGCACCGGATCGACGTGCTGGTGAACAACGCCGGCATCATCCGCCGGGCGCCGGCGGCCGAGACGACCACGCCGGACTGGCGTGATGTGCTGACCGTGAACTTGGACGCGGCGTTTGTGCTGGCTACCCTGGTCGGTCGGCACATGCTGAGCAACGGGTGGGGTCGCATCATCAACATGGCATCACTGCTGTCGTTCCAGGGCGGTATCCTCGTGCCGGCCTATACCGCGAGCAAGCACGGCATCGCGGGCCTGACCAGGGCGCTGGCCAACGAGTGGGCGGCCCGCGGTGTCACGGTCAACGCGGTCGCTCCCGGCTACATGGCCACCGACAACACCGCGCCGCTGCGCGCCGATCCGGACCGGGAGCAGGCCATTCGCGGCCGGATTCCCGCCGGCGAGTGGGGCGAGCCGGAGGACGTGGCGGCCGCGGTGGTCTTCCTCGCCTCCCCGGCCGCCAGGTACGTCAACGGTCACGTCCTCGTCGTCGACGGCGGCTGGCTGGCGCGATGAGCAGCCCCCTGCGGGCGGCCCTTGGTGGCCGACCCAGCGCGGGGGCGTCCACCGCGGGGCCGGCCACCGCTCGGCCGGCCACCGCCATCGAGAAGGTGGTGAGCGTCTTGGAGGCCCTTGCCGAGCACGATCGGATCAAGGGCCTGTCCGAGGCCACCGGCCTGCCGCCGAGCACCACGCACCGCATCCTCAACGAGCTGGCCGAGTTCGGTTGGGTGCACGCCTCGGAGCGGTCGTACGCGCCGGGGCCCCGGCTGCTCGCGCTGGTCCGCCGGATCGACACCGACCGGGCCCTGGCCCGGATCGCCGCGGAACCGGTGTCCCGGTTGTGCGGGCAGACCGGGTACACCGTGCACTTCGGTGTGCGGCACGGCGACGTCGCCGTGTACGCCATCAAGAAGGAGGGCCGGCGGGCCTACCTCATGCGCTCCAGGGTCGGCGACGAGCTGGCGCTGCACCGCACCGCCATCGGCAAGGCGATCCTGACGCACCTGCCAGAACCGCAGGTCCGCCAGATCGCCGAGCGGACCGGGCTACCCCGCGCCACGGCCGCCACCATCACCGATACCAATGCGCTCCTCGAACACCTGGCGGAGGTCCGCCGCCGCGGCTGGGCCATGGACGAGGAGGAGAACGAGGAGCACACCCGCTGCGTCGGCGCGGCCGTCCTCGACCCTGACGGGCGGCCCGTCGGCGCGGTCAGCCTGTCCGCCCTGGTGTTCGACATGCCGGTCGACGTCGCGCACCGGATGGCCGGCCTGGTGGTGGCCGCCGCGAAGGACATCTCCGCCGCGCTGAGCTCCGGCGCGCACTGACGGCTGCCTCCAAGTACCACCATTGCGCCGTAGTTGGGCCTTTAACTACCGCCATTCCGGCGTGGTACGGGGCCGGGGTTGGGTGCGGTTAAACCTAGAAACTCGTGCACGGCTGCGGAGGTACGGTACGGAGTCATGCTGCGGGTCGTTTCCGCAATGTACGCCGAGGCTCTCGCCGAGCTCATGCCGGCAGCGAGCTCGGCCGCTTCGCGTGCGTGGCTGGCCGCCTCGTCAGCGGCGCCCTGGTCGGCCAGCGTCCAAGCAAGTAGGGCAGTGTTGAACATACGGCCACGGTCGTAGCCGTCGCGCATATTGAGCGACTGGCGGGCGAAACGTTCAGCAGCGGCTGGGCGTCCCAGATCGCGAAGAACATGACCGAATTTGGCGGACAGGTAAGCCTCGTCGAAGTAGCTGAGCCACTGTGGTGTGTTGTCGTTTGGCGGGACAAACTCCCGTTCTGCAGTCTGCAAGGCCAGGATGCACTCGCGGGTGTTCCCCAGCTGTGCATGACCATGTGCTTCCATCACCGCGGCTTCTGCTCGAAGTGGCCTCAGGCCGGATCGGATAGCGGCCTGGCGGGCCGCTAGGGCCAAATCGACAGCAGAGTCCGCGGATCGGCTAAAGGAGGCTTGGTGACTCATTCCGGCTAGCATTTCGGCAGCTAAAGCTGCGTTCCGGGCTTCCTGGCTCAGCTGGAGTGCACGCCGTAAGTTCTTGGGCCCTACTGACGTTTCTGTGGGTGCCAGTTCGTGATCGGTGAGGGCGCACGCCGTGTCCTGTCTAGAGTTCCGGGCTTACCACAGCTTGGAACGATCATGACGGGAACGGCGTGCGCACAACGAGGGTATGGCGGCGGCTGCTCGGGGTCGAGCACACGGTGATCGAGTCGGTGCAGCTGGAGCCGGACGGCTGCGGTGGCGAGGTGCTGGTCGCCAGGGTGCGACCGACGGCCGGGGTGGCGTCGCGGTGCTCGCGGTGTGCCCGCCGATGCCCGGGTTATGACACTAGCTCGGCGGCGCGTCGGTGGCGGGGGCTGGACCTGGGCACGACCCAGGTGTTTCTGCAGGCCAGGACCCGGCGGGTGGTGTGTGCCGAGCATGGGGTGGTGGTCGCGGCGGTGCCCTGGGCGCGGCCCGGGTCGCGGTTCACGGCGGCGTTTGAGGACACCTGCGCGTGGCTGGTCTGCCACGCCGCGTTGTCCGTCGTGGCGATCTTGTTGCGGGTCGCGTGGCGCTCGGTGTCCGATATCATCACCCGGGTGGTGGCCCAGCGGGCCGCCCAGACCGACCGGCTGGCCGGGTTGCGCCGGATCGGGATCGACGAGATCTCCTACCGCAAGGGCCAGCGCTACCTGCTGGTCGTGGTCGATCACGACACCGGGCGGCTGGTGTGGGCCGGCAAGGACCGCACCCAGGAGACGCTGCGCCGGTTCTTCGACCAGCTGGGCGCCGAGCGGGCCGCTGCGCTGACCCACGTCAGCGCCGACGGCGCGGACTGGATCCACACCGTGGTCGCCGAGCGGGCCCCGCGCGCGGTGTTGTGCCTGGACCCGTTCCACGTGGTGGCCTGGGCGACCAAGGCCCTGGACCAGGTCCGCCGGGGGCTGGCCGGGCAGTTGCGCCGCAGCGGCCGCGCCGAGCAGGCCACCACGATCAAGAACACCCGCTGGGCGCTGCTGAAAAACCCCGACTCGCTCAGCACCGAGCAGCGCACCACGCTGGCCGGCATCCAGGCCACCAACGGGCCGCTCTACCGCGCCTACCTGCTCAAGGAACAACTCCGCGCGGTCTTCCAGGCCCGCGATCTCCCCGCCGCGCGCCGGCTGCTGATCGGCTGGCTGGCCTGGGCCCAGCGATCTCGACTCCCGGCCTTCGTCAAGCTCGCCAAGACCATCAAGCGTTACCGGCAGTTGATCCTCAACTCGGTCGAACACGGCCTGTCCAACGC
>DASXTS010000260.1:0-5467 GCA_036505275.1 Pseudonocardiaceae bacterium
GCTGGAGCGGCTGGAGCGGCTGCGGCGGGGAGTAGGCGATCGCCCGGTCGACCTGGTGGTAGATCTGCTGGCCGGTTGGGCGGCGCAGCTCCTCGGCAAGATGGCCGAGCAGTCCGGCGGCTCGCGCCAACAGCGCGAACCCGCGCAGCACGGCCACCGGGAAGCCGAGGTCGGCCAACGCGGCGCCGCACACGCCGGCCCCGTTCAGCGGCAGGGCCCGGCCGAGGATCTCCGGGTGTACCCGGCCGACGGCCTGGAAGAGTCGCAGGTGCGGGCCGGTCACACCCTCCTCCTCGGCAATGCGCATGATCACCGGGGTGCGCGGGTCGCCCTTCTTGTGCAGCGGATGGCCGAGGCCGGGCACCAGCTGGCCGGCCGCCTGCTGGGCACGCACGGCGTCGCGGGCCACGGCGTCCCAGCCCTCATCGGTGGTGGGACGGTCGGCCGAGGAGTCGGGCAGGGAGTCGGGCAGGGCGTCGGCCAGGGCGCCGGCGAGAAAGCGGCCGCAGTCCTCGGTGACGCCGAGGAAACGGGACCCGCCGCCGAGCAGACCGGCGGCCATCGCCCCCTGAAAGGACTCCGGTGCGCCGGTCAACGTCAGCCGGGCCGCGATCACGCTGGGGGTGAACCCGTGGTCGGCCAGCGCGACCAGCACCGCCTCGAAGAGCCGCAGCTCCCCCGGCGTCGGCCGGCGCTGCGCAACCAACCAGAAGGCCAGCTCGCCGAAGCCGACCCTGCCGAGCAGCTCGCCGGCGAGGTCATGGCCGAGCAATGTGATGGACGCCTCGTCCGCGGTGCCGATCGACGTGCGGTAGTCACTCACGGCAGCTCCTACTCGGCGCCGAGGGGGCCCGATGACGCGGCGAGGATGTGGAATTTCCCCATTAGAGCCGTCACGATGTCACATCCTCGCCATTGCGCCCGTCGTCCTCGCCAATGCGCCCGGCGTCGTACTCCTGCGGCGGATGCCCAGCCGGCAGCAGGTGCTTGGCCACCCGGCTGGTCGGCGTTCGGGGCAGCTCGTCCAGCAGCTGCCAGAAGCGTGGCACCTTGTACGCGGCGAGCCGCTGCGCCGCCCATGATCGCAGCTCGGCGAACTCGGCGTGCCGGCCCGGCCGCAGCACAACGAACGCCTTCACCTCATCCTCGGAGAGCTCGGACGGGACGCCGACCACGGCGCAGTCCTGAACGGCGGGGTGATCGAGCAGGGCCTCCTCCACCTCCAGCGGCGAGAGGTTCTCGCCGCGCCGGCGCAGCACCTCCTTGGCCCTGGCGACGAACGTGTACATGCCGTCCGCGCCGACGGTCACCAGGTCGCCGGTGTGCAGCCAGCCGTCCACGATGGTCCGCGCGGTCTCCTCGGGCATCCTCCAGTAGCCCGGGGTGATCGCGGGGTTGCGCAGCAGCAGCTCGCCGGTCTCGCCGGGTCCGAGTTCCCGGCCGTCCTCGCCCTGCACCCGTGCCTCGTTCACGGTGCCGCCCGTCGGGTGTTGCCGCGCGGCGCCGAGGGTGCCGAACGGGCGGGTGCCGCGCGGCCAGACCAGCCCGTACGTGCTCTCGGAGAGCGCGTACCCGCACACGATCCGCAGGCCGAAGCGGCGCTCGATCTGCTCTTGCCGCTCGCGGGTGGGCGCCGGCCCGGTGTAGCACAGGCGCAGCGGGGTGTCCGCGTCGTCCGGGCGCTCCGGCTGCCGCATGAGGATCTCCACCATGGCGCCGATGGCGTTGAACTCGGTGGCCCCGTGTCGCCGGGCGGCGTCCAGGAAGTTGCTGGCAGAGAACCTGGGGAGCAGGACGAGGCCGGCGCCGCAGGCCAGCGAGCCAAGCGCGGAGTACGCCGGCGCATTGACGTGGAATAGCGGCAGCGAGGTCATCAGGCGGTCGTCGGCGGTCAGGTCCAGCCAGTACGGGAACCCCTCGCCGGCCATGCTGTACGCGCGGTGGGTCTGCATCACCAGCTTGGACCGGCCGGTGGTGCCGGAGGTCGGGATCAGCACCGCCAGGTCGTCCGGCGTCACCTCGCCGGTCGGCAGCTCCGCGTGCCCGCAGTTGCCGGCGCCCCCGCGGGTCAGCTTGTCGACGTCGAGAATGTCCACGCCGGTGAACAACGGCCGCAGCTCGGCGTCGGTGAGCACGGCCCGCGGCGTGGTCTGTGCGAGCAGCCCGGCCAGCTCCGCCGGCGTGCTGCGCGGGTTCGCCGTCACTGCCACCGCGCCCATCGAGGTCAGGGCGAGCCAGCACATCAGGTACCCGGGCGTGTTCCGCGCGGTGACCAGCACCAGGTCGCCGTGGCGCACCCTGGCGTCGCGCAGCGCCAGGATCGTGCCGGCCACTCGGTGCAGGGCGCCTGCGAACGTCATGGTGCAGTCGTCGGTGTACAGCCACACGCCGTCGGGGTCGCGCTCGGCCGCATCCGTCAGCAGCTGCGGGATGGTGCGGTACAAGTCAGGTCGCCGTGCCTCTCGTGGCGTCGCTGCTTCGCATGGCCGGCACGGGAGCCAGGGTAGCCAGCTTGGCTCGATAAGCTCGTCCCATGGCGCCTTCCGGCGGGACACCATGATCGACGAGATCCTGCCGGCCAAGGTCGCCGTCGCCGAACGGTGGGACGACCCGCCGGAGGCGACGCTGCTGCCCGAGGAGGAGCCGGTCGTCGCCAGGGCCGTCGACAAGCGGCGCCGTGAGTTCACCACCGTCCGATACTGCGCCCGGTTGGCGCTCGCCGAGCTCGGCGTGCCGCCCGCCCCGATCGTCCCAGGTGAGCGCGGCGCGCCGCGCTGGCCGCCCGGCGTCGTCGGCAGCATGACGCACTGCGCCGGCTACCGGGCGGCCGCCGCCGCGCATTCATCCGACGTGATCTCCCTCGGCATCGACGCGGAGCCGAACGGGCCGGTGCCGGCCGGCGTCGAACAGGCAATCACCCTGCCCGAGGAACGGGCGCAGCTTCGCCGGCTCGCCGCCGCGCGTCCCGACGTGCACTGGGACCGGCTACTCTTCGCTGCAAAGGAGGCCGTGTACAAGACGTGGTTCCCGCTGGCCAGGCGGTGGTTGGGCTTCGAGGACGCCCGGCTGTCCATCGAGCCGGACGGCACCTTCATCGCTACCTTCCTCGTGCCGGGACCGGTGCTGGCCGGCGCGGAGCTGACCGGTCTGACCGGCCGCTGGCTGGCTCGCGACGGCCTGATCCTCACCACCATCGCGCTCCTGGCGAGGTGAGGACGTAGCTCAGCGCCCATCGGGCCAGCGGCGGCCGGTGATGCGTTCGTACGCCTCGATATAACGGGCTCGAGTAGCGGCGACCACGTCGTCAGGCAGTGGTGGGCCCGGCGGCTTCCGGTTCCAGCCGATGCTCGTGACCCAGTCGCGGACGACCTGCTTGTCGAAACTGAACTGCGGCCTGCCGGGCTGCCATCCGTCGGCCGGCCAGAACCGTGAGGAGTCAGAGGTCAACACCTCGTCGCCAAGCATGAGCGTGCCGTCGGCGGCCCAGCCGAACTCGAACTTGGTGTCCGCGATGATGATGCCGTTGTGTGCGGCGATTTCTCTCCCTCGTTCGTAGATCGCCACCGTCAGGTCGCGCAGCTGCCCCGCCACGCCGGCGCCGACCAGCTCGACGACATCGTCGTAAGTGATGAACTCGTCGTGCGCGCCGCCACTGGCCTTGGTAGTCGGCGTGAAAATCGGCTGCGGCAACCGGGCCGCCTCGACCAGCCCGTCGGGCAATGGCACGCCGGAAATGGAGCCGAACTTCTCGTACTGCTGCAATCCGAGCCCAGCAAGATAACCGCGCGCAATGCATTCGATCTGCATGATTTCCAGCCGCCGGCAGCGCACCGCCCGGCCGGCCCATTCGGCTGGCAAATCAGTCACCGAAATAACATGATTCGGCACCAGATCGGCCAGCTTGTCGAACCACCACAGCGACAGTAGGGTCAGCAGCTTTCCCTTGTCCGGAATCGGAGTAGGCAGCACCACGTCGTACACCGACACCCGGTCCGACGCGACCAGCACGATGTCCTCGCCGTCGGCATAGACCTCGCGGACCTTTCCGGAATGCAACAGCTCCACTCGCAGCAGCCTAGGGCCTCAGCCTTCCGTCGCCGCCCAACCACGCCAACGGTGCACCTGGATCCGGATCACCGGGCCGGCTGGGCGGGCCCGGCGGTACTGCTCGTACTTGGCCGCCAGCCAGTCCAGCGGCTCCTCCCGCGCCTCCTGCAGCACCTCGGCGCGCCCATCCGCGCGCACCCACCAGAGCCGTGACCAGTCCTCGCTGTACTCGTCGACCAGCAGAGACACCAGGCCGGTACCCGCTATGTTGCGGAGACGCTTGAGGTCGGTGGATCGCTTGGGCTTATGGTCGATCGCAATGACGACGACATCGCCCCGCACGGCGAAGGTCACCGGCACGAGGTGCGGCTGGTACGACTGATCGCTGGTCGCCATCCGGGCGACACGGGCGGCGGCGAACCGGCGACGTGCCTCCGCTTCCGGGAGATCCACGAGGGCTGAGGTTAGCTCGGAGAGGCGATGACGGTTGATCGGGTGCTTGCGCTAAAGATGGCTTGGGACAGGAGTGCGGTTCCGTCTTACTGCTTGGCCGGCGGTTCCGGGACGTTGACTGGGCTGGTTGCGCACCTAAGGATGGCGTGGGTGGGAACCGGGGTTCCGGTCTCGCGTTCGACCGGCGGTTTCCGGCGTTGTCGACGGGGTGGGTTACGCCTAAAGATGGCTCGGGTGGGAGCCGGGGTTCCGGTCTCGCGTTCGGCCGGCGGTTTCCGGCGTTGTCGGGCGTTGACGGGTGGGTTACGCCTAAAGATGGCTTGGGACAGCGTTGGCTCCGGTCGCGCTGTTTAGCCGGCGGTTTCGGGTTGAGTCGGGGACGTTGAGCCGGGGACGCGCCCTACTCACGTGGTTCTTTCATCCGGTGGCAAGTCGACGCCCGTGGAGGGCGTCGACGCGGCAGCACCTAGCAGCGTGCGTGTCCCGCCACCGCCGGCAAACTTCGCAAAACAAGTATTCCCACCCACGGCGCACAACCCCGGAACTGTCGGTGCACCGCGGTAACGTCATGAGCGTGACGAGGGAGGTTCGGCAGCTCGGCGAGCGAATGCGGGAATTAGCCCAGCAGATCGCTCAGCTGCAGGCCGAACTCGCCCATTGCGTCGGGGAATTCGACACCGCCCAGGGCTATGAGCTGGACGCGTACCGCTCCACCCAGGCCTGGCTGCGGTACGAGCTGCGGATGCACCCACGCGACGCCTCCCAACTGGTTGGCATCGCCCGGCAATTGCGCGCGCTGCCCGCGGTGGATCAGGCCTTCGCCGCTGGGCGGATCTCGCAAGCCCATGTGGCGGTGATCGCCCGCACCGCCCGGCAGGTCGGCACCGAGCAGGTCGCCGCCTCCGAGCAGACCTTGGTGGACGTGGCCAGCACCCACGATCCGGACAAGCTGCGCATCACCACCCAA
>DASXTS010000261.1:0-6428 GCA_036505275.1 Pseudonocardiaceae bacterium
GACTCTGGAGGACTTCCTCGAGCAGATGCTCGCGGTGCGCCGGATGGGCCCGCTGGCCAATCTGCTCGGCATGCTGCCCGGTGCCGGCCAGATGAAGGACGCCCTGGCCCAGGTCGACGAGAAGCACCTGGACCGGGTGCAGGCCATCATCCGCGGCATGACCCCGGCCGAGCGGGCCGATCCGAAGATCATCAATGCGTCCCGGCGGCAGCGCATCGCGCGCGGCTCAGGTGTCACCGTCAGCGAGGTCAACGACCTGGTCAACCGCTTCTTCGAGGCCCGCAAGATGATGCAGCAGATGGCCGGCCGGTTTGGTCTCCCAGGCGCCGGTGGCCGGGCCAGCGCGCGCCGCGGCAAGAAGGGAAAGAAGGGCAAGGGCCGTGGCCCGACCCCACCCAAGGTGCGCGGCGGCATGGCCGGGTTCCCAGCCGGTATGCCGGACCTGTCACATCTGCCGCCCGGGCTGAACGAGCTGCCACCCGGCCTGGCCGGCCTTGACCAGCTGCCGTTCGACCCGAGCAAGCTCAAGCTCCCGAAGAACAAATGACGGGCGGCCGGTACCACCTGCGCGGAGTGCTGCTGCCCGGTGACGACGAGGTCGACCTCTGGGTCGCCGACGGCGTGCTGCACAGCTCGCCGGTGCCCGATGCCGAGCCGATCATGGACGGCGGCTTTCTCGTCCCCGGCTTGGTGGACGCGCACTGCCACGTCGGCCTCGGCCCGCACGGCGCGGTCGATCTGGACGAGGCCGCGATCCAGGCCGAGACCGACCGGGACACCGGCACGCTGCTGATCCGCGACTGCGGCGTGCCGATCGACAACTCCCCGCTGCAGGACCGTGCCGACCTGCCGCGGATCATCCGGGCCGGTACCCACCTGGCCCGCCCCAGGCGCTACCTGCCGCACATCAGCGTTGAGCTGGACAACGAGGAGCAGCTGCCGGACGCGGTGGCTCTGCAGGCCAAGCGGGGCGACGGCTGGGTGAAGCTGATCGGCGACTGGATCGACCGGGACGCCGGCGACCTGCGCCCGTTGTGGAGCGACGCCGTACTCGCCGAGGCGGTCGCGGCCGCGCACGAGCACGGCGCGCGGGTGACCGCGCACGTATTCAGCGCCGACGCGATCACCGGCCTGCTCGCCGCCGGCATCGACTGTCTGGAACACGCCACCGGCGTCACCGACGAGTCGATTGAGGAGATGGCGCGGCGCGGGGTGGCGCTGGTACCCACCCTGATCAATATCGGGAACTTCCCGGACATCGCGGCGCGCGGCGCCGCCAGGTTCCCCACCTACGCGGCGCACATGCGCGCGCTGTACGACGGCCACCGCGGCCGGATCGGCGCCGCCATCGACGCCGGCGTGCCGGTGTACACCGGCACCGACGCTGGCAGCACGGTCGCGCACGGCCGGATTGTCGACGAGATCGCCGCATTGCACGCGATCGGGATGAGCCGCGCCGACGCGATCGGGGCGGCGAGCTGGCGCGCCCGCGGGTGGCTCGGCCTGCCCGACATGGCCGGCGGTGTGGTGGACGGCGCGCCGGCCGACCTGGTCGGGTACGACGCCGACCCACGTGCCGACCTCGAGGTGCTGCGGCATCCGTCACGCCTCCTGCTACGCGGCGCGCTGCTGCCGGTACCTCCGGCGGTGTGAGGGTGATGCCGGCCGCTGCGGTGCACCGGACCGACCGTTGCCGGGTAGCGTCGAGGGGGTGAGCCGGCAGACGGGCCCGACGTGACGACGCCGCAATGGCCGACGGTCGAGCCTGACGGCCCCTGGCCCGCACCACCGCAAGCCGCCGCACCGCAGTCGCCGCAGCCGCCGCCCACGCCCACGCCGCCGCCGTCCGCGTCGTCACAGTCCGCGTCGTCACAGTCCGCGTCGCCTTGGTTCACGCCGCCCCGGTCGATGCCGCCGCAGTCGACGCCGCCGCCCGGCTGGGCCGCCAACTCACCCGCGTCTGCGCCGGGCTCCGGCGCGCCGCCGGCGTGGCCGGCGCAGGACGGCCACAGTCCGCACACCGGCTGGGGTCAACAGACCGGCTGGGGCCCGCCCGCCGGCCAGGGTCAACAGGCCGGCTGGGGCACGCACACCGGCTGGGGCCCGCCTGCCGGCTGGGCCCCGCCGGCCGGCTGGGGCCCGCCTGCCGGCCAGGGTCAACAGGCCGGCTCGGGCCCGCAGACCGGCTGGGGCCAGCCGCCGAACCACCACCGATACCCGCACGCCCCGTACCCGCCGTACCAGCCGCCCGCGCCGGAGCAGCCCACCAAGCAGCGCCGGCCGCCGCATCGGTGGGGCTTCGGCGCGTTCCTGCTCGCCGAGGCGACCTTCCTGGTCACGTCGCTACTCGTGCCTGTCGTGGCGATGTTCCCGTACGTGCTTCGTGACCGGGGGGTGGCCCCTGACCGTACCGCGCTGCCGGGCCCGGTGCTGATTTCGGCGCTCGCCGTGCCACCGTTGCTCGCCGCCGCGGTCGCACTCGTCGCCACCAAGATCCGCGGCAACGGCCCGGTGGTCGACCTGCGGCTGAAGTTCGGCTGGCGCGATGTCGGCATCGGCGCGGCCTGCGGGTTCGGCGGATTGCTGCCCACCCTCCTGCTCGGCTGGCTGTGGGTATACGTGGTCGGCGAGGACAACGCCACCTCCGCCGTCGGTGAGGTGTTCGACGGCCTGCACCTGCCGGCGGCGCTGGCCGTGCTGGTGTTCCTCGACGTGTGGCTGGTCGCGCCGATCTGTGAGGAGATCCTCTACCGCGGGCTGTTGTGGGGCGCCATGGAGCGCCGCGAGTGGAACCGCTGGCTCATCCTCGGGGTCACCAGCGTGGTGTTCGCGCTGGCCCACTTCGAGCCGATCCGGGCGCCGTTGCTGCTGGTCATCGGCCTGCCGATCGGCCTGGCGCGGCTGCTGAGCGGCCGGTTGGCCGCCCCGATCATCGCGCACCAGATAAACAACTTCCTGCCGGCGCTCGGGCTCCTGCTGCTGCTCCTCGGCCATCCGATACTGGCCTGAGACCAGGCTGAGGCTGAGCGGACCGGACGGCGGACCGCGCGGCCGGCCGGACGCTCTGCTCCCAGACACCGCGGCTGTGGTGGACCGCGCAACTGCGGCTGGCGCTGCACGGCGAGATCGTCGCGGTGGACGGCACCGCGCTGCCCACCTCCGCGCGGTCGCTGTGCCTGCACGGCGACACACCCGGCGCGGTCGGGTAACGCGGTCGCGGTGCGCGCCGCGCTCACCGGCGTCGGCGTCGATATGGCGCCATTTGCCGATCCGGGCCCCCGGTCTGGCACAATGACCGATTGAGCGCTGGGCGGGCCCTCTCACCACGCCCGGCAGCAGGCCTGACGAGCGTCGGTGACCCGTCCCCACTCGGACCACCGCGCCCGCGAACCCACCGCCGACAGGAGCAGCAAGAACTCGTGGCCGTCAAGATCAAGCTCATGCGACTTGGCAAGATCCGCCAGCCGTACTACCGGATCGTCGTCGCCGACTCCCGCACCCGCCGCAATGGCAAGGCGATCGAGACCATCGGCAAGTACCACCCCAAGGCCGAGCCCAGCCTCATCGAGGTCGACTCGGACCGGGCCCAGTACTGGCTCGGCGTCGGCGCCCAGCCGACCGATCCGGTTCAGCGCATCCTCGAGGTCACCGGCGACTGGCAGCGGTTCAAGGGCCTGCCGGGCGCCGACGGCACCCTGAAGGTCGGAAAGCCGAAGCCGAGCAAGCAGGACCTGTTCAACGCCGCGCTGGCCGAGGCCGGGTCCGAGCCGATCACCGAGGCAACGACGCCGAAGCGCAGGACGGGTGCGCGCAAGCCCGACGAGGCCAAGGCCGAGCCCAAGGCCGAGTCGAAAGCCGAGCCCAAGGCCGACGCCAAGAGCGACGCCAGGAACGACGCCAAGGGGAGGGCCAGAAAGGGCGACGACGCTGAGGCGGCGTCGCCGTCGGGCGAGGGTAGCGAGCCGGCGTGAGCGTGCTCGCCGACGCCCTGGAGCATCTGGTGCGCGGCATCGTCGACCACCCCGACGAGGTGCGGGTGCACCTGGTGACCAACCGCCGCGGCCGGACGCTGGAGGTGCACGTGCACCCCGACGACCTCGGCAAGGTCATCGGCCGCGGCGGACGCACCGCCACCGCGCTGCGCACCGTCATGGGCGGCATCGGCGGGCGTGGCCTTCGCGTCGACGTGGTCGATACCGATCGCTGAGCCGAGCGTCAGCATTCCGGTGGACCTCGTCGTCGGCCGCGTCGCCCGGCCGCACGGTGTGCGCGGTGAGCTCCTCGTTGACGTGCACACCGACGAGCCGTCGCAACGCTTTGCCGCCGGCGCCGCGCTGGCGGCGACGCTGCGCTCCGGGGAGCGCCGGACCGTGACCGTCGCGGTCGCGCGGCCGCATGGGGCCCGGTTGCTGGTCCGCTTCGAGGCCGTCGCTGACCGGGAGGCCGCTGAGGCGATGCGCGGCGCGCTGCTCACCGTCGATTCTGCGACGCTGCCACCCCCGTCGGACCCCGACGAGTTCTACGACCATCAGCTCGAGGGTCTGTCCGCTGTCCTCGCCGACGGCACCGTCGTCGGCACGGTGACCGAGGTGGTGCACGGCGGCGGCACCGAGCTCCTGGCCATCAGCCGTGAGGACGGCGCCGAGGCGCTTGTGCCGTTCGTGCGCGCCATCGTGCCCACGGTCGACCTGGAGGCCGGCCGCATCGTGCTGACCCCGCCCGAGGGGCTGCTCGAGTCGTGAGTGCATGACAGGGTTCAGGCACGGCCTACTGCTCACGAGGGTTCCATGCGCATCGACGTTGTGACGATCTTCCCCGGCTATCTGGCCCCGCTGCGCGAGGCGCTGCTCGGCCGGGCCATCGAGCGGGGGCTGGTCGAGCTTGCCGTGCATGACCTGCGGGACTGGACGCACGACGTGCACCGCGCGGTGGACGACTCGCCGTACGGCGGCGGCCCGGGCATGGTCATGCGCCCCCAGGTGTGGGGTGAGGCACTGGACGCCGTGTGCGCCGCGGAGCATGCGCCGCGGGCCGGCGCCGTGCCGCGGCTGGTGGTGCCGACCCCCGCCGGCCGGCCGTTCACCCAGAACGTGGCGCGCGAGTACGCCGCCGAGCCGTGGCTGGTGTTCGCGTGCGGCCGGTACGAGGGCATCGACCAGCGGGTGATCGAGGACGCGGCCCGCCGGATGCCGGTGGACGAGGTGTCCATCGGCGACTACGTGCTCGTCGGCGGCGAGGCGGCCGTGCTGGTGATGGTCGAGTCGGTGGCCCGCCTGCTGCCCGGCGTGCTCGGCAACCCGGCGTCGGCGCAGCAGGACTCGCACTCCGACGGCCTGCTCGAGGGCCCGTCGTACACCCGGCCGGAGGTGTGGCGTGGGCTGGCCGTGCCGGCCGTGCTGCGCTCGGGCGATCACGCAGCCATCGCGCGCTGGCGCCGCGACCAGGCACTGCGCCGCACCGCGATGCGCCGCCCCGACCTGCTCGTCCGGCTCGATCCAGCAAGGCTGGACCGCCAGGACCGCGCCGTGCTCGCCGCCGGCGCTTTCGGCGACGGTGCCTACGACCCGGCCGAGGACCCGGCCGACGACCCGATGGCGACGATGTGACATCGTCCTAATAAGGTCCCAATAAGTTTGGGGAAATGTCACATCGTCGCGGCAACGGCGGCCGGCCGACTGAGCCGTAGCCGCCCGATTTCGCCGTCGGCATTGGCGTCTGGCACACTGGACCGGAGTTGCCGCGCGCTGGGCAGGTAAGTCTTTGCGGTGCGGCCGACAGCCCGACAGGAGCCAGCACCTGCGCCGACGCGCGCCCGTGGCGGCCCGAGCATGAGCACGAGGACGGACCCACCCATGAACACCCTGGACGCGCTGGACGCCCAGTCGCTGCGTGACGACATCCCGGACTTCCGCCCGGGCGACACGCTGAAGGTGCACGTTCGCGTCATCGAGGGTTCGCGCCAGCGGGTGCAGATCTTCCAGGGCGTGGTGCTCCGCCGCCAGGGCGGTGGCGTGCGGGAGACCTTCACGGTCCGCAAGGTGTCGTTCGGCGTCGGCGTCGAGCGGACCTTCCCGGTGCATTCGCCGAATATCGCCAAGATCGAGATCGTGACCCGCGGCGACGTCCGGCGGGCCAAGCTCTACTACCTGCGCGAGCTGCGCGGCAAGGCCGCCAAGATCAAGGAGAAGCGAGAGCCGCACCGTCAGGCTTCGGCCACCTGACGTCGGCGCTCCCGTAGCCTGGGCTCGTGGCCGATCTCGACGCCTTCACCCAGCCGCCATCGGACGACTCCGAGGCTGGCGGCAACCCGGAAGCCGGCCGGGCGAGGCACCGCAAGCGGCCGCCGAAAAAGGGCTCGTTCTGGCGCGAGCTGCCGATCCTGATCCTCACCGCGCTGGTGCTGACGTTCCTCATCCAGACGTTCCTGG
>DASXTS010000262.1:0-1836 GCA_036505275.1 Pseudonocardiaceae bacterium
TCTCTCGTGAACGCCACTGTGCTGACAGCGGCTGCGGCACCTAGGAACAACACGATGCTGCGGTCCCGATGCCCAAGTCGCTCTATCAGCTCTTGCCGAGCGCTTGAGTAGTAGGTGAGGACCAGCGCCACTCGATCAGACCTGGCCCGGTCGTCGTCGAGTAACTAGTCAGGTCGCTGTCGGCGCGCCTGGTTGATCTTCGCGCCGTGGTGTTGATCATGGTGTGGTGCCCGCCGGCCAACGTCCGTCCTATGAGGAGCTTGCCGCTGAGAACGGCGAGCTCCGGGCGTTGGTTGAGCGGCTGACGGCGCGGCTGGACACGATGGAGGCCGAGAACGCCGAGCTGAGGCGGCAACTGGGGCAGAACAGCCGGAACTCGTCGAAGCCGCCGTCGTTGGATTCGCCGTTCGTCAAGCCCGCTCCGAAGTCGTTGCGTGGTAGGAGTGGGCGCAAGCCGGGCGGGCAGCTCGGGCATCCCGGGTCGACGTTGGAGCTGGTGGCCGATCCGAAGGAGCGGTTGCGGCATGAGCCGGGCCCATGTTCGGGGTGCGGCGCGGGTCTGGCGGATGCCCCGGAGGTGGGTGTGGAGCGGCGGCAGGTGTTCGATCTGCCTCCGATGACGGTGGAGGTGACCGAGCATCAGCTGATCGCGCGCCGCTGCTCGTGCGGGACCACGACGTGCGGCGCGGCGCCGGAGGGGGTCACGGCGCCGGTGCAGTACGGGCCGCGGGTCACCGCGATCGTCCTGTACTTGTATGTCGGGCAGTTCCTGTCGAAGAAACGCACCGCCCAGGCACTGGCCGAGTTGTTCGGCACGCCGGTCTGCGAGGGCACCGTGGCGACGATGACCACGCGGGCCGCCGGCGGACTGGGCGAGTTTCTCAGTCAGGTCACCGACCGGTTGTCCGAGGCCGAGGTTGCCGGCTTCGACGAGACCGGGCTGCGGGTGGCCGGCAAGCTGCACTGGGTGCACTGCGCCCGCACCGGCAGGTACACCCTGATCACCTGCCACCCCAAACGCGGCGCCGAGGGCATCGACGACGCCGGGGTCCTCACCAGGTTCCGGGGTGTCGCCGTGCACGACGCGTGGGCGCCCTACGACACCTACGCCGATGTCGAACATCAACTCTGCTGTGCGCACGCCCTGCGAGAACTACAGGCCGTCGCCGATACCGCGCCCTGCGATGTCGACTGGTGCTGGGCCGACCAGGCCGCCGACGCGCTCGTCGCCATGCAGAAGCTGGTCGCCGAGGCCATCGCCGCCGGTGCCGACGCCGTCGATGCCCAGGCCCTCGACACCCAGGTCCAGCTCTACCGCTCGGCAGCGCAGATCGGGATCACCCAGACCCAGGCGCGGTCCAGCAAGGTGACGAAGAAGCACAACGCACTCGCCCGCCGCCTGCTCGACCGGCAAGACGACTACCTCCGTTTCACCACCGACTGGCGAATACCGGCCGACAACAACGGCTCGGAGCGCGACATCCGCATGATCAAGTTGAGACAGAAGGTGTCCGGCTGCCTACGCACGCTGGCCGGAGCCAAACAGTTCTGCGCGATACGCAGCTACCTATCCACAGCCGCGAAACACGGCAAGCACTTCTTCGAAGTCCTCGTCATGCTCACCGAGGGCCGACCCTGGCTGCCCGCGACCCACTGACCTCCACCCGGGCGACCTGACCAGTTACCCGTTGAGAAAGAGGTACGACCGGGAAAGCCGATGCGCGTCCGGCTTCTCAACGACGCCGGGCACCCGAACTACCGGAACCTGCTGGCAATACGCGCGGACCATAAACGGCGGCTTCGTCTACTCGCGGCGCCTGCGGCCGACCGGGTGGG
>DASXTS010000263.1:0-4590 GCA_036505275.1 Pseudonocardiaceae bacterium
CCCATGCGCAGCGCCGCCTCGTGCAGCACCACCGCGCGGGAGGTCTTGCGCACCGACGCCGCGATGGTCTCGATGTCCAGCGGCACCAGGGTGCGCACGTCGATCACCTCGACCGAGATGCCGTCCTTGTCCAGCTCCTCGGCGATCTCCAGACCCTGCGAGACGCACGCCGAGTAGGTGACGAGGCTGACGTGCCGGCCCTCGCGGACCACATTCGCCCGGCCGAGCGGGATCGGCTCCAGGCTCAGTGGCCCGGACGCCCGCAGCCGCCGGTACAGGTACTTGTTCTCCAGGTACAGCACCGGGTTGTTGTCCCGGATGGAGCTGATCAGCAGCCCGGCGGCGTCCTCGGGGGTGGCCGGCATGACGATCTTGAGGCCGGGCACGTGGGCGAAGTAGGACTCCACGCTCTGCGAGTGCGTCGGCCCGGCCCGCAGCCGGGCCCCGAACGGCGCCCGCATGGTCACCGGCATGGGGTCGCCGGTGCGCCAGTGGTGCCGCGCCATCACGTTGATGATCGGGTCGAACGCGCACGAGATGAAGTCGGCGAACTGGAACTCCACCACCGGCCGCAGCCCGACGAGCGCCGCACCGGCGGCCAGCCCGGCGAACCCGGTCTCCGCGATCGGGGTATCCACCACCCGGCGCGGCCCGTACTTGTCCAGGAAGCCCTTGGTGACCTTGAACGCGCCGCCGAACTGGCCGACGTCCTCGCCGATGATGAACACGTCGGGATCGCGGTCCATCTCGTTGTCCAGCGCGAGCCCGATGGCTTCCAGGTAGGTGGCCTGACCGCTGTCGGTCGGCCCCTTGCCATTGGCCCTGCCCTTAGTCGGCATAAACGCCCTCCTCCACCGTGCTCGGGTCGGGCATCGGGTCGGCGAGCGCCTTGCGGCGGGCCACGATGGCCTGCTGTCTGGCGTCCTCGCGGATCTGCTTGACGGTGTCCTCGTCGATCAGCCCGGCCTCCAGCAGCACGTTCTCGAACAGCACAACCGGGTCCTTCTTCGACCACTCCTCGAGCATCTCGCGCGGCACGTAGTCGGCCGGGTCGTGCTCGGCGTGCCCGTGCATCCGCATGGTCACGCCCTCCACCAGCGACGGGCCCTCGCCGGCCCGGGCCCTGGCCACCGCCGCGGACACCGCGTCGTACATCGCCAGCGCGTCGGTGCCGTCCACCCTGGTGCCCGGCATGCCGTAGGCCGAGGCCTTGCTGGCGAAGTCCACGGAGGCTGTCTGCAGCCGCAGCGGCGTGGAGTAGGCGAACTGGTTGTTCTCGATCACGAAGATGCACGGCAGCTTGAGCACGCCGGCGATGTTCAGCGACTCGTGCCAGTCGGCCCGCGAGGTGGACCCGTCGCCGCAGAACGCCAGCGCCACCCGGTCCTGGCCGCGGTACTGCGCCGCGAACGCCATCCCGATGGCGACCGGGAAGTTGGCCGGGATGTGGCTGGGCAGGTTGTAGATGCCCAGGTCCAGCCGGCCGTAGTGCAGCGTGCCGTCCCGGCCGCCGGTCGGCGAGGTGGCCTTGCCCATGAAGCTGGCCATCACCTGCCATGGCGGCAGGCCGCGCCACAGGTGCGCGCCGAGGTCGCGGTGGATCGGGGCGAGGTAGTCGTCCGGCCGCAGCGCGGCCGCCGCGCCGACCGAGATCGCCTCGTGCCAGTGCCCGGTGTAGAGCGAGCCGAGCAGGTCACCGCCCTTGTACATGGCAACCATCCGGTCCTCAACCGCCCTGGTGAGCACCATGGTTTCGTAGATTCGCCGCACCAGCCCCTGGTCGCGGTCGGCAAGGGCGCTGGACTTGCGCTTGGTCCGGGTCACCGCCATCGGCCGGCCCCTTAGTCGCTGAGGAAGTCGCGAACGAGACGGTTGAACTCGGCCGATCTCTCGATCTGCGACCAGTGCCCGCAGTGCGAGAACACGTGCAGATCGCCGTTGTCGAGCAGCTCCATCAGCCGAAGCGAGGTCTGCACCGGGATCACCTGGTCCTCCCGGCCGTGCACGATGAGCGTGCGGTGCGGCAGCCGGCGGATCTCCTCTTCGGGCGTCTTCATCGCCTCGACCCAGCGCTGCCGCGGCGCCGGGAACATGGCGGCGAAGGACTCCTGGAAGCCCGGCTGGGTGCTGGCCTCGTAGCGGACCCGCGCCAGCTCGTCGTTGACCAGCTCGCGGGAGTAGGCGAACACGTCGAGGACCTTGCGCATGTTCTCGAACGACGGCTCGTACCCCCACACCCGGTCCAGGCCCTCGGTGATCGGGAAGTCGACGCCCATGCTGCCCATCAGCACCAGCCGGTCCACCCGGTCCGGGTGCTGGGTGGCCAGCCGCAGCGCGATCGAACCGCCGAAGCTGTTGCCGACCAGCGACGCCTTCGCCAAGCCGAGCGAGTCCATCAGGCCGAGTACCTGATCGGCCCAGGTCTGCAGGCCGTAGTCGACATCCGACGGCCGGTCGGTGAAGCCGAAGCCGACCATGTCCGGGGCGACCACCCGGAACCGCTCGGCCAGCGCCGGGATCACCAGCCGCCAGTTCGCGTACGCCGTGACGCCGGGGCCGGACCCGTGGACGAGCACGACGGGGTTGCCCTGGCCGGCCTCCAGGTAGTTCGTCTTGATGCCGTTGGCGTCGGTGGTCGCGCCGATCTCCGGCATGTCAGCCGTGCTCATTCGAGCCTCCCCATCATTTGTCGTAACGGAAGACCAGGTCGGCGACGCAGCAGGGCTTCTCCTCGCCCTCCACCTCGAACAGGAGCCGGTAGACGACCTCCACGCCGCGGTCTGTGTCCTTCATGTCGGCCAGGTCGACGTGCATCCGCATCCGTGAGCCGACGCGCAGCGGCGCCGGAAAGCGCACCCGGTTCAGCCCGTAGTTGAGGATCATGGAGAAACCGTCGACCGTGAAGATCGACCAGAGCAGCCCGGTCGATTTGCCGAGGGTGAGGAACCCGTGCTGCACGGTGGTGCCGAACGGGCCCGTGCTGGCTCGCTCCGGGTCAACGTGGATCCACTGCTCGTCGCCGGTCAGCTTCGCGAAAGTGTCGATGTCGTCCTGCGTCACGGGGACCCAGTCGCTGGTGCCGATCTTCTGCCCGGCGCGCTCCCGGAGGCCCTCCACGCCGTGGATGACGATCGGTTCACTGCGCTGGGCGGTTTCGGCGTCCGTGTCAATGCCCATCTCAACGCCCATCTCAGTGCCCATCTCCAGCCTCTCCGTCAGTGGCAATCATCGGCGGTATCGTCGGCGGCATCGTCGGCGCAAAACGCTGGCTGGCCTGCCGCCGAGTCAAGCACCGCGCCGCGGGCGCCAACCACGCGACGCGAGCTGTTTCCTACTCAGTGAAAGCAGCGGGGCAGCGTCCGGGCCCGGCCCGGCCGGCACCGTGTCACGATCAGGTGCATGGCCGATGACAACACCAAGCAGCGGGGTCGCTCGGTGGTGAGCAAGGCGGTGTCGCTGCTGGACGCGTTCTCGTTGACGGCCCCGGAACTGTCGCTGAACGAGCTGGCCCAGCGCACCGAGCTGCCGCTGTCCACGGCCTACCGGCTGGCCTCCGAACTGGTCGACTGGGGCGGTCTGGAACGCGCCGACGGCGCCGGCTACCGGATCGGGCTGCGACTGTGGGAGATCGGCTCGCTGTCCCAGCGCGCCACCACCGTGCGCGACGTCGCCCTGCCGTTCATGCAGGACCTGTTCCTCGCGACCGAGGAGAACGTGCACTTGGCCATCCTGAACGGACAGGAGGCGCTGTACGTCGAGAAGATCACCGGACGGCGCTCGGTCCGGGTGAAGTCGCGCCGCGGCGGCCACCTGCCGCTGCACGCCACCGGCGTTGGCAAGGTGCTCCTGGCGTACGCGCCGCCGGAACTGTTCGACCAGCTCGTGCAGGCCGGCCTCAAGCGCCACACACCCCGCACCATCGTGGCCCCCGGCCAGTTGCACAGGGCGCTGGAGGAGGTGCGCCAGAGCGGCGTGGCCTACGCCAGGGAGGAGCTCACCACGGGCGTGCTGTCGGTCGCGGCGCCCGTCTTCGACGCCAAGGAGCAGGTCATCGCGGCGATGGCCGTCGTGTTGCACTCCACGCGCGCCGACCTCAAACGGCTGGCGCCGGCGGTGCGCTGTGCGGCGATCTCGACGTCCCGCAGCCTGCGGGAGCATCCGCTGGCCATGAACGACCTGGCCAGCTGACCGTCACCAATTTCGCTACCGCTTCCATCCAGTGGCAACGTGCGCTGGACCCGCCCATCGACCGCATGTGACCTTGAACACCCGAGGTGAGTGCGTGTAGGAAGCAGGCGGCGTGGCTGGCAACTCTACGGACGCCGGACGTTCGGTGACCAGCAAGGTGACGGCGATCCTGATGACGTTCACCAGCGGCAACGCGCACTCGTTGACCGAGATCGCGCGGCTGGCCGGGTTGCCGATCTCCACCGCGCACCGGCTGGCCACCGAGCTGGCCGCCTGGCGGATCCTGGAGCGCACCGAGGACGGCTGCTACCGCATCGGCCTGCCGCTGCGCATGATCGGCACCCAGACCCGCTACTCACCCAGCCTGGCCGAACGCGCCCCCGCGGTGATGGACGACCTGTC
>DASXTS010000264.1:0-12473 GCA_036505275.1 Pseudonocardiaceae bacterium
GGCGCTGAGTTGGGCGCTGTCATACTTCCGAAGCTACACTCTCTTCACAAATCCGTGAAGTTAAGGAAGCATATAAATCGTGGTTGGCAGGGCAACGGCGACAGCGAGGGTCGAGACCCCGGCGAGCGATGAGATCCTTGACCGTGACCCGGCGGCCGTGTCCCGGTTCGTCGAACGGTTCGCCGCCGCCCTGGTCGAGGCCGGCATGCCACGGATGCCGTCCCGCGCCTTCGCCGCCCTGCTCACCGCCGACTCCGGCGTCCTCAGCGCCGCCGAGCTGGCGGACCTCCTGCAGGCCAGCCCGGCCGCCGTGTCCGGCGCCATGCGCTACCTCACCCAGGTGAACCTGACCAGCCGTGAGCGCGAGCCCGGCTCGCGCCGGGACCGGTTCCGGGTGCACGGCGACGTCTGGTACGAGGCCAGCGTGCACCGCGACCAGCTCCTGGTGCGCTGGGAGGCGGCGCTGCGCGAGGGCATCGCCGTGCTGGGCCCCGACTCCCCCGCCGGCACCCGGATGGCCGAAACGCTCGCCTTCATCGAGTTCGTCGGCGAGGAGCTGCCCCGCCTGCTCGAACGCTGGCGCGCCCGCAAGGCCGCAATGAATGAGGGCCTGGATCAGCCGGATGTCGGCCTGCCAGCGCACCCGTGAGCACACGTCGGCGGCGGCCTGCTCGTCGATCCTCATCAGCTTGATGGTGTCAACACCCGTTTCTGGACGGTCGCGGCCGACATTCGGTATGACGCGGCCATCCTCGGCGTGGGCGCCACCAGGTGCGGATAGCTGAGCTCCGGCTAGGACGCTAGGGACTTTGGTCCCGTCGGTTCGGGCCGAAGCGCGCTGCCACGTGGCGCCGTTGGGGGCTGAAGATCGAGTTGTGCACGACGGCAAGGCCGCCGAGCGGCCGGATGAGGGCGCGCGCCGCTTCGACGCGTGGCGTCCGCCAGAGGTCGCGGAGTCTCCGGCGGCACCCAACGCGGCCTTCGCGGCGGCGGCGCGGACCGCGGCGCTGGTTGCTCCGCAGTTGGGCCAGCCGGTGCGGTGGCGGCTTCGGCTGCTGACGGACGGCGTCGAGCCGGGCGCCGAGCTGCACGCCGGGCCGAGCAGCTGCCCGACGGTGGACCCGATTGGCCGCGGTCGGGCCATCACCGGCGGCGCGGTGGTGCGCAACCTGGAGCTCGCCATCGCGAACCTCGGGCACGAACCGCGGGTGCGGCAGCTGCCTGACCTGGACAATCCACTGCACCTGGCCACGGTGACCATGGGTGACCGCGATGACCGCCGCCCCGATCCGGCCGAGCGGCTGCTGCACCTGGCGATGCCGCACCGGCGAAGCCATCCGCTGCCGTTCGCGCGGCGCCCGATCGGGGTTCCGCTGGACGGCCGGCTGCACGAGGCGGCCCTGCGCGGCGGTGTGCGGACCCTGGCGCTGAGCGGCAATCGGCTGCGCACCGTCGGCACGGTGCTGGCCGCGGCAATCACCGACCGCCGCCACGGTGAGGACCAGCTCGCCGATCTGGCCGACTGGTTCCCTGCGGACGCCGAGGGCTGCCTGAGGGCCTGTGGCGCCGTGCTGATCGAGCAGCTGAGCCGCGGCGCGCTCGTGCTGCTCACCACCGAGGCCGATCGGCCACCGGACTGGCTGCGGGCCGGCTGGGAGCTGCAGAACGCATGGCTCACCGCGGTGAGCCGCGGGCTGGCCGTCTCAGTGGTCGGCGGCGTCCTGGACGCACCGGGGGTGCGTGCCGCGCTGGCCACCCGGCTGCGGTTGGACGGCTGCCCGCAGCTGCTGCTGCGAGCGGGATGGCCGAAGCGAGCGGACCCAGCGCGTCGCGAGGACCGGCTGTTGATCGGGGCGGGGTCTGGCTTACGGTGACCGTATGGTTGCCGACCGCATGGCCTCCGATGGCCGCGCCGTGCGGGTGTTCCTGCTCGACGACCACGAGGTGGTCCGGCAGGGGCTGAAGGCGCTGCTGGAAACCCAGCCCGACCTGGTCGTGGTCGGCGAGGCGGCCAACGCCGCGGAGGCACTGGCCAGGGCGCCGGCGCTGCGGCCGGACGTGGCGGTGCTCGATGTGCGGCTGCCCGACGGCGACGGCATGCAGGTCTGCCGCCAGCTACGGACCGTGCTGCCCGCGCTGGCCTGCCTGATGCTCACCTCCTTCGCCGACGACGAGGCGCTGTTCAACTCGGTAATGGCCGGTGCGGCCGGCTATGTGCTCAAGGAGCTGCGTGGTGCCGACCTGGTGCAGGCGATCCGCACGGTGGCGGCCGGCGGCTCGCTGCTCGACCCGACCGCAACTCGTCAGCTGCTGAGCCGGCTGCGCGCAGCCAACGAATCGGTGGCCGACCCGCTGCAACGGCTCACTGAGCAGGAGCGCAAGGTGCTCGAACTGATCGGCAAGGGCATGACCAACCGGCAGATCGGCGGCGAGCTGTTCCTGGCCGAGAAGACCGTGAAGAACTACGTGTCCAGCCTGCTCGCCAAGCTCGGCATGCAGCGCCGCACCCAGGCCGCCGTGCTCGCCACCGAGTTGCGCAGGGAGCACCGTTAGGCGCTCGCGGCCGGCGCCGCCCAGCGCAGCACCGTGCCCGGCTGCCCGGTACCGATGGTGAGTTCGCCGCCGAGCTGGTCGGCCCTGGCCGCCATGTTGTCCAGCCCGCTTCGCCGCTCTGACGCGTCGGCCATGCCGATACCGTCGTCGCTGATCTGAAGGACCAGCCGGTCGCGGGCCGACACCAGAATGCTGACCGAGGTGGCGTGTGCGTGCCGTGCCACGTTGGACAATGCCTCGCGGAGCACGGCAAGCAACTGCTCGGCCGCCGGCTCGCCGACCGTGGTGTCGACCAGCCCGTCGAACTGCAGGGATGGCGCGAAGCCGAGGGTGGCGGTCGCGGCGTCGACCACATCGAGGATCTTGGCACGCAGGCTCAAGGACCGGTCGACCGGCTGCTGCAGGGCGAACACAGTGGTACGGATCTCCTTGATCGTCGCGTCCAGGTCGCCCACGGCGCGGCCGATCGCCCGGCGGGCGTTGGCCGGGTCGACGTCGATCAGGTTGGCCGCGCCCTGCAGCGCCATGCCCGTTGCGAAGAGCCGCTGGATCACCAGGTCGTGCAGGTTGCGCGCTATCCGGTCCCGGTCGGCAAAGAGCGACAGCGCCTCGCTGTCGCGGCGCCGCTCGCCCAGCTCGCAGGCCAGCTCGGCCTGCTCGGCGAAGCTGCGCAGGGTATCGAGGTCCTGGCCGGCGAACGAGGGCTCGCCGCGCGGCCGGGACGCGGTGAGCACCCCCCTGGTGTGCCCGGCCGCGCTCAGGGGCGCCAGCAGGGCGGCACCGACGGTCGGCAGCTCGGGCTTGTCCGCCTGGTAGTCCGTGACTTCGGTGTCGCTGAGGTTGAGCGCGATGCCGTCCCGGAACACCTGGCCGGTGAGTGTCTTCTCCGGGTGCAGGACCAGCCCGATGGAGGAGCCCATGGTCTCGCCGACCCCGGCCATCACCCGGAGCGTGCCGTCCTCGGCGGGCAGCATGACCCCGGCGTCGGTGGCGTGGGTGAGCTCTCGGACGTGCTGGGCGATGCGGGTGAAGACCTCGCTGTCCTCGGCGCCGGAGAGCAGCAGCCTGGTCACCTCGGATGCGGCCAGCAGCAATTCCTCCCGATACCGGCTCTGCTCGAAGAGCCTGGCGTTCTCCACCGCAATGCCGGCCGTCGTGGCCAGCGCGAGCGCGACGCGTTCGTCATCGGCGGTGAACTCGTCGCCCGACCGCTTGTCGGTCAGATAGAGGATTCCGAAAACAGTGTCCCTGACCCGGATCGGCACGCCGAGGAGGCTGCGCATCGGCGGGTGCACCGGCGGGAAGCCGACGGCCCGCGGGTGCGTGGTCACGTCCGCCAGCCGGATCGGCTCGTCCATCCGCAGGCCGAGCAGACCGCAGAGGGTGGGCGGCTTGCCGATCGCGTCCGCGGTCGCCTGGTCCATCCCGACGTACACCAGCTCGTCCAGCCCGGTGCCGTCCTCGGCCAGCACGCCGACCGCGCCGTACCTGGCGTCGATCAGGTCGATGGCGGCGGAGACGATCCTGCGCAGCACCGGCCTCAGGTCCAGGTCGGCGCCGACCGCCGCCACGGCGTCGAGCAGCCTGGCGTGGCTCAGCGTCTGTTGATCGGGCACGGTCGGTCTACCTCCGCAGACTTAACGACGATCTTCCCCGGTTGGTATGGTGCGCGGTACGTGCCGATCGGTGTCGGTTCGGGACGAAAGTCCCACCCATCGGGGACATTTGATTGCTGTCCGTAGTAGGTGGTTACCGTGCACACTGGGACTATCGGTACGGAGAACCGCCGGCCACAGGGCCGGTGGAGGGGGTCACGATGAGTAGTAGTCCGGCGGCTCGAACCACGGCCACCGAACATCCGACGATTCAGTCAGGTCGCCGAATGGTGGCCGTGCACCCGGACGCGGACGCCTTCACCGCCCTCACCGTGATGCGGCGCAACGAGGTCCGCCACCTCCCAGTCGTGGTCGACCAGCGCTGCGTCGGAATCCTCACCGAGTCTGACCTGGTGCGGGGGCTGGCGTCCGGGCGCAGCGCTGCCGAACTCACCGCCGAGGAGCTGTGCCACTCGCCGGCCCCGTCCGTGCCCGCCGGCTCGAGCCTGCAGACCATGGCGAACGCGATGATCGACGCTGACGTCGACGCCCTGATCCTGGTCAGCCGCGGGGTGATGGTAGGCATGGTGACCAGCACCGACGTGCTCGGCGCCGTCACCGCCAAGTGGCGAGAGGCCTCGGCGCCGGCCGTTCGCTGAGCCGGTGGTACTGTAGTCGGTGATCTTGATGCCCGTCCGCTCAGCTCCGGAGGGCCTGGTGTCCACCGACTCCGAGACCACGTCCGAGTTTCCGGACCGCCAGCACATCGACCTGTCCCGCGATCCCACGCCGGGCCACCCGGACCACGCGCTACCGGACGACGCCGAGGCGCCGCACCCGCTCGTCGACCTGTCCCGCGACCCGACGCCGGGCCAGCCGGACCACGCGCTGCCGGAAGACGACTCGGAAGACGACTCGGCCGGGAACGGGGGCTGACCGCCGGCCGGGTCAACTCAGGCTGCGCGGCGCGCCGTACCCGCGGGCGGCGAGCTCGGCGCCGACCGCGGCCAGCTCGTCCGCGCCGAGGATCCGTGGTCGGCCGAGCACGGCCGCCCGGCAGTACACCTCCGCGAGCCATTCCAGCAGCTCCAGCCGGTCGCACGCCTGCTCGATACCGTCCCCGCAGGCCACCGAGCCGTGATTGCGCATGATCGCGGCGTGCCGGCCGGCCAGCGCGGTCGCCACATTCGCGGCGAGCTGCGCCGAGCCGAACATGGCGTACTCGGCCACCCGCACCACGCCGCCGAGCAGCACCGTGTTGTAGTGCACCGGGGGCAGCTCGTCGTGGCTGCAGCCGACCGCGATGGACGCCGGAGCGTGTGCATGGGCCACCGCCCCGGCGCCGGTCGACCGGTACACCGCCAGGTGCAACGGCAGCTCCGAGGTGGGTTCCAGCCGCCCGTCGCACACCGTGCCGTCGGCGGCGGTCACCGCTGTGATCATGTCCGGGGTGAGCCGGCCGAGATCACCGCCGGTCGGGGTCACCAGCACCCTCGCACCGACGCGCACCGACAGGTTGCCCGCGGTGCCGATCACCAGGCGGCGCTCGGCCAGCCATCGCCCGGCCGCCACCAGCGCCGCCCGCTCCCGCTCATACCGCACTGGCTCGGCCCATACTGGCTCGGCCCATACTGGCTCGGCCCACACTGGCTCGGCCCACACTGGCTCGGCCCACACTGGCTCGGCCCATTCGGCGAGGATGTGACATTTCCCCACTCTAGGCAGCACGACGTCACATCCTCGCCGGTGGAACGGGCCACCGGGCGCGGGCTGGTCGCGCCGGCCCCGAACGGTGTGTACTGCCCTCACCATGATCTGCCAGAGCACGAGCCTGGAGGTGGACATGCCCGACACCTCGGTGCAGCGGGACTTTCTGGTCGCCTTCGATTCGGAGACAGAGCAGGAGGCCGAGGCCGACTTGATGGCCTGCTGCGCCTCCCGGCGGTGGGCGGCCGAGGTTGCCGCGCGGCGCCCGTACCACGACCTCGACACGCTGCACCGGGTGTCCGACGCCGCGCTGGTGGCGCTGGGCTGGTCGGACGTGCAGGAGGCCCTGGCCGCGCACCCGCGGATCGGCCAGCGCGCGGAGGGCGACGGCATGGACGCCGCCTGGTCGCGGTCCGAGCAGGCCGCCGCTACCACTGAAGACGGGCAGACCGCCGGCGAGCTCGCCGCCGCCAACCAGGAGTACGAACGGCGCTTCGGCCACGTGTTCCTGATCTGCGCCACCGGCCTGTCGGCCGGCGAGGTGCTGGCCGCGCTGCACGCGCGGCTCGGCAATGACGAGAACACCGAGCGGCGCATCGTGCGGGAGGAGCTGCGCAAGATCGTCAACCTTCGGCTGGCCAGACTGGTGGCGCGGTGAGCGTGTCCACCCACGTGCTGGACGCCGGGCGCGGGCGGCCGGCCACCGAGGTCGCCGTCCGGCTGGAGCGCCGCACCGGCGACGGGTGGCAGCCGCTGGCCGACGGCCGCACCGACGCCGACGGCCGGATCGACGCCATGGCGGCCACTCAGGATGCCGGGGTGCACCGCCTGGTGTTCGACACCGCGGCGCACTCGCCGTTCTACCCGGAGGTCGTCATCACGTTCACCATCGCCGACCCCGGCGAGCACTACCACGTGCCGCTGCTGCTCAGCCCGTTCGCCTACTCGACCTACCGGGGCAGCTGATGGGCGTCGTGCTGGGCGACAACCGGTACGGCAAGGCCGAGACCCGGCTCGTGCACGTGGACCGTGGTGCGGAGGCCCACCGGATCACCGATCTGAACGTGACCACCACGCTCGCCGGCGAGCTGGACGCCACCCACCTGACCGGGGACAACACCGGCGTGCTGCCGACCGACACGCAGAAGAACACGGTGTACGCCTTCGCCCGAGACGGGGTGGGCGAGCCCGAGGACTTCGCGCTGCGCCTGGCCAGGCACTTCGTGGATACGCAGCCGACGATCCACCTGGCCAGGGTGCATGTCGAGAGCTACCGGTGGGAGCCGGTCGCGGCCACCGGCCACTCGTTCGCCCGCGGCGCGGGCACCAGGACCGCAACGGCCACCTACGACGGCGGCAAGGCCTGGATGGTCTCCGGGATCTCCGATCTCACGGTGCTGAACACCACCGGCTCGCAGTTCCGGGGCTTCGTCCGGGACCGCTACACCACCCTGGCCGACGCCGACGACCGCATCCTCGCCACTGCGGTGACCGCCCGCTGGCGGCACGAGAGCGCCGAGCCGGACGCCTGGACCGCGTCGCACGCGCGGGCCGTGGAGCACCTGGTCGCCGCCTTCGCCGACACGCCGTCGAGATCGTTGCAGCAGACGCTGTACGCCATGGGCCGCCGGGTGCTCGAGCATGGGCCGGAGCTCGTCGAGGTGCGGCTGAGGCTGCCGAACAGGCACCACTTTCTGGTTGACCTCGAACCGTTCGGGCTGGACAACCCGGACGCCGTGTACCACGCCGCCGATCGCCCGTACGGGCTGATCGAGGGCACCGTGCTGCGCGAGGACGCGCCGCCGGCCGGCGAGGCGTGGTGGTGAGCTGGCGATGGACTTCATTGCACCGGCTTCGCTCGCCGAGGCGCTGGCCGCGAAGGCCGAGCGGCCGGACGCCCTGCCGATCGCCGGCGGCACCGACGTCATGGTGGAGCTGAACTTCGACCACCGCCGCCCACCCGCGCTGCTCGACCTCACCGCGGTGGCCGAGCTGGCCGAGCTGTCCACGGTGGACGGTTCGGGCGGTGGCGCGGTGCGGATCGGCGCCGGTGTGCCGTACAGCCGCATCATCGCCCAGGCGGGTGAGGCGCTGCCCGGCCTGGCGATGGCGTCTCGCACCATCGGCTCACCACAGATCCGCAACCGCGGAACCGTCGGCGGCAACCTCGGCTCCGCCTCCCCGGCCGGCGACGCGCATCCCCCGCTGCTGGCCAGCGACGCCGTCGTCGAGGTCGCCTCGGTCCGCGGCCGGCGCGACATCCCGATCGGGGAGTTCTTCGTCGGTGTCAAGCGCAACGCACTGGCGGCGGATGAGCTGATCACCGCCGTGCGGGTGCCGCCGGCCACCGGGCCGCAGCAGTTCGCCAAGGTCGGCACCCGCAACGCGATGGTGATCGCGGTGTGCTCCTTCGCACTGGCGCTGCACCCCGACCGGCGCGCCGTCGGCACCGGCATCGGCTCGGCGGCCCCGACGCCAGTGCGCGCCCCGGAGGCCGAGGAGTTCCTCGCCGGCGCCCTGGACTGGTCCGGCCTCAACCCGCTGCAATCCGACGTGGCGCACCGCTTCGCCGAGCTGGTGGCCGCCGCCGCCAGCCCCATCGACGACGTCCGCGGCAGCGCGGCCTACCGCAGGCACGCGCTGGCGGTCCTCGCCCGCCGCACCCTGTCCTGGGCGTGGCGCGAGCTCTGCTCGCGCCTGTGAATGGCGAACGGTGCGGTAACACCATTTGCCACTCACGACTTATCCACAAAGGATGGCGTGCCATGCGGATCAGCCTGACGGTCAACGGCGAGGAGCACACCGCCGACGACGTGTGGCCCGGCGAGAGCCTGCTGTACGTGCTGCGCGAGCGGCTCGGGCTACCGGGGTCGAAGAACGCCTGCGAGCAGGGCGAGTGCGGGTCGTGCACCGTCTACCTGGACGACGTCCTGGTGTGCGCGTGCCTCGTCGCAGCCGGTCAGGCCGCCGGCCGCAGCGTCCGCACGGTCGAGGGGCTGGCCGCCAAGGGCGGGCTGGACCCGGTGCAGCGCACGTTCGTCGCAGCCGGGGCCGTGCAGTGCGGGTTCTGCACACCGGGTCTGGTGGTCGCCGCGCACGACCTGCTGCGCCGCACGCCCAACCCGTCCGACGCGGAGATCCGCGAGGCGCTGGCCGGCAACCTGTGCCGGTGCACCGGGTACGAGACGATCCTGGACGCGGTCCGTGCCGCCGCCGCGGAGCTGGCGCGATGACCGCCGCGGTGAGCCGGTTGGTGATCGAGAGCGCCGCGGTGGCCACCGTGGACACCGCGGACTGGCGGGCGGGCGCCGGCACCGAACACTCAAGCGGCCATGTGGTGGTCGAGGACGGCGTGATCACCGCCGTCGGCTCGGGGCCGGCACCCCAGGGCTCGGGCGCCGATGCGACGAGGATCGACGGGCACGGCGCTCTGCTGGTCACGCCAGGCCTGGTGAACACCCACCACCACCTGTACCAGTGGGCCAGCCGCGGGCTGGCCCAGCAGGCCACCCTGTTCGAGTGGCTGGTCGCGCTGTACCCGGTGTGGGCCGGCCTGGACGAGAGCATCGAGTACGCCGCGGCCAGCGCTGGACTGGCGGCGCTGGCCGGCTCCGGCTGCACCGCCGTCGCCGACCACCACTACGTGTACCCGCGTGGCGCCGGCGACCTGGACGCCGCGCTGGTGGCGGCGGCCGGGCGGATCGGCGTGCGGCTGCAGCTGGTGCGCGGCTCCATGGACAGCGGCCGCTCCGGTGGCGGGCTGCCGCCGGACGACCTGGTGGAGGACACCGAGCAGGCCCTGGCCGGCACCGAGGCGGCGATCGCCGCGCATCATGATCCAACGCCGCGGGCCATGGTGCGGGTATCGGTCGGCCCCTGCTCGCCGTTCTCCGCCAGCGAGCGGCTCATGCGCGAGGCGGCGTCGCTGGCCCGCCGGCACGGCGTGCGGCTGCACACCCACCTCGCCGAGACTCTGGACGAGGAGAAGCACTGCGTCGACCGGTTCGGCCGCACGCCCATCGAGTACGCCGACGACCTGGGCTGGCTCGGGCCCGACGTGTGGCTCGCCCACGGCATCCACGTCGCCGAAAACGCGATCAAGCACCTGGGCGGGACCGGCACCGGCATCGCGCACTGCCCCAGCTCCAACGCCCGGCTAGGCGCGGGCATTGCCCCGGTGGTGCCGCTGCTGACGGCCGGGTCGCCGGTCGGCCTCGGCGTCGACGGCGCCGCGTCCAACGAGCACGGCGGGCTCGGTCACGAGCTGCGCCAGGCAATGCTGCTGGCCCGGCTGCGTTCCGGGCCGGACGCGCTCACCGCCCGCCAGGCGCTCTGGCTCGGCACCATGGGCGGCGCCCGCTGTCTCGGCCGCGAACGCGAGCTGGGCTCCATCGAGGTCGGCAAGTTGGCCGATCTCGCCGTCTGGCGGCTCGACGGCCTCGGCCACGCCGGCATTGCCGACCCGCTGGCCGCGCTGGTCTTCGGCCCCCTCCCCCCGCTGGAGCTGCTCCTGGTCGGCGGTCGCACCATCGTCGAGCGCGGCCACCTGTCCACAGTGGACGAACAGCTGCTGGCCACGGAGCTGGCCGCCGCCAGCCACCGGTTACTGACCCGCGCGGACCGCCACGGCGGCTGATCTTCGGCAGATCGTCGGCGAACCGCTCAGCAGATCGTCGCTGGATCGGTCGGCAGACTTTCAGAGCTGTGACCCGGCGCTCGCCGCGCGCCAGGTGTGAATGGCATTGTTGCGGCCTGAGCACCATGGACCGGTGATCGGCGGGAGGTCGGTATGAGCACGGCGAGCCAGGCTCCGGCTGCGCCCGTCACGTCGACCAGGGGCGGCGTCGGCGAGAGCCCGCCGCGACCGGACGGCATCCTCAAGGTGCGCGGCGAGTTCGCGTACTCCTCGGACCTGTGGGCCGATGACATGCTGTGGGGCACCACGCTGCGCAGCCCGCACCCCTATGCCCGGATCCGCCGCATCGACGTGTCGCAGGCGCTCACCGTTGCCGGCGTGTACGCCGTCCTGACCAGCGATGACGTGCCGGGCAGCCCGTTGTTCGGGCTGGAGCACCGCGACCAGCCGGTGCTGGCCACCGGGGTGGTGCGCTACCAGGGCGAGCCGGTGGCGATCGTGGCCGCGGACCACCCGGAGACCGCCCGCCGCGCGGCGCACCGGATCACGGTGGACTACGAGGTGCTCGAACCTGTCACCGACGCCGAGGCGGCCGTCAGCCAGCCGGCCGTGGCGGCCATCCACCCTGGCGGGAACCTGGTCCGGCACGTGCGGATCCGTCACGGCGAGCATGCCGAGGACGCCACCGCGCCGGTGGTCGTGACCGGCCGGTACGAGGTGGGCATGCAGGACCAGGCCTTCCTCGGGCCGGAGTCGGGGCTGGCAGTGCCGGCCGAGGACGGCGGCGTACGCCTGTATGTGGCAACCCAATGGCTGCATGTCGACCAGCGGCAGATCGCGGCGGCCCTCGACATGCAGCCGGACCGGGTCCGGATCACGCTGGCGGGCGTGGGCGGCGCCTTCGGCGCCCGCGAGGACCTGTCCATGCAGATCCACGCCTGCCTGCTCGCGCTGCACACCGGCAAGCCGGTGAAGATGGTGTACAACCGGGAGGAGTCGTTCTTCGGGCACGTGCACCGCCACCCGGCGACGCTGTACTACGAGCACGGCGCCGAACGGGACGGGCGGCTGGTGTACGTCCGGACGCGGATCTACCTTGACGGCGGCGCCTACGCCTCCACCACATCCGCCGTCGCCGGCAACGCGGCGACCCTCGGCGTCGGCCCGTACGACGTGCCGAACGTCTCCGTCGACTGCTACGGCGCGTACACCAACAACCCGCCGTGCGGCGCGATGCGGGGCTTCGGCGCCGTGCAGGCCTGCTTCGGCTACGAGTCGCAGATGGACAAGCTGGCACACGCGCTCGGCATGGATCCGGTGGAGCTGCGGGTGCGCAACGCCGTGGCCGAGGGCAGCGTCATGCCGACCGGCCAAGTGGTCGACTCGGCGGCGCCGGTCGCCGAGCTGCTGCGCCGGGTGGCCGCCAAGCCGATGCCGCCGGCCCTACCCGCCGAGGGTGCTCCCGACCTGCGCGAGCTGCCCGGCGGGGTGTCGAACACCACGCACGGCGAGGGCGTTCGGCGCGGCATCGGCTACGCCGTCGGCATCAAGAACGTGTGCTTCTCCGAGGGCTTCGACGACTACTCGACCGCGCGGGTACGGCTGGAGGTGATCGCCGGCGAGCCGGTCGCCCTGGTGCACACCGCGGCCGCCGAGGTCGGGCAGGGCCTGGTCACCCTGCTCGGCCAGATCGTCCGCAGCGAGCTGGGCGTGCAGCGAGTGACCGTCGCGCCGGCCGATACCACCATCGGCAGCGCAGGCTCCAGCTCGGCGTCCCGGCAGAGCTACATGACCGGCGGCGCGGTCCGGGCCGCCTGCGAGGCCGTGCGCTCGCGCGTCGTGGATCAGGCCGTCGCCCGGTTCGGCGGCCGCGCTGGCGACCTCTCGCTGACCGGCGGCAAGGTCATCTCCATCGGACGTGGGGTGCTCGCCGACCTGGCGGACGTGCTGGGCGATGAGGCGGTCGAGGAGACCGTCGAGTG
>DASXTS010000265.1:0-14707 GCA_036505275.1 Pseudonocardiaceae bacterium
GCGTCATCGACGGTCGGCGCCGGGCAGGGCCTGGACGCCTGGAGCCGCGGTGCGCAGCCGTGGCTGCGGGTGCACCGGCTGCGGGAGTTGGACAGCCAGGAGGCGCTGCTGGGCTACCAGTGGGTGCTGCTGCATCCCTGGACCACCAAGCCCGAGGCCGACATGGCGCTGTTCGGCAGGGTGTACACCGGTGTGCCGGGCAGGCTGCAGGACTGGGAACGCGGGCTGCGGCGGGTGCCCCTGCAGCCGACGAGCGTCGACGACGTGCTCTACCTCGTCGTCTCGCTGCTGTCCGATCTCGGCGTCAGCCGGCAGGACGACGACGAGGCGGCCTGGCGCAGCTACGCAGAGGGCCGGCTCGGGGGCTCGGCGCCCGGCTCCGTCGGGGACCGGACGTGACGACGTCCGGAGCGAAGGCCGCGCAGATCGAGCTCCCCCCGCTGGACGCCGAGGAGCTGAATGCGCTGCAGGCCGCCTATCGGCGACGGCTGCTCGGCCGGTTCGAGCCGGACGCGTTGCTGAGCCTGGCCATGCTGCCGGAATGGCCGTATGCGCTGGCCGCGCAATGTGGCTTCCCGACCGGTGACGCCGGATCGCTGCAGGACCTGGTGCAGCAGCTGGTCGACGCCGGCTTCGCGGAACGGCGGGAGGCCCTCGACGATTCCGGCGAGCTGACCAGAGCGTTCTGGGTGTCGGCCTCGCGACGGCCCGAGCTGGGCGGCTATCTGCGGCAGACCCTCGACCCGCACCAGCTGCGCGGTGGCGTCGACCGAATCTCGAGGGCGCTCGGTGACACGGTCGCCGCCTCCCCCGGGCGGTGGCCGCAAGCCGAGACCTGGCTTCTGGTGGACGAGCTGCGCCTCGACCCGACCGGCGGGCAGCTCAACGCCGCGGTGGGCAAGATGATCCGCGAAGGCCGGACCGAGCAGGCCCTCGCTCTGGTCACCGCGGCGCAGGCGCTGGGCGATGTGCTCGGCGAGCCGCTGGTATCGGCCGCTCGCCGGGCCGGCTGGCGGCTGGACCGGACGCACCGGCAGGCCGCCGACCTGAAGATACTCGCCGACTACCTGCCCCGGCAGGAGCTCGAAGACGTGCTCGAGGCGCTGCTCGGCGGCCGCACGCCGGTGGTCCACCTGCTCGGCCAGGGCGGCGTGGGCAAGACCATGGTGGTGCGCAGCCTGGCCTGCGGCGAGTACGCCCGGCGGCACCACCGCGACGAATTCCCGGTGGCCCGGATCGACTTCGACTATCTCGACCCCCGCTACCCCGAGACCCGGCCGGCCGAGCTGTTGCTGGCGCTGGCGGCCGATCTGACCGGCTTCAGCACCAGCCGGGCGCAGCTGGGCCTGCTGCGGCGGTTCGACGACGCCGCGGCGGCGCTGCACGAGAGCCTCGCGAGTGGGCCGGGTGCCGAGCGTTCCGTCGGTGCGACCGGCGACGTAGACCCTGAGCTGCTGGACCGCGTGATCGACACCTTTGCCGCCTACCTGAACCAGCTGACGGCAGCGGGAGCCGGGCCGGCCGTCCTGATCCTGGACACCTGCGAGGAGCTGGCCAAGCTGCACGCGCCGGGCGCCCCGGCACCCGCGTTGGAGCGGACGTTCCAGATCATCGAGCGGATCATGACGCAGACCACCGCGGTGCGGGTGCTGCTGGCCGGCCGCCGTCCGTTGGTCCCCGTGGCGGGCACGGCGGGGTTGCCCGGCGACATCGACCTACAGCCGCGCGACTACGTCACGGTCGTCCCGGTCGAGGGCTTCACACCGGCGGAGGCGACCACCTACATCGAGCGCCGAGACCCGCGACACGTCGTCTCGCCACCGCTGCGCGAAGCCGTGCTGTCCAGGTGCCTTCGGGCGGACGGCGACGGCGGACAGGTCAACCCGTTCGACCTCGCCGGGTACCTCGATTGGGCACTGGACGAGCCCGGCCTCGACCCGAACACGCTTGCCCGCGCACCCGGCGACCCCTACGTCGAGCAGCGCATCTTGGGACGGATTCGGGACGCCTCGGTCCGGGAGGCGTTGCCGGTGGCTGCGCAGCTCGGCCGCTTCGACCAGCAGATGATCACACCGGCGCTGGCCCGGCGCGGCATTGATCCCGATGCCGCGTTCTCCGTGCTCGCCGGGCAGGAATGGGTCACGGCGTTGAGCTTCCAGGCGGACGGCAGACCTCGGGTGATCGCGATCGACGAGCACCTGCGTGCCCGGTTGCGGACAGTGCTCGACGCCGATCCCGTGTTCGCCGTCGACCGGCCCGCCCTTGGTGCGGACCTGCGTGCGCTGTTGGCCGATCACCCGGTCGCCGAGCTGCCGATCGAAACTGTGGAGGCGGCGCTGCGGCTGCTACCCCCCGACCAGGCCGGCCAGATGTGGACGGACTTCGAGGCCGGACTGGCCGCCGCCGGTGAATGGGGCTGGGCGGTGCAGGTTCTGCCCAGGGTGGCCGCCGTCGAGGCGGAGCTGGCCGAGTCCCGGCCGCAGACCGTCATGGCGGCCATCCTCGCCACCCAGGCCGCGGCCATGCAGCGCCAGCCGGGCCGGCCAGGAGTGCGCGAGCTCTGGGACGACGTCGCCGGACTGGCGCGGCGTCACCCGGACCAGCAGCAGCAGCGCAGGCTGCGGTTCAGGGCGGCGTGCGGCCGCCTGGCGTGGGAAGGCACCTCGGGCGACTGGGCTCGGCTTGCCGACGCCGCGATCCGCATATCGGATGATGACAGGCCGGCGGCCGACCTGCAGCTGCTCGTGCACATCCAGGCGCTGCTCGAATGGCCCGACGGCGTTCGCGAGCTACCGTGGTCGGCGCTGGCCGCGATCGACGGCCTGACCTGCGGCGGACTCCCGTTGCCCGACCAGTTGCGCGGCATCGCCGACACGCTCACCGAGCATGCCGACCCCAGGATTTCGGCCACCGCCCTGCTCGCCCGCGCCACCGGGTACCTCGCGGCGACCGACCTGCCGGCCGCAACGGCCGACGTCGAGCACGCGCTGCGCCGCATGGCCGGTCGGGCGCCGGCCGACGTGGCCACCGCCCCGCCGGTCGACTGGGCGCCCACGGTGCGGCTGCTCGACCGCGCCCGCCTGGCGCGAATGTGCTGTGCACGGCTGGCGGGCGAACGCCCGCAGCGTTCGTGGCTGGATGCGTGGCGGTCCGACGCGCTGCGCCACCTGGACGACATCGATGCCGAGCGGCTGGTCTCCGCCTCGATCGAGCTGGACGAGGACTGGCGGCCGGCAAGCTCGCGGGTGCTGATCGACGGCACCGCCGGGGAGGGTTACCTATCCGGACGCCGGCCGACGCACCACTGGCATGGGCGCACGATGCCGTTGCGACCGCTGCTGCTGCGCGCCCTGGGCGAGACCGGCCAGGTCGATGCGGCGGTGGTCGGGCTCAAGGAGCGGCGGGAGGCGGCCGTGTCGGCCGGTGACGACCCCGACACGGTCGTGGCGTGCGACGCCATGCTGATCGAATTGAGCCGGATCTACCGGACGACACAGCTCACCGAGGCGGTGCACCGGATCGCCCGCTCCAAGGCCCAGCTGCGCAGCGAGGCGCACGCCGTGCTGGTACTCGTCGCCGGGCAGTCCCCCGCCGAGCCCGAGGAGGCAGGAGGTCTGCACGCCTGGTGGCGGACCCGGGTGGTCGGCACCGGCGAGAATGTCTCCCCGGAAACCGTGTCCTGGGTTGCCGGCGGATACGACGCCCCCGACATCGCCGTGCGGGTCGATTGGTTGGAGGCCGAGCGGCTGCGGCCGGCCGCGCGGGACGATTCGGTGGCCGCCGGGGACGTCGATGCGGATGTCGTCGAAGCGGATGTCGTCGAAGCGGATGTCGTCGGTGCCGTTCGACGGTTGACCGCTCGCGGGCGCCTGCTCGCCAGCGGCCCCGACGTCCTGGGAGCGGCGCTTCGCGTGGACGCGTTGCTCGGTGTACCCGACGTCGCTGACGCGTTGGACCGGCTGCCGCCCCGGCTGATTGCTCGTGCGGCCCTGGCGGAGGGCGAGCTGCTCGCGTTGCGGCTGCCCGGTCCGGCGTGCGCGTTGCTGGAGCTCGCGCGGCGGATGTTCCTCCGGGCGCATGACGACCTCGCCGCGGAGCGCGCGCGGATCTTGCTGGTGCTTGCCGCGGTCCGCGCGCCCCGAACCGTTGCGGCGCCCCAGCCGGCCGCGCACAGCTCTGTGGAGCGGCTGGGTGAAGCCTGGCGACTACGCCGCGCTGTCGCCGATGCGATCGTCCGTGCGGCGCCGCCACCGACCGTGACAGACCCGTCGCCCGAGCTACAGCTGACGCTCGAGCACCTCGAGCTGACGGCCACCGCGCCCGCATCGCCGGCCGCGGTGCCACCGCCCTCCGCGGTGCCACCGCCCTCCGTTGGGCGCCCGTCGATTGAACCGCCGGATGACGAGCGGAGCCGCGCGAGCGCGGCCACCCGGCCGGTAGAGGCGCCACCGGTCAAGGCGCCGCGTCGCCGCAACGCCGTCTGGTGGTTGCTGCCGCTGGTCGTCTTGCTGGTTGCGCTAATCGTCTTGCTGGTTGCGCTATGGCCGCTCCTGGGACGGTATGGCGGCGGCTCGGCGCCGCCCAGCCCCGTGACCACCACGCCCAGCCCGGGGACCACCCCGCCGCCTACGGTGAGCTCCCCTAGCGCCGTCGCCACCACGAGCGGTCCAACTGCTGGCAGCACCGAAGCATCCCAGACACCGCCCATCACACCGACCATAACGACGACGAGCCCCAGCACCTCGCCGGCCTCCGACCGAGGCGTGCCAGTCCTGGTGTGGACGCTGTTGGGCCTGGTGGCGCTCGTGCCGGCTGCGACGGTGGCGGCCTGGTGGCTGAGGCGTCTCAGCGGGCTAGCCGAGCCGCCGACCCCGTCGCGTGCGACGACTGCAGAGCCCGACCGGCGGGTGGACTACAACCAGCTGACGGTGGCCGCCTACCTCGGCGCGACGGAATCCGCGTGGTGGACCTGCTCGGTGACCATCACGGCGACCGAGTTGCGGATCGTTCCCGACGATCATCTGCCGTCCGCGGCCGCCGTGTCCCGGCTGAGCCTGCGGACCTCACCACTGAGGTACCTCGTCATGCCGGTGGTTATGTCGGGCAACCGCTCCATCGACATTCCAGGCGGCATTCGTCCGCCCATTGTTGTGGACGGCTCGGCATCAGCAGCAACGCGGGTGATCCCTGTCCATATTCATGGGATGCGGACAGCCGTGGCCACCGAACCGGTAGGGGTCAGCGTCGCGTTCCGTCGGCCGGCTCGCGCCATGCAGGCGGCTTACCGTGGCCCCTCCCACATACTGCCCACGAGTAGCCGGCTGGTGCCGTGGCGGCTCGGTGCACAGTGCAGCTTGCTGCACCTGGTGGGCGAACCGGTGCCAACGGCGAGCGGTGGCTGGCGCCTTCGGGTACGCGGCGCCGTCTCGGAGAAGAGCGAATACACCGAAGCGCGGGGCACGCTCAGGGGTGAGGAGCTGCTCGGGCCGGACGACATCCAGAGCGGCCGCCCGTCGCTGGTGGTGCTGCAAGCCGAGCCTGTCGACGGCCCGCCGCAACCGCTGGGCAGTCTGCGCCAGGGAATGGTGGCCCTCGCGCTGGGCCTGCACGACGTGGGCGTGGCCTGGGTGATCGTGATGCCGCCGCTGCCGGATGTGCTGGCAGAACGCGTGGTCCAGCGGACTGCAACACCCTTCGACACCACCGCGCCACCGACTACCGTCGCGATCCTCGACTTGGTGCATGACCTGCGCGGCATGATCGACATCGACGACCCGGACCGAGCCGACGTGCTGCTGCTGTGCCATGCCACAGCCCTGGTGGCCCCGTGAAATGCGGGTGACAGCCCGCCCCAGGCGATCAATCCGGGTAGCCTGCCCAGGCTCCGGTAACGTCGACGGCCCATCGCGGAGGACCTGCATGCTGGAGAACGTCGCCCGCAAGATGTGGCGCAGGGTGCAGAGCTGGTTCGTCGCGAACGCCGAGCATGTCACGGTGATGTTCATCCCAGCCGACGACGGTGAGCCGCTGTTGCCCAACGGCGGATACGTACGGCTGTGGGCTTCCGAGGGGTTCCTCGCCCAGCAGCGCACGTGGGGGATCGACCGGTTCCCGGCGCTGCACGGCGGCGTGTCACTCAACGTCCTCGGCGCGCCGGCTACGTTCACCACCTTCGCCCGACCTCCGGACGCCTGGACGACCCCGGGTGCGCAATTGGACTTCCGGATCACGACGCTGCTGCCGTACACCGGCGGCAGCGTCGAACTGGAGGCGGCGCTGTACCAGGCCAGCAGCAACGGACCGCTGGGCACCGCCGTCGAGCTGATCTCCGGGCTGGCGTCGCTGATGGGACCGCCGCTGGCCACCGCGGCGGCGGTGGCCGACAAGGTGTCCGACGGGCTGGACGCCGTGCTGGCCGCCGGTGGGGACCAGCCCGTGCTCGGCGTGCACTGGTCGATGGTGGCCGCCGGCGGCCGGGGCAATGTGCTGCGCCCGGGCCACCTTGCCGTCATCGCAACCCCACCGCATCGGCTCGGCGGCACGCCGGTGATCAAGGACGGCCGCCTTTACCTGCGCACCGAGCGCGACCTCCGGCAGCTGACCGGCGTGGACTACCTGGTGCTGTGGGTGGAATGCCGCACCGAGCGCGACGACTGGCGGCTGCCAGAGCTGGACGCCCTGATCAGGACCGCCGGCGACGAACTGATCCGTGGCCTCCAGGAGGCGTTCGCCGAACGCCGTACCGAGGCCATCGCCAGAGCATGGAACAGCGCCGATCTCACTCCGCCCGACCGGCGTCGAGTGGCGCTGCTGGTCAAGGAGGAACTCGATTCCCTCGGCCAGCTCGGCGCCGTCCCAGGGCCGGAGTCCACCCTGGACTCGATTGCGCCGCTGCGGCTGCCCTCAGCCGACGACGATCGACTCGCCGACCTCACCCTCGCCCGGCTACTCACCTGACGGGGATGTGCCGAGCCGGCCGGCGCAGATGTGTCGTTGACCCCGCTGGTGTCCGGTAGCCGATGCAACTCGATGCCGCGCATGCCGCCGGCCCGTCGGTCCCAACGGAACCCGTGCCCGACCTTGTGGGCGACACTGGGATTGAACCAGTGACCTCTTCCGTGTCAGGGAAGCGCTCTCCCACTGAGCTAGTCGCCCGAGGCGGGTGCGGGAATCGAACCCGCGTACAGGGCTTTGCAGGCCCTTGCCTATGCCACTCGGCCAACCCGCCGTGACCGTGGCCCTGCCGAGCGGACGACGGGACTCGAACCCGCGACCCTCACCTTGGCAAGGTGATGCGCTACCAACTGCGCTACGTCCGCATACCGCCAGCACCCGGTTGGCGCCCCGCGTGCGGCGACTGTAACTGACGCAACGAGCCACTTACAAACCGGGTGGCAGCGACGTCTCAGTGTAAGTCGTTGGAGAGCAGGTGCTCGACGGCATCGTCAAAATCCAGCCAGAGCGCCTCGCCGCCGGGCACCACGATGTCGTAGGTGCGGTCGAGGAAGTCGGCCAGCCGGTGGGCACTGGTCTCGAAGACGGCGTGCCCGGACGGCGAGCTCAGCTCGAAGATCACAATCTCGGGGTCGTCGTGCGCCGGGCGGATCCGGACGTCGCCCTCGCCGGCGGCTGCGAGCAGGCCGTCGGCGAGCAGGTCACGGGAGAAGCACCACTCGACCCAGCCGGCTCGGCCGGTCCGGAAGGCAGCGATCACCGCATAGGGGTCTCGTGTGTCGTAGCGCAGCTCGACTTGCACCGGCACGGCCGGCGTCTGTGGCGCCAACAGATCGAACACCGCCGTTGAACGGAGTGTCACGTGGTCGTTGCCCATGGTCGTCGCCTTCCCTGCACCCTTCGGCCCAGAAACGACCGAGACGTGACCATGTGACGGCCTGGCGGCGCGGAATGCACGGCAGTTCGGCATAGATCACCCGGACGGGGCAGAAGGTGTGACGGGATGCCGGGCGGGTGGCTGCGCAGAGTGATCAAACGCGCAGCGGGCTCTGCGCACGCCGTTACAGTATCCTCGCGTTGCGCAGTCGACCATTCGTCAGGGGCGCATCAGAAATCGCCCCGTACCCTTCGGCTGACGGGAGCTACGGCGGCAGCCGGAAGGTGGTGGGGTTCACTGTTCGCCCAGGGGAAGGACCGCCGGTCGCTGCTCGACAACTCGGACGGCGACGACCTGCTCGGCGCGGTGGCCGAGCGGCTTCGATTCTCGGATCGGATACGGCGAAACCGCGGCCTGCGGCTGGCCTACCGGATCGGCGTCGGTGTGTTCGGCGGCCTGGTGCTGGTCGCCGGCGTCGTCATGATCCCCTACCCAGGGCCTGGCTGGCTCGTGGTGTTCGCCGGCCTGGCCATCCTGGCCACCGAGTTCAGCTGGGCCGAGCGCGTGCTGCGCTACGCCAAGGGCCGCTACGACGCCTGGAACGACTGGCTCAAGCGGCAGCGCACGCTGGTGCGGGTCGCGGTGTGGACGGCGACCGCCGTTGTCGTCATCCTCACGCTCTGGCTGCTCAACGCGTACGGCATGATCGGCCGCTGGTTCGGCCTGGACTGGCCCTGGCTTTCCTCGCCGCTGATGTGACCCTGTAAGGTGCTCCCATCCCGGGCGATTAGCTCAGCGGGAGAGCGCTCCGCTCACACCGGAGAGGTCACTGGTTCGATCCCAGTATCGCCCACCAATAGAGGCCCCGGATTTACTGGCCTAGAGGCAGTTGGCTAGGGTTTTGTGCCCTTTGCGTGCCACAAGTGCTCGACTCCCAGTGGCACGGATCAGCCTCCGGTGGCTGTGAGCTGCGTCACCACACCGCGTTGCGTGGTGAACGCGCGGTCGGGATTTCGCGGAGTAGCGCGCCGAGTTCGGTGAGGTCGATGCGGATGAGGCGAGGGCCGAGGCGGTAGGCGGTGAGGGTTCCGTCGGCGATGCGGCGGCGCAGGGTCCGCTCGCAAACGCCTGCCCACTCGGCCGCGTCCGCGAGGCTGACCAGGCGACGCCGCGGGTCGACGGCGTGCCGTGATGACGAGGATGTCGTTCGCCGGGGCATGTCAGGCCTCGATCCGGGCCGGGCTTGGCGCGCAGGCGTTGTCGGTCAGGATTGCCCGCCGGTTCGGCATCGGTGCTCCTTCAGATCCGCGGCCCGCGCGGTGCTGCGGATCGCGGGGTTCGAGGGTTGGGAGGGTTTGGGGTAGCGCCGCGTGGCTTGTTCGATCCGATGGGTCTCAGCGGGGGCGGTGCGCAGCGTGGCGGCGTACCGCCTCCGGTGTTCGGTGCGTTCGTGATCGGCGTTATGCATCCGGCCGGGCACGTCCGGGCGGGGTCGCTCCGTCAGCCGGTCGTCACGTGACTCCGCCTCGCGGGGCGGGTCGTGCCGGTGCATGAGGCGCCAGACAAGCGCGGCCGCGGCGCAGTCGGTGGGCAGCGGTCGTTGCGCGACGAGGCGGGTGAGGTCCGCTGCGGTGAGGCCGTCCATTTCGGCGGCGGCAAGGTGGTCTTTGAGCGCGGGCCAGAGCGGGTCGGCGAGGATGCGCAGGTCGATCGACGCGGCGACGGCGGCCCAGTTGCTGCCGGGCCGGGTTTCGAGGTGCGCGCGGTAGCGGTCGGTTAGTCCGTCCTGGTGGGCGTTCGCGGTCGGATGCTGTGGGCCGGCGGGTCTGCGATCGCTCGGGCTGACGCCGGTGGCGGCGCGCCAGACGGCGAGGTCGGCAACCAGCCCAGGGTCGTCGATGAGGATGCTGCTGGCCCATGGTGGGGCGGTTGCAGGTGTCCAGTCGGCCGTCTGAGCGCTGACCTGGGCAGCCAGGTCGGCGAGGTGGGAGGCCTGGGCGGCGAGGTAGCTGGTCCAGGCGGGTTCGCCGGGGACGGTCGGTGGTGGCGGGAGCCAGGGCAGCGGCCCGGCCCGGAGCTCGGCGGCGTGCTGCGGGCCGGCGCGGGTGAGGGCGTCGGCGTAGCGGGCGGCAGCGTCACGTAGGTGGGTGGCCGGGTCGGCGAGGTCTCGGGCCGTCGTGCTGGCCGAGCGTTCGCTGGCATCGGTGGCCAGGATCCGGGTCAGGACCTCGGTCGCGGTGGGCGGTAGGACGGCATCGCGGGTGAGCACGGCATGGGGGTCGCCGTCGCAGCCGGGGACGGCGAGGTGCAGGTAGTTGGACTGTCGGCCGCGGGTGGCGGCGACGTAGAGGATCTGGCGGGTTTCGGCGCCGGTGAGCACGGTGTGGCTGACCCCCGCGGTGACGCCTTGGGCAGTGTGCACGGTGGTCGCGTAGCCGAGAGTGACGTGCTCGCTCACGTAGGCGGCAGGCAGCGTGATGGCGCGGCCGCTGGCTCGGTGCGTGACGCGCAGGCTGCCGTCGCGACCCACGTCGGTGACGGCCCACCGGTCGCCGTTCTTGACCCAGTCGGTCGGGCCGAGGGCAAGGCGCCGGTCGTTGTGCCGGGTGATCACCGGGTCACCGGCGCGTGCGGTCAGCCCGTCAGCCAGCTCGGCGCCGCGGCCGGTGGGGCCGTCGCAGTGTCGGTCGGTCTGGGCGCGCGTGTTGAGCTCGGCGGCAAGCTGCCGGGTCGGCGCGAGCAGTAGGGCGTCGCGGCCGGCGGCGGCGTCGGCGGCCCACGCCGTATAGGCGGCGTCGACGATCGTGGCCTGGTCGGCGACATGGACGCGGCCGTGGTCGAGGTAGTAGCCGAGCGCGGCCGGGTCGCCGTCGCGCAGGGCGATGCTGGCGGCGGCCTCGGCAGGGTCGGTGAACCGGACGACCTCGGACAGGGTGACCGTCGCGGGGTGGCGGGCCAGCTCGCGCAGGATCCCGCCGGCGGCAACCGCGACCAACTGCTGGTCGTCGCCGATCATCCTCACCGACCCGCCGCGGCTGAGGATGTGGGTGACGGCGTGGGCCAGCTCCAGTGTGGGGGCCATGCCTGCTTCGTCGATCAGCACGAGCGTGCCTCGGCCGATCTCGTGCACCCAGATCGCGGCGCGGACCTCGTCGGGCACCGGCGCAGACGGCTTGACCCCACGGGCGGTGTTCCAGGCGGCATAGCGCTGCCCGCACACGTGGCGGAACTCGTTGCGCTCCTCGTACGCCGCGAACGCCCGGCCCAGCGGCAGCTCGCGGTCCGGGTGCCGGCCGTGCCCGAACAGGGCGATCATCTGCGCCTCGGACACCGCCGCGCCCGGGGTGATGCCCAGCCCGGCCAGGCCGGTCCCGAGCCAGATGCCGGGGATTCGCCCTTGACCGAGTAGTAGTCCTCCAGCGAGCCATACCCGCGCTCGAGGGTGTCGGGCGCGGCGACCTGCCGGGTCACCGCTCAAAGGCTGGGCTCGCAAGGACACAGCCCTGGCCGACACGGAACTGCGACCACTTGCCGCGGCCCACGACCCGCCCGCCCCGCTGCCCCTGCGACATTCGCACGTTCAGGCGGCTTGAATGGCCTCAATCAGCGGTGCGAGCGCGGCACCATCGAGGTACTCGTCGACGCGGGAGATGCGGTCGCCTTCTGTGCTGACTAGTAACGCGCAGCGCAGCACGACCTCGCTGCCTCCCGCCAGCTTGTATGTGTTGACCTGCGCCTGCACAAATCCGGTCGCCGTCTCCTGGCGGGACAGCACCTCGATCGAACAAGTCGACACGGCCCCGATCGCCGTGAGCAGGCCGTCGAGGTCGTCCACTGAGAGTTCGACCGCGTCAGTGCAGTGCCAGATCACCGCGTCCGGGGTGTAGATCTCGCGCATGGTCGCCATGTCAGCGGCCGCGATCGCCGTGGTGAACGTGTCAGCGAGGGGGTGGTGCGCGATCTGTGCGGTGGTCGACATAAGGACTCCAGTAGGTCGAGCGGTCAGGGATAGGCGGGGTGAGCGGCATCCAATGCGCGTTCTCGGTGGGCTCCCGTGCCGCTGGGCAGCCACGGGAACAATCGACGGGTGGCCGGGCGGCGCCCTTCGTCAGCTCAGAGCCGCGCAATGATCTCGTCGGCGAATCGCTTCAGGGCGTCGGCTTTCATCGCGGTCGCCGAGGCCATGCCGTCGCCGGCGCTGTCGGCGAGATCGGCACCCATCCACGGCATGACGACGGCGTCCGTCACTCCCGCGTCGCGCAGCCGGCGGTAGTCATCGACGGTCTTGGCGTCCACCGCGCCGGCGTGGACCTCGAAGCGCGCAGCGTCGCGGCCGGCCTGCTCGACCAGGGACAGCAACTCCTTCGTCGTCGCGATGATCTCGTCCATCTCTTTCGGCACGCCGCACCAGCCGTCGCCCATCTCGGCGGCGGTTCGCAGACTCCACGGCTGGTGTCCGCCGATCAGCACGGGAACGGGAGCAGCCACGCCAGGTGCCTGCTGGAACGGCGGGAAGTCGAAGACCTTGCCATGGAACTCGACGATCTGACCGGTCATCGCGAGACGAACGATCTCGATCATCTCTACGAAGCGCTGCCGGCGGGTGGCCCAGTCGATGCCACAGAACTCGTACTCCTCGCGCATCCAGCTCATTCCCACGCCGAGCCCGAACCGGCCGCGGGAAAGCAGCGCAGCCGTCTTCACCTGATTGGCCAGCAGCAGCGGGTGGCGGAGGGTCAGCTTGGTGACGAACGGGTAGACCCGCAGGGTGCTGGTGCGGGCCGCGATCGCGGGCAGCAGCGTCATCGGTTCGAGGTACGGGGCGTCGGTCGGCCAGAACCGCTTTCCGTCTGAGCTGTACGGATAGCGGCTTGCCACCTCGATCGGTTGGAAGACGGACTCGTTGAGGCACATCGACGACCAGCCGCTGGCCTCGGCCGCATCCGCGAGGTGAAAGTATTCGTCGGCGTCGGCGCCGGTGTTCCACAGTGTGAAGCGCATGGCAGAGCTCCTGGTCCGCGAGTTCGGGTGGCGGTTCGGTGTAGGGCTGTATGTGTCGGGCTACTGCTTCACAAGCGCAGTCGAAGCCAGCAGGTATTCGGCAACGGCCTCGTGCAGCCGCGCATCGGCGGCCGCGATCCAAGCGGCTACCTGGCTCTGGTGAGCTGCGTGTAGAGCGCATTCGGCGTCATAAAGCAGGCGCGCCATGTCCGTGAGCCGTCCTGGGGTGGCGATCGTGCGGACACTTGCGTCAGTCGCGGCGGAGCCCATGGCCATCAACCTCGTATCCGTGTGTACCGCGAAGGGTTCGGGAATCTCATGTCTTCCGTGACGACACTACCGGGGAAGTCTCGCAATGTCAATAAAATCTCGAAATTCTAGCTCCCTGTCGAGGTTTCCGTTGTCGCGCCCGATAGGCAGTCATCAAGGTGCCGCCGGACGTGGCGCTCGTCGCATCGCTAAGACGGGATCTCGAACGGGCCGGCGGCGCCCATCCCTCCGCCGACGCACATCGTGACGACTCCGTACCGTGCCTTTCGCCGCCGGCCTTCGAGCAGGAGGTGCCCGACGGCCCGCGCCCCAGTCATCCCGTAGGGGTGACCGATGGAGATGGCGCCTCCGTTCACGTTGACGCGGTCGGGGTCGATTCCGAGCGCGTCGATGCAGTAGACCGCCTGGGAGGCGAAGGCCTCGTTGAGTTCCCAGAGGTCGATCTCGTCGACGGCAATGCCGAACCGCTTCAACAGCTTCGGGACGGCGACGACGGGGCCGATGCCCATCTCCTCGGGGTCACATCCGGCGACGGCGATGCCGCGGCAGAGGCCGAGGACCGGCAGGCCTCGGGCCTCGGCGTAGTTCCGGTCGGTGACCACGAGCGCGGCCGCGCCGTCGGACAGCTGCGAGGAGTTGCCGGCGGTGACGGAGGGGTGGCTGCTCGCCACCCCTGATGCGAGGACCGGCTTGAGCCCCGCCAGGGATTCGACGGTTGTCGACGGGCGGTTTCCCTCGTCGGCGGTGAGCCCGGGAATCGCGGCGAGGGCCACGATCTCGTCGGCGAACAGGCCGTTCTGCTGGGCCTTGGCCGTGTGCTGCTGGGACTGGAACGCGAACGCGTCCTGGCGTTCACGCGAGATGCCGTAGCGCTCGGCGACGATCTCGGCCGTGTGCAGCATGGGCAAATACATCCCGGGCCGGTGCTGCTCGAACCACTCGTCCCGGGCGCGGTAGGTGTTGACGTGCTCGGTCTGCACGAGCGAAATGGACTCCACGCCGCCGCCGACGACGGCCGTCATGCCGTCGACGACGATCTGCTTAGCCGCGATCGAGACGGCCATGAGCCCGGACGAGCACTGGCGGTCGACGGTCATGCCGGGCACGCTCGTCGGCAGGCCGGCCCGGAGGGCCGACTGGCGCGCGACGTTGAACCCGGTGGCTCCCTCCGGCATCGCGTTGCCCAGAACGACGTCGTCGATCTCCTCCGGGTCGATTCCGGCGCGGCCGACGGCACTGGCGATGGCGTGGCAGGCGAGTTGCTGCGGCGCGGTGTCCCGGTAGGCACCGCGGTACGCCTTGCCGATGGGTGTGCGGGCAGTGCTGACGATGACGGCTTCCGGTCGAGAGCTCACAGCGCATCCTTTCGACGGTCAGGCAGTCGGCGCCGCGCTCCCGGATTCAACGACACCGCCCTGGGCGACCAGCCAGTTGATGGGGTTGAAGAACTCCTCGTACCGCGTCACCTTGCCGTCCTGGACCGTCACCAGGGTGATGTAGGTGTTCTCGTAGGGCAGGGCTGTGGTCAGGAGTGTCGTGCTCGCCGAGTAGCGAGCGACCACCACGGTGGGGTCGTCGGCGAGCGTGTCGAAGGCGTGGTCGACG
>DASXTS010000266.1:0-40152 GCA_036505275.1 Pseudonocardiaceae bacterium
GAGGTCCCATGTCCCGATCATCGGCCAGAACGGCGCTACGCGCGGCCGGCGCCGCCGTGGCCATAGCCGCCATGACAGCAGCCGCCATGACAGCAGCCGGGGGAATGGCGCTCAGCGAGGCCGCCATGGCAAGCGGTCCGCCGCAGAACTACCTCGTGCTCGCGCCCCGGGGTGAGGGTGTGGCGAACGCCATCGCTCGGGTACAGGCCACCGGCGGCACGGTGCTCGCCAGTTACGATCAGATCGGCGTGCTGGTGGCGCGCTCGGACCGCACCAACTTCGCCACCGCGGTCGTCGGTTCCGGCGTGCAGAGCGCGGCTGCGACAACCGGCTTCGGCACCCCGGTCCAAGGCGCCGAGGAGGCCACCGTCGATGGCCCGACCCCGGACCCGGCCACCACCGGCGAGCCGCTGTGGTCGCGGCAATGGGACATGCGGGCGATCCATGTCGCCGAGGCGCATTCGGTGACCATCGGCAGCCCCGACGTGGTGGTCGGCGTGCTCGACTCCGGCATCGACGGCGCGCACCCCGACCTGGCCTCACAGGTCGACCATTCGCTGTCGGCGTCCTGCGTGGGTGGCGTGGTGGACACCTCCTACGCGGCGTGGCAGCCGAGCGCCATAGACCACGGCACGCACGTGGCCGGCACCATCGGCGCCGCGCGTAATGGCGTCGGCATCGTCGGAGTGGCGCCCGGGGTGCGGCTTGCCTCCGTGAAGGTGGTCACCGACGCTGGGTTCATCTACCCAGAGGCGGCGGTGTGCGGGTACATGTGGGCCGCCCAGCACGGGTTCGACATCACCAACAACAGCTACTTCATCGACCCCTGGAACTTCAACTGCCGCAACGACGTGCGACAGCGCCCGATCTGGGCCGCCGTGCAGCGCGCGTTGCGCTATGCGTCCAGCCAGGGCGTGCTGACCGTCGCGTCGGCCGGCAACAGCCAGACCGACCTGCAGCACAAGTACGTCGACACCAGCAGCCCCAACGACGGCTCGTCGCCGCCGGAGGAGCGACTGATCAACGGCGCGTGCGTGGACCTGCCGGCGGAGGCACCCGGCGTGCTCACGGTGTCGGCCACCGGGCCGACCGGGCTGCACTCGTTCTACTCGAGCTACGGCCTCGGCGTGGTCGAGGTCGCGGCGCCGGGCGGGGACAGCCGGGTTCCGGGCACCGAGCCCAACGGTCGGGTGTACTCCACGGTCTGGCCCGGCAACGGGTACGGCTACAAGCAGGGCACCTCAATGGCCGCCCCGCACGTCAGTGGTGTCGCGGCCCTGGTGCGCAGCCGGTACCCGGACATGTCGCCGGCCACCGTCACGGCGCTGCTGGAGCGCACCGCCGACGCGACCGCGTGCCCCGCGGGCGGCGCGTACACGCCACCGGGTTCCGGGGTGGTGACCCATTACTGCTACGGCAGCACGGCAAACAACGGTTTCTACGGATTCGGCGAGGTCAACGCCTATCGGGCCGTGACAGGCTGACCGAGGAACTGCGACCGGCGATCGGGGCCGGCTGCCCATTGGCGGCGGCCGGCCCTTTTCGTTTCCTGGCTTCCGGCAGAATTGAATCCCTGGCCATGCCGGCGTGAACGCGACACCAGTCCGGTCACCACCCCCGCCGAACCGGACTCCTGTCGCGTTCACGCGCGCTGGGCAGCTCCGGTCGGCGCTCCCCAAGTGCCGATAATTGACATTATGTCAACTGGTGTTCACAGGACCCGGCCATCGAGACACCGGCCGCATCCTCCCCCGAGGCCAGGCGACATCAGACGCTGCTCGTGACCAACGACGGCTCGCGTCAGGTCGAGGTCGTCGCGCTGGCCGGCCTGCCGTAGCCCGCCGGCTACCGCCCGCCGGTGAGCGCAGCGACCAGGTCCTCGGTCCGCCCGAAGATGCGCGCGATCGCCAGCGGATCCATGTAGTCGTCGTAAGACACGATCTTCCCGTCCCGTACCCGGATCACGCCGAGGGCCCGCACCCGGTACGGCTCGCCGGTCACCCGGGAGGTGCCGTGGTGCTCGATCTCGGCGACCACCACCTCGGGGTCGTCGGTGTCGCGCACCCGGACCTGCACCTCGGCCATCTCGATCAGCTCCCGGCGCGCCGCCGACGCGGCGTGGTAGGCGCGGATCGCCTCCCTGCCGATCAGCTCCGGCGGCTGGCCCGGCGCCGGGAACGGGTAAGTCAGCACGCCGTCCTCGGCGAACAGATCGGCGAACACCACTCCCTCGCCGGCCACCATCCGCCGGACCTGCTCGACAACCTCACGCGGTGTCATGGACACGGGAACCTCCTAGAATCGGAACGATGAACCCGCTTCCACGATACGGAACGCACGCCCCGTTTGGCAACATGGTTCGCAACATGGACGGCGACCGTGGCTGAGCGGCAGCTGCGGGCCGACGCCAGGCGCAACCGTGAGCGCGTGCTGGCCGCGGCCAGGGAGGCGTTTGCGGAGTCGGGCGTCGGCGTGCCACTGGACGAGATCGCGAGCCGGGCCGGCGTCGGCGCCGGCACGGTCTACCGGCACTTCCCCACCAAGGAGGCGCTGTTCGAGGCGGTCATGGTCGCGCGGGTGCAGGATCTGGTGGCAGACGCCCGCGCCAGGGTGTCCGCCGCGAACCCCGGTGAGGCGTTGTTCGGACTGCTGGCCAGGATCGGCGACGAGGCGGCGGCGAAGCGGGACGTCTCCGACGCGCTGGACGGCGCCGGCGTCGACCCGGATGGGGTGCTCGCCGGAATCATCGGCGAGCTGCACGCCGCGCTGGCCGCACTGCTGGCCAGGGCACAGCGGGACGGGTCGGTGCGTGCCGACGTCGGCCCCGGCGACCTGGTCGCCCTGCTCAAAGGCCTGCGCGCCACCGTCCGCGCCAGCGACGACCCCGGCCTACCGGCGCGGCTGCTCGCCGTGCTCAGCGACGGCCTGCGCCCACCAACGAGCAGCGGCTAGTTGAGGCTGAACAGCGGGCCGGTAATGGTCAGGCCGAGGTCGTCACCGACGTGGGCGAGCAGCGCGAAGAGCATCAGCGACGCGCCGGCCAGCGCCATGTCCTTCTGGAACTGGACCATCTCCAGCTGCCTGGCCTGCGGGTCGGTCTCCTTCCAGAACCCGTGCATGAGCACCGCGGTCGGCACCAGGAAGATGACCAGCAGCAGCGCGCCGAGGTCGAGCCAGACGCCGAACAGCACCATCAGTCCGCCGACCGCCAGCAGGGCCCCGCTGCCGAGCACCGCCAGCCTGGCCGCTGGCACACCCCTCGACTTGGTGTACCCCACCATCGCCTCGGTCTGCGTGAAGTGACCGAAGGCGGAGCCGAGGAACAGCGCGCAGAACACGATCCGGCCGATGAGCACGAGCACGTCCATTGTCGCTCCCTGTAACGCGGGGGTTGCCCTTCTAGGTGGCCCCTCATATACACCCGCGGGAACAATCTTGAACGGTCAACCATTCCATCGATTGCAGATCGTCACAAATTCACCACGGGCGCAGGGCCGTACGGCCCAATGTGATGATGCGCTGGCCGGCGCTGGCGAAATCCGATTGCCCGGGCGCCGCACGCCGGCCACACTGACCGCCGTTATGGAGAGCTGACATCTCATCCACCCGCGACCGCGGCCGCCGGCCCGCGCGGGACCGCCTCCCGAACCTCAGACGGTGATGTGCGATGCAGCTCTCCCCCGCTCCCCTGCTGGCGCACGAGCTGATCAAGATCTACCGCGGTCGCCGGGTGATCGACGGCGTGTCGCTGGCAGCGCCGGTATTGGACGGGCACCCGGCTGGAGCTGGCCGGCGGGCGGCCGGCGCGGCCCGATGCGGTGGCCTGAGGCGGCGTCCATGAGGCCACCACGGTTGGTCTAGCGTCCAGGTTCCGTGCGCTACCTCGATGACGCCCAGCGACGGCACGACCTGACCTACGACGACGTGTTCCTCGTGCCGACCCGCTCGGCCGTCGGCTCCCGGTTCGACGTCGACCTGTCCACCGTGGACGGGTCGGGCACCACGATCCCGGTGGTGGTGGCCAACATGACGGCCGTGGCCGGGCGCCGGATGGCCGAGACGGTGGCCCGGCGCGGCGGCCTGGTGGTGCTGCCGCAGGACCTCGACCCGGCCGTGGTGGCCGAGACGGTGGGCTGGGTGAAGTCGCGGCATCTTGTGCTGGACACTGCCCTGGTCCTCTCCCCCGCCGCCGCGGTCGCCGACGCGGTCAACCTGCTGCCCAAGCGCGCGCACGGCGCCGTCGTTGTGGTGGACCAGGCGCACTGCCCGATCGGCCTGGTCGGCCCGGACGAGTGCGGCGGCGTGGACCGGTTCGCCAGGCTGGCCGACGTCGCCGATCCGGACCTCGTCGTGGTACCGGCGGACGCCGCCCCCCGCGAGGTGTTCGAGCGGCTGCACCGCGGCCATCGAACCCTGGCCGTGGCCGTGGACGGCGACGGCCGGCTGGTCGGCGTGCTCACCCGCACCGGTGCACTGCGCGCCGAGCTGTACCGGCCGGCCGTGGACGGCGACGGCCTGCTGCGGGTCGGCGCCGCGGTCGGGGTGAACGGCGACGTGGCCGCCAAGGCGGCCGCGGTGCTGAGCGCCGGCGTGGACCTGCTGGTGGTCGACACCGCGCACGGGCACCAGCAGAAGATGCTGGACGCGCTGGCCGCGGTCCGCTCGGTGGCGCCGGCCGTGCCCGTGGTCGCCGGCAACGTGGTCTCCGCCGAGGGCGTGCGCGACCTGGTCGCCGCCGGCGCGGACATCGTCAAGGTCGGCGTCGGCCCGGGGGCCATGTGCACCACCCGGATGATGACGGGCGTCGGCCGCCCGCAGTTCTCCGCAGTGCACGAGTGCGCTGCCGCGGCCGCCGAACTCGGCGCGCACATATGGGCCGACGGCGGCGTCCGGCACCCGCGGGATGTGGCGCTCGCGCTGGCCGCCGGCGCGGCCAACGTCATGATCGGCTCATGGTTCGCCGGCACCCTCGAGTCGCCCGGCGACCTGCACCACGACGAGAGCGGCCGGCCGTACAAGGAGTCGTTCGGGATGGCCAGCAAGCGGGCCGTCGCGGCGCGCACCCGCACCGACGACGCATTCGACCGGGCCCGCAAGGCGCTGTTCGAGGAGGGCATCTCGACCTCCCGGATGTACCTCGACCCGGACCGGCCCAGCGTCGAGGACCTGCTCGACCACATCTGCGCCGGGGTGCGCAGCGCCTGCACCTACGCTGGCGCGGCCAGCATCGCCGAGCTGCACGAGCGCGCGGTGATCGGGGTGCAGTCCACGGCCGGCTTCGCGGAGGGCCGGCCGCTGCCGACCGGCTGGTGATGCTCGGCGGTGGTCGTCAGCTGCGCGCGCCGGGGGTCCGGGCGCGGGGTACGGCGCCGTACATGGGCGGGGAGGGCTCCGCGCGCAGCCGGGCGGATGGCACCACGGTGACCGGGCACCAGGCGTGCCGCAGCACGTACCGGGTGGTCGAGCCGAGGGTGGGTGTGAGCAGGCCGGGCAGTCCGCCGCTGCCGGTGGCGCCGACCACCAGCTGCGCGCCGTCCTTGGACAGCTCGACGAGCACCGCGCCAGGGTCGCCGCGGGCGACGAACTGACTGACCACGTTCCTGCCGATGGGCACCCAGGTGGCCGCGGCCGCCAATGACTCGTGCACCCGGTCGCGCGCCGCCTGCTCGGTCATGGCCCGCTCGCGCACCACCCGCTGGCCGTAGCACGGCTCGTGCGCCAGCTCATCGGGCAGCCACGCGTGCACCACGCACACCGCGAGACCGGCGACCTGCGCCTGCCGCAGGGCCCATGCCAACGCCGTGGTCGAGTCCACCGAGCTATCAACACCGACCACGACCGCACCGTGCGACCCCGGGACCACGCTTCCACCTCCGAGCTTTCCGCGCCGCTCAGACTGGCAACCCAGCACACCGGGCAACATGGCCGAAAGTCCCGTCTCGGCTACCCGCGGTTCGACAGCCGTGACACCCTGGCACCCGTGTCCGCGGAGTCGACTGATCAACCCCGGTGGCAGCCGCCATCGGAGGTGCAGCTGTCCGGGCTGCGGCTGGACGACCTACTTGCCGAGGTGCAGGGCCGGCTGGCCGATGTCGCCGGTGCCCGCGACCGGTTGCGCGGCCTGCTGGACGCTGTGCTCGTCGTCGCGTCCGGTCTGGAGCTGGAGGCCATGCTCGGGCGGATCTGCTCGGCGGCCGCCGAGCTGGTGGAGGCCAGGTACGGGGCGCTCGGCGTGCTCAACGAGCGCGGCGGGCTCGGCGACTTCGTATACGCGGGCATCGACACCAACGGCCGGGCCAAGGTCTTGCGGGAGCCGGACGGCCTCGGGCTGCTCGGCACCCTGATCGAGGACCCGCGGCCGCTGCTGCGCGCCGATCTGTCCCGGCATCCGGCGTCGGTCGGCAAGCAGGACGGCCAGCCGGACGGCCAGCCGGACGGGCGGCCACTGGTGCCCAGCTTCCTCGGCGTGCCGATCCGGGTCCGGGACAAGGTGTTCGGCAACCTCTACCTCACCGAGAAGCGTGGCGGCAGCCAGTTCACCGCCGATGACGAGGCGGTGGTGCAGGCGCTGGCCGCGGCCGCCGGGATGGCGATCGACAACGCCCGGCTGTTCGAGGAGACCCGCCGCCGGCAGCGGTGGCTGGAGGCCACCGGCGAGATCACCACGGAGCTGCTGTCCGGGATCCAGCCGGAGGACGTGCTGCCGCTGGTCGCCATCAGCGCACTCGAGCTGGTCGGCGCGGACTGCACCGTGATCGCCCTGCCCTGCCCGGTGACCGACGACCTGCTGGTGGCCAGGGTGGCGGAAGGCGTTGACGCCGAGCTGATCAGCGGCATCGGGCTGCCGGCCACCGACTCGATCGCCGGCCAGGTGTTCCGCAGCGGCACGGCGCTGGCTTTCGCCGATCTCTCCGCGGTCCGGGAGGCCGGCCCGTTGGCCGCCACCGGGCGGTTCGGGCCGGCGCTGTTCGTGCCGCTCCGCGCCGGGGAGCAGGCCAACGGCACCCTGATCGCGCTGCGCAGCCGGGGCGGCGAGCCGTTCCGGCCGGACCAGCTGCCGGTCGCGGTGTCCTTCGCCGACCAGGCCGCGCTGGCCCTGGAGTTCGCGGCCAAGCAGCGGGTACAGCGCGAGCTCGCGGTGCTCGCCGACCGCGACCGGATCGCCCGCGACCTGCACGATCACGTCATCCAGCGGCTGTTCGCCATCGGCCTGGTGATGCAGGGCGTGCAGCGGCAGCTGCCCACGACGGCGCTCGGTGAGCGGCTCGGCCGGGCCGTCGAGCAGCTCGACCACACCATCTCCGAGATCCGCACCACGATCCTCGAGCTGCACGCCACCGAGGGGCCGGACAGTGCGCAGAACGGCGGCCTCCGCCGGCGGCTGCTGTCCGCCATCACCGACCTCACCTCCGAGGCCGAGCTCAAGCCGACCGTGCGGATGTCCGGACCGCTGGACACCATGGTCCCGGCCGCGGTCGCCGAACACGTCGAAGCCGTGCTTCGCGAGGCGGTGTCCAACGCCGTGCGGCATGCCAACGCCGACCGCCTGGTCGTCACGGTCGACGTCGCCGACGACATCACCGTCGAGGTGGTTGACGACGGCGTCGGCATCCCGGCCCACGTTGGGCGCAGCGGGCTGCACAACGTCGCACACCGCGCCGAGGCCCTGGGCGGCGAGCTGCGGCTGGCCCGGGCCGGCGACCACGGCACCCGGCTCACCTGGCGTGCGCCGCTGCCGTGACCGCGCCCCTGGCGGCCTCAGTGCCGGCGGTCGGTGCGCAGTTCGGTGGCCAGCACGGCGGCCTGCGTGCGGCGCTGCAGGCCGAGCTTGGACAGCAGGTTGGACACGTAGTTCTTGACGGTCTTCTCGGCGAGCACCATCTGCTCGGCGATCTGACGGTTCGTGAGGCCGCGGCCGATCAGGTCGAGCACCCGCCGCTCCTGGTCGGTCAGCGTGGCGGTCGGGTCGGCCCGCGGCTCGCGCATCCTGGCCATGGCGGCCTCCGCCGCCCGCGGGTCGAGCAACGACCGGCCCTCGCCGACCGCGCGGATCGCGTCCACCAGATCGCCGCCGAGCACCTGCTTGAGCAGATAGCCGGACGCCCCGGCGAGCACCGCGTCGGCCAGCGCCTCGTCGTCGGCGTACGAGGTGAGCACCAGGCAGCGCAGCTCGGGCAGCGCGGACCGCAGCTCGCGGCACAGCTCGATGCCGTTGCCATCCGGCAACCGCACGTCCAGCACGGCCACGTCGGGGCGGATCGCCGGCACCCGGACCAATGCCTCGCGGCAGCTCGCGGCCTCCCCCACCACGGACAGCTCCGGCTCACCGGACAGCACATCACACAGTCCACGCCGGACGATCTCGTGATCGTCGACGACGAAGACGGTGATGGGCACGTGCCCACACGATAGTGGCCTAGTCCGCCAGATCCACGACATAGTCGAGCACCACCCGGTCCGCTGGCAGCACCATGTCAACGGCAGCTTCCACCGGCTGATCGCCGTCGGGTCCGGTCAGCATCCGCCTGACGACAACCAGCACCGGCACGCCGGCCGAGATGCGCAGCGTGCTCGACTCTTCCGGCGTCGGCATCCTGGCCCGAACCGACTCCGTGACCCTGGTCACCTTCTGGCCGAGCGAGGCCAGCTGGGCGATCGTCCCGCCAGCCCACGGCTCATTGGTGGGGTCGGCCACCGGGGTGTCCTTGACCAGCTCCATCGGCAGGTAGGACGTGCAGATCTGCTCGGGCCGCTCGTCGACGTAGTAGACGTAGCGCCGCTGCAGCACCGGGTCGCCGACCTGCAGCCCCAGCAGGTCGGCGACCTGCTGGCTGGCGCGCTCCTCGCGGAAGCGGCGTTCCAGCCGGAACCGGTCCTCCGCGTGATGGCCGAACCCGCTGGCCGGCTCGGCCACCCGGCCCGCCGCGTAGCGGGCGTCCTGCCGGTACCTGGTCGAGGAGATCCGCCTGGTCGCCTCGCGATCACGGACGAACGACCCTCTCCCCTGCCTGGTCAGGATCAGGCCCTCGGCACGCAGGGCGCCGACGGCCAGCCGGACGGTCACGCGCGAGACGTTGAACTGCTCCATCAGCTCGGACTCGCTCGGCAGCTTGTGCCCCGCCGGCCACTCCCCCGAGTCGATCGGCTGCCGAAGACGGTCCGCAACCTGGCGATACGCGGGGCGGTCACTCAGCGGATCGGTCATCAGCACCCCTCACCCGTTCAGCGCAATTGCAGCGGCCGGATGGCTGGTGTGCCCGATAGTCATTGCAATAAGTGCAACGTGCTGACAGCATTGTTTCCGCACCGGACGGGCCCTGAGCGGCGCTACTGCTAGGTGGTCTCGCTGGCGCGACTGTCATCACCGAGGGGAGGTCCGGGCGGCTGTCGCCGCAACTGCACTAACTGGAACCAGGCACTACCACACGAAGACCCGGACGAGCGGCAACCCGTCCGGGTCGACATAACCCGCCGGGCCACAGCCCGTACAGGTCATTCGCACGTTGCATTACCGCAACTTGCGCTGCGCATCGTAGCGCGATCATGCAGGTCGCAGCCCTTTTGAAACACACGCGATGGCGAGGCGCGGTGTCTTCCACCCTCACGGAGCAATCGGATTCAGGTTCACTACCAATCGTAACCAGCCCTTCACCAATGCATGAACTCACCGCCTCGGCCGTGCGATACGCAATCGCCGGCTGGCCCATCCTGCCCGTCCGCCAGCCGGAGGCGGACCGACTGGTCTGCGGGCAGACCCCACCGGACCCGCAGACCGCCCGGGAATGGTGGGCCGACCAGCCCTACGGCATCGCCTGCCGCACCGGTGTCCTCTTCGACGCCCTGCAGGTGCCCCCGTGGCTCGGCCGGCGGCTGCTGCCAGCGGTCGAGCACTACGCCACGGTCATCGAGGTGGAGCAGTCGCTGCAGGCGGCCTGGCTGTTCCTGGTCACGCCCGGCTCACCGGGCATCCCCGACCTGCCGCGCAATGTCGCCGTGCGACTGCACGGCGAGCGCGGCTGGATCCTGCTGCCACCCACGCCGACCGTCGGCGGCAGCGCCCGCTGGATCGCGCATCCACCAAAGCTTCGGCTGCCGCACTCGCTGACCCTGCAGTGGTCCGCCGTGCGTGCCGTCATCGCCGCGCGCCATCAGATCGCGGCCGCGCGGCAGCGGCACCGGCGCTGATCAGCGGGCCGGCTCCGCTGAGACCACGGTGAACGGGGTGCCCTGCTGGCAGGTGGTGAGCAGGCCCGGCTGCGGGTGGCCGCGAACGACCACAGCCGCGCCGGCCCGAAGCACCTGCGGGTCGCCGCCGATGAGCAGGTAACTGATGCCATCGGCGGCGACCACCAGCAGGCAGCCAGCCTCGACGCCCTCCTGCACCGTTCCGCGCACCGTCACCTCACCGGGCCCAATGGGCCCGCCCGGCCCGGTCGCGCCGGCGGTCCGGCTCGTGGTGATGGTCACGGCGGGGCCCACGGTCGGCTTGGCTGTCGGGCCGGCGGACGGGCTCGCCGTGGTGGTGGCCGTCGGGCTCCCGGGAGGGCTCCCGGTCTGGCTCTCGATCTGGCTCGCCGTCGGGCCGGAGCCCGTTGCCCGACCAGCCTCGGCGCAGCCGGCCAGCACGGCGGCCAGCACGGCGGCCAGCACGGTCGCCAGCACGGTGGCCGGAACTGTGAGTCGGAGGCCGTGTCGGAAGCGCTCCATCGATCCTCCCGGCGCAGTAGGTCCCCGGAGGTAAGGACGAAGGCAACGGCCGCCCGGGTTGCCAGACCGCGCCGAACAGTGTGACGGTGGTGGCCGCGCGCCGGGCTTGAACAACTTATCCGTACGGTCACACCTAGAATTGGTGGGTCACCGAGTACCCGGGAGTGATCGTGCAGTGAGCGACGGACCGTCGCCACCAAGTACCGGGCCGGGCAGCTGGCCCGGCTGCCCGATAGAGCCGATGGGGCCAATGGGACCGACCCGATGAGCCTGCTACTCGACATCGGCGGCGTCCTGGCCATGATCGTGCTCACCGCCGGCACGGCGCTGTTCGTGGCGGCCGAGTTCTCGCTCACCGCGCTGGATCGCAGCCAGGTGGACGCCAACGTCGCACAGGCCGGCGACGCCCGCGCCAGGCGTGTGCTGGAGGCGCACCGCACGCTGTCCTTCCAACTGTCCGGCGCCCAGCTCGGGATCACCATCACCACGCTGGTCACCGGGTACGTGGCCGAGCCCGTGCTGGCGCAGCTGATGACGCCGCCGCTGACCGCCGCCGGCCTGCCGCGCGGGGTAGCCGTCGGCGTCGCGCTGGTCCTGGCGTTGCTGCTGGCCACCGCCGTGTCGATGGTGTTCGGCGAGCTGGTGCCGAAGAACCTCGCGATCAGCAGGCCGCTGCCGACCGCGCGCGCGGTCACCGGCATCCAGGTGCGATTCTCCCGCATGTTCCGCTGGCTGATCAGCGCATTGAACCGCTCGGCCAACTGGATCGTGCGGCGGCTCGGCGTGGAACCGGCCGAGGAGCTGCGCTCCACCCGCTCCGCCCAGGAGCTCGGTTCGCTGGTCCGGGCCAGCGCCCGGTCCGGCACCCTGGACGTGGGCACCGCGACGCTGCTGGACCGGTCGCTGCGCTTCGGCGAGCGCACCGCGGACGACCTGATGACCCCACGGGTGCGGGTGCAGGCCCTGCACGGCGACGCGACGGTCCGCGACCTGGTCGAGCTGGCCAGGCAGACCGGCTTCTCCCGGTTCCCGGTGCATAACGGCGACCTCGACGACGTCCGCGGCATGGTGCACGTCAAGCAGGCCTTTGGCGTGCCGGCGCCGCGGTGGGACAGCACGACGGTGGCGTCGCTGGCCCAGGCGGTGCCCACCGTGCCCGACTCACTGGACGGCGACGAGCTGCTCGACCGGTTGCGCGCCGCGGGCCTGCAGGTCGCCGTCGTGGTCGACGAGTACGGCGGCACCGCTGGCATCGTCACCCTGGAGGACCTGGTCGAGGAGATCGTCGGTGACGTGCGCGACGAGCACGACCGCCTGGAGGCCAGCCCGATCCGCCCGCTCGGCCGGGACAGCTGGATGGTCAGCGGGCTGCTGCGCGCCGACGAGGTCGCCGACCCGACCGGCTTCCCGATGCCCGAGGGTGAGTACGAGACGATGGCCGGCCTGGTCCTGGAGCGGCTCGGCCGGATCCCCGACGTCGGCGACGAGGTCAGGGTGGACGGCTGGCGGCTGACCGTGATGCGGATGGACCGGCACCGGATCGCCGAGCTGCGGTTGGCCAAGGTCGCCGATACCGCCGATCCGACCGGCCTCGCGGTGGCCACGGGGCGGAGGCCGGCGCGGTCATGAGCCTCACCGGCATGCTGCTGCTGGCCCTGCCCCTGCTGGCCGGCAACGCGTTCTTCGTCGGCGCCGAGTTCTCCATGATCACCTCACGCCGCGAGCGGCTGGAGGCGCTGGCCGCCGGCGGCGTGGCCAGGGCCCGCGTCGTGCTGCGCGCCGGCCGGGAACTGCCGCTGCTGATCGCGGGGGCACAGCTGGGCATCACGGTGTGTTCGCTCGGGCTCGGCGCGCTCGGCGAGCCAGCGGTCGCCGCGCTGCTGGAGTGGCCGCTGCACCCGCTGCACCTGCCGTCGCCGGTGCTGCACGCCGTGTCCTTCACGGTCGCCCTGATCATCGTCGTCACGCTGCACACGGTGCTCGGCGAGATGGTGCCCAAGAACCTGGCCATCGCCGGGCCGGAACGCTCGGCGCTCTGGCTGGTGCCGGTGCACTACGCGTTCTGCCGGTTCATGAGCCCGGTGCTTCGGCTTTTCACCCTGGTCGCGCACCTGGTGCTGCGCCGGGTGCTGAAGGTGGAGCCGCGCGAGGAGCTGGACAGCGCGTTCACGCCGGAGGAGCTGGCCAACCTGATCGGCGAGTCGCGCCGCGAGGGCCTGCTGGACGCCTCCGAGCACCGCCGGCTCACCCAGACGCTGTCCTCCGCCGAGCGGACCGTCGCCGACGTGCTGGTGCCGATCGAGCGGCTCACCACGGTGCCGGAGGCGCCCACGATCGGCGACGTGCGCCAGGCGGTCTCGCGCACCGGGTACTCCCGCTTCCCGCTGCGCGCCACCGGCGGCGGCACGGCCGGGCGGCTCGTCGGGTACTTGCACGTGAAGGACGTGCTCGACCTGGCGGCGGCCGACGAGGACACCCCGGTGCCCCGGTCCCGGGTGCGCGGGCTGCCCGAGCTGCCGGCCGACGCCAGGCTCGACGACGCGCTGGCCGCGCTGCGCCGCGCGCAGAGCCACCTCGCCCGAACGGTCGGCGCCGACGGCAACACGCTTGGCGTGGTGGCCCTGGAGGACCTCGTCGAGGAGTACGTCGGCACGGTGCGCGACGGCACCCACGTCTCGCGGCGCTAAGGCCTGTCTCGGCGTTAACCTGCCGTTCGTGCAGGTGATGACCGAGGCCAGCTGGCAGGAGGCGGCGGCGGCGCACCTGCGGCGGGTGCGGCGGATCACCGGACCGCACCGGGAGCGCGCGGCCCGCGGTGAGCCGCACCCGGTGCTGGACTTCCTGTTCACGTACTACTCCTACCGGCCGGCCCGGCTGGAGCGGTGGCACCCAGGGCCCAACGTGGCGCTGGCCGGCGAGGCGGCACGGCGGTACCTGGCCTGGCCCGGGTACACCGCGACGGAGTACGGCGTGGCGCTGCTCCCCCGGGCCCTGCCGGCCAGCACCAGCCGCACCGCGCGGTTCGTCGCCGAGCTGGTGCGGGCCACCGCGGCCCGGCCGGCCCAGCTCGGCTGCTTCGGGCTGCACGAGTGGGCCATGGTGTACCGCCTGCCACCCGCCGAGCGTCGCCACCCCGCACCGCTGCGGCTGGGCCCCAGCGGCACCGACGCGGTGGTCGAGGCGCTGCCGATCCGCTGCACCCACCATGACGCGTTCCGGTTCTTCACGGCCGCGGCGCGGCCGCGCAACGCCCTGGAACCCACCCGCGCCGACCAGCTCGCGCTGGAGCAGCCGGGCTGCCTGCACGCCACGATGGACCTGTACAAGTGGGCCTACAAGCTGGCCCCGGCCACGCCGTCCGGCCTGCTCGTGGACTGCCTGGAGCTGGCCGCGGACACCCGCGAGCTGGACATGCGGGCCAGCCCTTACGACCTCGCCGCCCTGGGTTACCGGCCGGTACCGATCGAGACGGCCGCGGGCCGAGCGGAGTACGCCAGGGCGCAGGCCGCGCTGGCCGGCAGGGCCGCACCGCTGCGCGACCGGCTCGCCGGGCTGTGCGACCTGCTGCTCGGCGCACGAGACCTGCCACTAACCGAACACGGAGCGTAGGTCACACGGGTATAACGGCATCGCCTGTTAGCGTGACGGCCGCCGCATGAGTCGGCGCTTTGGGCGGATTATGCGGCGCTGAATCACCCACAGGTACACCACCGGCACCCGTTGGGACCCTGAAAGGGGCGCCGATGCCACGACACCGCGCAGCGGACGGTCCCGCTCGTCGTGGTGTCGCGAAGTGGCCGATCGCCGTGCTCATCTCGGTGCTGCTGGTCGGGCTGGTCTGGCTCGGCTGGAGCTACGCCAGCGACGTGCTGGAACGCCGCGCCGCCGCCGAGCTGGCGAGCTGCACCGAGGGCGAGGAGACGCTGACCGTCGCGGTCACACCGTCGCTGAGCGAGGTCATCGAGCGGGCCGCCATGGCCTGGACCAGAAGTCACCCGGTAGTGCTCGACCACTGCATGCGGGCCGAGGTCGCCAGGGTGCCACCGCAGGCCGTGCTCACCGGCCTGACCACAGGCTGGGAGACCAAGGCGCTGGGCGCCCGGCCCGGCGCGTGGCTGCCGGAGTCGTCGCTGTGGATCAACCGGCTGGCCGCACAGGACGCCAAGCTGCTCGGCTCCGAGCCGGCCTCGATCGCCACCAGCCCGGTGGTGCTGGCCATGCCGGAGCAGCAGGCCGCCGCGATCCGTGAGGGCAACGTGTTCACCTGGGGCCAGCTGCCCAAGTGGACCAACGTGCCGGAGGCGTGGCAGCGCTACGGCCACCCCGAGTGGGGCGCGTTCACGGTCGCCATGCCGGACGTGGCCAGCAATCCGGCCAGCGCGCTGGCGTTGCAGGCGGTGCTGGCCAGCGCCGGCCAGAAGGGCAGCGGCCCGGTCACCGTGGACATGCTCACCGAGCAGCCGGTCACCGAGGCGATGCACCTGCTGGCCGCCGCCACGCCGCCGGAGGTGTCCGCCAGCACGATGGACGCGCTCAACGCGCTGGCCGCCGCCACCGACCCGACCGGCACGCCGTTCGACGCCGTGCCCACCCTGGAGTACGACCTGTACCGGCGCAACCTCGGCCTGGACGGCAGCGCCGCGCCGGCGCAGCCGCTGACCGGCGTGATGGTCGGCGGGCCGACCCCGACCGCGGACTTCCCGTTCATCGCGATCGCCGACGAGCGGGTGGACCAGCTCCAGGTGCGCGCCGCGCAGAAGTTCCGCGAGTTCCTGCAGTCCGGCCCGCAGCAGCTGGAGCTGGCCAAGGCCGGTCTGCGGGTGCCGAGCACCAAGGTGCGGCCCAACCCGTCGCCGGGCATCCGGTGGACGAGCACACAGGAGGACCTGACCGCGGCCGACGCCAACACCACGCAGCAGATCTCGGCCGCCTGGGCCAACGCCGGCAACAGCGGCCGGGTGGTCACCGTGCTCGTCGACGTGTCGCGCTCGATGCTCGAGGACGGCGGCGGCGGCAAGAACCGGCTGGACTGGGTCAAGGGTGCGCTGACCGGCCAGATCGGCCGCTTCGGCTCAGGCTCGATGGGGCTGTGGACGTTCTCCCGCAACCTCGGCGACCAGGACGAGCCGTACCGCCAGCTCGCCCCGACCGGCCCGGTGCTGCACCAGCGGCAGGAGCTGGAGAACGCGGTCGCCGGCATGCAGGCGGCCAGCGCCACCTTCCTGTACCCCAGCCTGCTCGTCGTGTACGACTCCGCGCTCGAGCACATCGACCCCGGCAAGCAGAACCGGGTCGTGCTGATCACCGACGGCCCGGACGACAGCCAGATGACCTACGAGCACTTCATGCGCGAGCTGACCAAGCGCCGCGCGGGCAAGCCGGACCTGCCGATCAGCGTGATCGCCATCGGGCCGGACGCGGACCGCAACGAGCTGACGGAGCTGGCCCGCTCCACCGGCGGCTCCTTCTCCACCATCAAGGACGCCACCACGGTCGAGACCGCGCTCGCCCAACTCCTCGGCGGGTCATGAGCAGGTGGTGGGTGAGCCGTCAGGCGTACTCCTCGACCGGCGGGCAGGAGCAGACCAGGTGGCGGTCGCCGTAGGCGCTGTCGATGCGGCGCACCGGCGGCCACACCTTCGCGACGGCAAGGCCGGCCGGGAATGCGGCCTCCTGGCGGGAGTACGGGTGGTCCCAGTCGGCGGCCAGGCTGGCCGCGGTGTGCGGCGCGTTGTGCAGCGGATTGTCGTGCACCGGCCACTCGCCGGCGGCGACCCGGTCGATCTCGCCCCGGATCGCGATCATGGCGTCGCAGAAGCGGTCGAGCTCGGCAAGGTCCTCGCTCTCGGTGGGCTCCACCATGAGCGTGCCGGCCACCGGGAAGGACATGGTCGGCGCGTGGAAGCCGTAGTCGGCGAGGCGTTTTGCCACGTCGTCCACGGTGACACCGGTGGCCTTGGTGATGGGCCGCAGATCGAGGATGCACTCGTGCGCCACGAACCCGCCGGAACCGGTGTAGAGCACCGGGAAGTGCGGGTCCAGCCGGCGGGCCACGTAGTTGGCCGCGGCGACCGCGGTCAGGGTGGCGCGCCGTAGCCCGTCGGGCCCCATCATCCGCACGTACGCCCACGAGATCGGCAGGATGGACGCCGAGCCCCACGGCGCCGCGCTGACCGGTCCGACGCCGGTCTTCGGCCCGGCGGAGTCCGCCAGCGGGTGGTTGGGCAGGAACGGCGCCAGATGCGCGCGCACGCCGACCGGGCCGACCCCGGGGCCACCGCCGCCGTGCGGAATGCAGAAGGTCTTGTGCAGGTTCAGGTGCGACACGTCGGCGCCAAAGGCGCCCGGCCGCGCCACCCCGAGCAGCGCGTTGAGGTTCGCGCCGTCGACGTACACCTGCCCGCCGGCCTGGTGAACCAGGTCGCACACCTGCGTGACCGTCGCCTCGTACACCCCGTGCGTGGACGGATAGGTGATCATGATGGCGGCCACGGTCCCGCGGTGCTGGTCGAGCCGCGCCCGCAGGTCCTGCAGGTCGATGTTGCCGCGGTCGTCGCAGCGCACCACCACGACCCGCATGCCGGCCATGACCGCGGACGCCGCGTTCGTGCCGTGCGCGCTGGCCGGGATGAGGCACACGGTGCGCCGGTCCTCGCCGCGGCTGCGGTGGTAGGCCCTGATCGCCAGCAGCCCGGCGAGCTCGCCCTGGCTGCCCGCGTTGGGCTGCAGCGAGACCGCGTCGTAGCCGGTCAGTGCGGCCAGCCAGCGCTCGAGGTCGGCGACCACGGACAGCAGCCCCTCGTCGTCGCCGACCGGCGCGAACGGATGCGCCTCGGCGAACTCCGGCCAGGTCACCGGTTCCATCTCGGCGGTGGCGTTGAGCTTCATCGTGCAGGACCCGAGCGGGATCATGGACCGGTCCAGCGCGAGGTCCTTGTCGGCGAGCCGGCGCAGGTAGCGCAGCAGCGCGGTCTCCGAGCGGTGCGCGCGGAACACGGGGTGGGTGAGGAAGCCGGACGTGCGCCACAGCGCCGCCGGCACGGCGTCCGGCGTCGCGGCATCCAGCTCGTCCACATCGGGAGTCGGAGTGATCCCAAAGGCCCGCCAGACGGCCGCAAGGTGCTCGCGGGTGGTCGTCTCGTCGCAGCTGATGCCGACGTGGTCGGCGTCCACCAGGCGCAGGTTCACGCGGTGCTCGCGGGCAGCCACCACCACCTCGGCCGCCTGCCCCGGCACGTGCGCCAGCACGGTGTCGAAGAACGCGCCGTGCACCACGTCGACCCCGCCCGACCGCAGCCCGGCCGCCAGCACCGCGGCCATCCGGTGCACCCTGGTCGCGATGGCGCGCAACCCGTCGGCCCCGTGGTACACCGCGTACATGCTCGCCATCACCGCGAGCAGCACCTGCGCGGTGCAGATGTTGCTGGTCGCCTTCTCCCGCCGGATGTGCTGTTCCCTGGTCTGCAGTGCGAGCCGGTAGGCGGGCGCCCCGTCGGCGTCCACGCTGACCCCGACCAACCGGCCGGGCAGCTGCCGCTCAAGCCCGGCGCGGACCGCGAGGTATGCGGCGTGCGGCCCGCCGAAGCCCATCGGCACGCCGAACCGCTGGGTGGAGCCGACCGCCACATCGGCACCGATCTCGCCGGGCGGGCGCAGCACGGCTAGCGCGAGCGGGTCGGCGGCGACCACAACCATGGCCCCGCGCTCGTGGGCGGCCGACACCAGCGCCTCGTCGTCGCGCAGCACGCCGGTGGCGCCGGGATACTGCAGTAGCACGCCGAAGAACTCGCCGCCGGGCAGGCCATCGGTGAGGTCGGCGACCACCAGCTCGATGCCGAGCGGCTCGGCGCGGGTGGCCACCACCGCGATCGTCTGCGGCAGCATGTCGGCGTCCACGAGGAACCGCGCCGACGTCGACCGGGCGGCACGCCGCACCAGGGTCATGGCCTCGGCGGCCGCGGTCGCCTCGTCCAGCATCGAGGCGTTGGCAATGTCCAGGCCGGTCAGGTCGGCGACCATGGTCTGGAAGTTCAGCAGCGCCTCCAGTCGGCCCTGGCTGATCTCCGGCTGGTACGGCGTGTACGCGGTGTACCAGGCCGGGCTCTCCAGCACGTTGCGCCGGATCACTGGCGGCGTGATCGTGCCGTGGTACCCGAGCCCGATCATCTGCACCATCGGCCGCTGCCGTGCCGCGAGCGCGCGCAGCTCGGCCAGCGCCTGGGTCTCGGTGACGGCCGGCGGCAGCCCGGACAGCTCGGACAGCGGCCGGCCGTCGGCGATGCTGGCCGGCACGGCGCGGCGGGCCAGCTCGTCCAGCGAGCCGACGCCGATCACCTCGAGCATCCTGGCCAGCTCGTCCGGCCGCGGCCCGATGTGCCGGTCGGCGAACGGCGTGCCGTGCTCGATGTCGGCCAGGGTGGGACGGGGGTTCATCTGCGCCTCCGGCGTGCGCGGCGGGTCCACACCGGGTGGGTACCCGGTTGGCCCTCCCCCTCTGTCCGTACCCGCCGGTCACGGGCGCCTGAGAGATTCACCCGGCCCGGTTACCCGGTGTCCGGGCTTTCCCCGTCGGCGGGTGGCCCCCTGATCCAGCAGAGCCACCGCTTTCCAGAGGCGTCTCACCCGCGCGGTCCGTTGACCTGAGAGATTCCGGGGAGGAGTTGCTCCTTCGGCGCCCCTTTCGGGGACTCTCCCGCGCGGGATCAGCGACTAGCGCCGTCGAGCTTAGCCGCACCGGTGCAGATCATCACGATGACCCGCCCCACAGCTCACTCGCTCGGGGCGTACCAAGGCCTAACCGGTCGCGCGGGCCTTGTTGCGGCGGCGAGCGGTGAGCTCGTCCTCCGGCATCGGAGCGACGGTGCCGCCGTCGGCACGTTCCGCGGGGAACTCATGGATGGTGCCGCTGATCTCGCGGATGGCGCCGCTGACCGCGATGCCGAACACGCCCTGGCCACCCTGCAGCAGGTCGACGACCTCCTCGGGCGAGGAGCATTCGTACACCGTGGTGCCGTCGGAGAACAGCGTGATGCCGGCGAGGTCCCGCACGCCACGGCGGCGCAGGTGCTCGACGGCCACCCTGATGTTCTGCAGCGACACGCCGGTGTCCAGCAGCCGCTTGACCACCTTGAGGACCAGCACGTCCTTGAACGAGTACAGCCGCTGGCTGCCGGAGCCGGCCGCGCCGCGGATGGACGGCACGACCAGGCCGGTGCGGGCCCAGTAGTCGAGCTGGCGGTAGGTTATGCCGGCGATCTGGCAGGCCGCCGGGCCGCGGTAGCCGACGAGGTCATCGGGCAGCGAGCTGTCCGGGAACAGCACGCCCTGGGCCGGTGCGGTGTGCGCCGTGCTCGGCTCGTCGACCACGAGTGCCTCCTGTGGCAGCCGACCGCGCCGAAAATCACATCGGCGCGATTCGCGTTGTCTCGACCGTAGGCCGCCCCCCGCGCCGGGTCAACGCGACGCGCGGCCCACCGTCAACCTCAACCTAACCTTGAGATCACCGTTGGTTTGGTGAGTTCGGCGATCCAGGCGTCCGCTCGCAAGGCCGCACCGAGCGACGCGTGCGATGGCACGCGAGCGAGGGACAACGCAGCGAGCGGTGAGTTCCGGGATCCAGACGTCGTCTGGCAAGGCCGCACCGAGCGACCCGTGCGATGGCACGCGAGCGAGGGAGAACGCAGCCAGACGGCGTCTGGGCCCGGAAATCACGTGTCGGCGCCGCGGAAGTCCTCTGGCGAGACCGAGTCGAGGAACTCGCGGAACTTCTCGACCTCGTCCTCCTGCTCGTCCGGGATGATCAGGCCCGCCTCGGCCAGCACGTTCTCCTCGGCATGGATGGGCACGCCGACGCGCAGCGCGAGCGCGATGGAGTCGCTTGGCCGGGCGGACACCCGGACACCGCCGTCGAACACCAACTCGGCGAAGTAGGTGCCCTCCTGCAGGTCGGTGATGCGTACCTGCTCCAGGGTCCGGCCGAGGGCGCCGATGACGTCCTTGAGCAGGTCATGGGTCAGCGGCCGGGCCGGCCGTACGCCCTGCTGCTCGAGCGCGATGGCGGTGGCCTCCACCGAGCCGATCCAGATCGGCAGGTACCGGTCCCCCTCCGCCTCCCGCAGCAACAGGATGGGCTGGTTGGCCGGGAGCTCTACCCGAACTCCGACGACGCGCATCTCGCTCATCGCCACCTCAGCCTCCTCCCAGCGCCGGTGCCCCTGCCGACACTATCGACGCTACACGCCGTCGGTCACCGGCGCGCGCCGCCTCTTGGTTGCAAAATGCCAAAAATGGCGTGCCTACGCGAGTCCGACAGCCTGGAAGTAACCAGCGCCTCACAGACCGCGCAGGCCGGCCTTGACCAGCAGGGCGTGCAACCGCACCGTGAGGGCGGCCAACTCGCGCACCACGTCGTCGGCCCGCTCGCGGGCGTCGGGGTCCCGGTGGCGGGCCACCGGCGTGACGATCTGGGCGATCAGCCCGACCTCGCGGTCGGCCGCGGTGCGGAACGAGCGCAGGTGCCGCGGCTGCAGCCCGTACTCGGTGAGGGCCAGCGCGGCGCGGGCGACGAGCACGCTGTCGGCGTCGTAGAAGCCGGCGGCGCCTGGCCGGATCAGCCCGTGCTGCTCCAGCTCGGCGAGCATGGCCAGGCTGATCCCCGAGCCGGCCAGCAGCTCCTCGCGGGTCATCCGGATCTCGCCGCCGGTGTCGAAGTCGGCCGAGGCCGGCATGCCGTCCGCCGGCCGGGGCGTCAGCGGGGTGACGGTCGGCGACTGCAGCCCGTTATCCATCGCATCGAGCTGCTCCTTGATCACCTTCAGCGGCAGGTAGCGGTCCCGCTGAGCGGCCAGCACGAACCGCAGCCTGCGCACGTCGGCCTCGGAGAACTGCCGGTAGCCGGACGCCGTGCGCCGGGGCGCGATCAGGCCCTCCGACTCGAGGAACCTGATCTTGGAGATGGTCACGTCCGGAAAGTCGGCCCGCAGGGCGGCGAGCACGGCGCCGATGGACAGCACCGCGTCGCCGCCGCGGCCGGCCTCCCGCTCCGCCGATGTCAACCGCTCCCCCTCCCCGAGGCGGCTACCGCGGGCCGCTGCGCATGCCGGTCAGGAAGACCAGCCGGAACTTGCCGATCTGTACCTCGTCGCCGCTGGCCAGCACGGCGGTGTCGACCGGTTCCCGGTTGACGTAGGTGCCGTTCAGGCTGCCCACGTCGACCACAACGAACTCGCTGCCCTCCCGACGGAACTCGGCGTGCCGCCGGGAGACGGTCACGTCGTCGAGGAAGATGTCGCTGTCGGGGTGCCTGCCAGCGCTGGTGGTGTCCTGGTCGAGCAGGAACCGCGACCCCGCGTTGGGGCCGCGTTTGACCACGAGCAGCGCCGAGCCGGCCGGCAGCGTGTCGATGCCGGATACGGCCTGCGCCGACGGCTCCTCGATCTCGGGGAACAGATCACCGGGCCGGAACACCGAGGTGGTCTCGCTGGACTGCTCCGGTGGCAGCTCACCGGGACCCTTGTACTCGGTCACCTTCGGTCCTCCCGAACGTCGCACGTGCTGATCGAGTGCCCAACGTACCGTGTCCGGGATCGATATCGAGCAGGACGGCTGTGTTGCGCCTCCTTACGCCTCGTCGATGACCTCGCGGTAGTCGTCCGCGTCCAGCAGATCGTCCAGTTCGCTCGGGTCGTCCAGGCGCAGCTCGACCATCCAGCCCTCGCCGTAGGGGTCGGCGTTGACCAGCTCGGCGCGCTCGGCGAGCGCTTCGTTGACCGCGATAACCTCGCCGGTCACCGGCGAGTAGACGTCCGAGACGCTCTTGGTGGACTCGACCTCCCCGAGGGAGTCGCCCTTGCCGGTGGTCTCGCCGAGCGGCGGGAGCTGGATGAACACCACATCGCCGAGCTGCTCCTGGGCATAGTCCGTGATGCCGACCCGCACGGTGTCGTCGCCGGTCTGGACGACCCACTCGTGCTCCTTGGTGTACTTGCGGTCCTCGGGGATCACGACGCCTCCGTACCGAGCTACGCCGGCACCGTTCAGCCGGCCGGCCGAGCGTATTGGGGCGTCCGAATCGTCCGCAAGGCGGTGACGTGCACCCGATCGCGTTCCCTGATCTGCACCGTGCCACCTGCGCGTTCGACGGTGTCCACGACCCCGCCGGGGATGTTCAGCGCGGCGGCCATGGTGGGCGGGTCGCCGATAGCGAGCACGGTCAGCGGGCTGCCCAGGGTGCTGCCGTCGAGCCGCACCGCGCCGGTGGATCCGGTGAACGCCGAGTCGACGCCGACCCGAACCGGGCCGACTTGGATCGCCTCAGCCCCGGCTGCCCGCAGCTCCTGCACGGCGTCCAGCAGGTCGGCCGGGGCCACGCCGCGCTGCGGGTCGACCACCTCGATCTCCAGTCCGGGCCCGGCGGCCGGCACGGTGCCGGCCAGCACGGCCAGCGCGTCGGCCCGGCGCTGCGCCTCGGCCAGCGCGGCCGCCGTGCTGTCCCCACTGGCCCGTAGCCGGCTCAGCGCCGCCTCCGCGTCCGCGATCTCCCGGCGCAGCGCGGCCTCCCGCTGCTGCAGCCCGTCCAGCAGCACCACCAGGTCCTGTGGCCGCTGGTCGGTCAGCGTGTCGCCGGCGTTGGTGCGGCGCACCTGGGTGGCGATCGCGAGGCCGAGCGCCAGGCACAGCACGGCGATCAACACACTCGGCCCGTGTCGCGCGTACCTGTGCGCGCCGAGGGCCTGCTTTGTGCTCACGATGCCTACGCCCGGAACAGGTGGCGGCGGATGGCCGCGGCATTGCTGAAGATCCGGATGCCGAGCACGACGACGACCGCGGTGGACAGCTGCGCGCCGACGCCGAGCTCGTCGCCGAGCAGCACGATGAGCGCCGCGACCACGACGTTGGACACGAACGAGACGACGAACACCTTGGCGTCGAAGATGCCGTCCAGCCTGGCCCGCAGGCCACCGAACACGGCATCCAACGCGGCCACCACGGCGATCGGCAGGTACGGCTGCACCCAGGCCGGCACGGTCGGGTCCAGCCACAGGCCGAGCAGCACGCCGAGCAACAGCGCCAGGATGCCGATCATCGGTTGCCCTCCTTCCTGGCCACCTCCGGTTCGGCCGGACTGCCGCCCGGCAGGGTCAGCGACTGCACCGCCTCGACCGTGAACCGGGTGCCGTACACCTGGGTGAACGTGGCGAACCGGCCGTAGGCCTCGGTGTCCACCAGCCTGGTGTGCATCGCGGCCGGGTCGCCGATGGCCTCCAGCACGTACGGCTGGGCCACCGGCCGGTTGTCGACCAGCACCGCGCCACCGGCCTGCCGCACGGTGGCCCGCGGGTGCAGCCGCACGCCGCCGAGCGCCACCGCCTCCGCTCCACTCGACCACACGCCGTTGACCAGCACCTGCAGGTCGCGATCGAGCACGGTCCGCTCGCCGGCGGCGTCCGCCACCGTGATCCGCAAGCCCGGCCCGGCGACCGGCACCGCGGCCGCGGCCAGCTCCAGCCGCCGCACGGTGTCCAGCGTCTCGGCGCCCTGGGAGCTGCCGGCCAGCGCCTGCCGCTGGGCCTCGCGCAGCCGCGCGGCCAGCTCGCCGGCGGTCGCGGACAGATCGTCGGTGCTGCGCCGGGCGTCCTGCACCTCGGCAACCAGCCCGCGCCGGGCCTGCTCGGCGCCCGGCGCCCTGGCCGCGGCATCGGCGGCGGCCACCCCGAACACCAGCCCGATCAGCAGCGCGCCGAACACCAGGGCGAGCGCCTGGGTGCGGCCGCCCATCGGCCGGTCACCGCCGCCGGCCTCGCGACGCCGTGCCGCGGCCCGGGCGTACCCAGGGTCGAGCAGGTCGGGCAGCAGCCGCCGCAGCAGCTCGGTGTCCCGGTCACGCACGGCGCGCCTCGTTCACCCGGACCGTAGCGACCAGCTGCACCAGGTAGAGCACGGCCGACCAGACGTACAGCACGCCGCCCCACACCGCGAACGCGGTGCCGATCGGCCTGGCGATCTGCGCGGCGGTGGATTCGCCCTGGGCGAGCAGCAGGATCGGGAAGGCGTACAGCAGGTTGAACGTCGCGGCCTTGCCCAGGTAGTGCACCTCGGGCGCGGTCATCCCGTACCGGCGCCACACCGGCAGGGTGGCCGCCAGCACCAGGTCGCGGCCGACCAGCACCCCGATCACCCACCACGGCACGATCGCGCGGACGCCGAAGGCGAGCAGGGTGGCCAGGATGTACAGCCGGTCCACCAGCGGGTCGAGCAGCGCGCCCAACCGGCTGGACTGGTTCAGCCAGCGGGCCAGCTTGCCGTCCAGCCAGTCGCTGATGCCGCCGGCGGTCAGCACCACGATCGCCCAGCCGTCGTGCTGCGGGCCGAGCAGCAGCCAGAGGAACAGCGGCACGCCGGCCAGCCGCAGCGCGCTGAGCGCGTTGGGGACGGTGAGTACGCGGTCCGGCCCGGCCGCATGCACGGCGTCCTGGGTGTCGTCCCCGCGTGGCATCGGGCACAGCGTGCCACGCGGCCGGTCACCGGTCGTCGCAGGGTGGCGGGCCCCAGCCGGCCACGACCCGCCAGCGGGCGCACTCGAGGACGTAGCCGGCCAGCTGGTCGGCGGCGAACCGGTCGAGGCTCCAGTCCTGGGCGAGGACCCCGGCGCGCCACACGTAGCTCGGGCAGCTGCGGCCGTCCGCGAGAGTGATTGCGGTGAGTCGGTAGCCACCGTCCTCGTAATCGTCGAGCAGCCGCGCCTCGGACTCGACCAGCCCGCTGATCACCTGGCCGAGCGCCGTCCCGCCGGGGTGCGGCACCAGGCCCGGATACGGCCGGCCGGGCAGTGCGGCGACCCGCCAGCCCACAGCGGACGCCGGTTGCCTCGCCGGCACCCGGCCCAGCAGCGCGATCAGCACCTCGGGAAAGAGCAGGGTCCCGTAGACGAACAGGTCCATGGGTCAGTGCGGGGTCAGCGTCCAGCCGCGGGCCTGCAGGTCGGCCGCGGTCAGCGCCAGCGGCCGGCCGCGGTGGTCCAGCCCGACCCAGCGGCAGCTGCGGCCGAACAGTTCCGACATCTCCAGCACGTAGCTGTGCCCGCCGCTCCACACCACGCTGCACGGCGCCGTGGGCAGGAGCGGTGCGGCGGACTCGTCGCCAGTAGTCCTGTGCACGTGAAGCACCTCCCACCGTCCCTGTCGGCCACGCGGAGCGCCCCATTAACCCTGTGTCCAGATAGTGGACGCCTGGCCGTTATCGTTTACATCCCGTATATGACACGTAGCCGACCCGTGATCTGGTTCATCTGGACTCAACATTTCCGTGCGGCGGACCGGTCGCGGTCGCCGGTCGAGCGCGTGAACGCGACTGCAGTCCGGCTGGCGGGCGAGGTGACCGGACTCGTGTCGCCTTCATGCCGCACCTGCAGCGTGGTGTTGGGTTCGAGTGGGCGGTGCCACGGTCGCCAGGGGTTGCGCAAATCGGCTTGCTAACACAAGTTGATGGGGTGACCGCCGCCATGACCGAGCACCAGCACCGGGTCGACCGGCTGACCGAACAACTGCGGGCGTTGCCGCCGGGGGCGCCGGTGCGGCTGGCGAAGCGGACGTCGAACCTGTTCCGCACCAGGGTCCGCAGCGCCGCCCCTGGGCTGGACGTGTCGGCGTTCCAGCACGTGCTGGACGTGGACCCGCAGCGACGGACCGCCGACGTCGAGGGCATGGTGACCTACGAGACGCTGGTGGACGCCACCCTGCCGCACGGGCTGATGCCCCTGGTGGTGCCGCAGCTGAAGACGATCACGCTGGGCGGCGCGGTGTCCGGGGTGGGCATCGAGTCCTCCTCGTTCCGAAACGGCGTACCGCATGAGTCCGTGCTGGAGATGGACCTGCTCACCGGGGACGGCGAGCTGATCACCGTGTCGCCGGAGAACGAGCACGCCGAGCTCTTCTTCGGCTTCCCCAACTCCTACGGAACGCTGGGGTACGCGCTGCGGCTGCGCATCGAGCTGGCGCCGGTCAAGCCGTTCGTGCACCTGCGGCACGTGCGCCACCACGACGCGCGGGCGTTCTTCGCCGACCTCGAGCGGCACTGCGCGAGCGGCGAGCCGGATTTCGCCGACGGCACGGTGTTCGGGCCGGACGAGATGTACCTGACCCTCGGCACGTTCGTGGACCGGGCGCCGTATACCAGCGACTACACCTGGCTGGAGATCTACTACCGGTCCATTCAGCGGCGCCGGGAGGACTTCCTGACCGTGCGCGACTACCTGTGGCGCTGGGACACCGACTGGTTCTGGTGCTCGCGGGCGTTCGGCGCGCAGCGCCGCTGGGTGCGCCGGCTGGCCGGGCGGCGGCTGCTGCGCTCGGACGTGTACTGGAAGATCGTGGCTTTCGAACGCCGGCACCGGGTGCTGGCGCGGATCGACCGGCGCCGGGGAAAGCCCGAGCAGGAGCCCGTGGTGCAGGACGTCGAGATCCCGGTGACCCGCGCCGCCGAGTTCCTGGACTTCTTCCACCGGGAGATCCCGATCAGCCCGGTCTGGGTGTGCCCGCTACGCCAGCGCGACCCCCATCGCCGCTGGCCGCTGTACGAGTTCGACCCGGACACGCTCTATGTCAACTTCGGCTTCTGGTCCAGCGTGGACCTGGCCCCCGGACAGGCGCGCGACACGCACAACCGGATGATCGAGCGCACCGTCGAGTCGCTCGGCGGGCGCAAGTCGCTTTACTCGACGGCGCACTACGCCGAGGACGACTTCTGGCGGCTGTACAACGGCGAGGTGTACTGGCGGCTGAAGAAACAGTACGACCCGGACGGACGGCTACTCGACCTGTACGCCAAGTGCGTACGAAACCGGTGAGAGGTGGCACGGTGACGATCGCGCAGACCTTCCAACGAGTCATGGGCCCCGATGGTTCGGTGGCCTTCACGGCCTTCGACGGCAGCGTCGCCGGCCAGCCGGACGCGCCGGTCCGGGTGGAGGTGCGCTCGCCGACCGCGGTGAGCTACCTGCTCGGGTCACCGGGCGAGCTCGGACTGCCGCGGGCGTACGCCGCCGGCCACCTCGAGGTGCACGGCGACCTGTACGCCGCGATCGCGGCGGTGAGCGACGCGGTCGACCAGGTCGGCCTGCGCACCCGGCTGGCCGCGTTGCGCGAGCTGGGTCCCCGCTACCTGCGGCCGGTGACCCCGCCGCCGGAGGAGCTGCCCCGCCGGTGGCGGCGGGTGTGGCACGGGGTGCGGCACTCGCGCAGCCGGGACAACAAGGCCATCGCCCACCACTACGACGTGTCCAACCGCTTCTACTCCTACCTGCTCGGACCGTCCATGGCGTACACCTGCGCCTGCTACCCGTCCGCGGACGCCACCCTGGAGCAGGCCCAGGAGCACAAGTTCGACCTGGTATGCCGCAAGCTCGGGCTGACGCCGGGGATGCGGCTGCTGGACGTCGGCTGCGGGTGGGGCGGCATGGTGCTGCACGCCGCCCGCAACTACGGGGTGCGGGCGCTTGGCGTGACGCTGTCCCGCAACCAGGCCGACTGGGGGCAGAAGGCGGTGGTCGAGGCGGGCCTGGCGGACGTGGCCGAGGTGCGGCAGGGCGACTACCGCGACGTCGCCGAGACCGGCTTCGACGCGGTGTCCTCGATCGGGCTCACCGAGCACATCGGCGCCCGCAACCTTGGCTCGTACTTCACGTTCCTGCGCTCCAAGCTGGTCGACGGCGGGCGCCTGCTCAACCACTGCATCACCCGGCCGACCACGCTGCAGCCGGCCCGCTCGGGCCAGTTCATCGACCGCTACATCTTTCCGGACGGCGAGCTGGAGGGCGTCGGGCAGATCATCACCGCGATGCAGAACAACGGCCTCGAGATCCGCCACGAGGAGAATCTGCGCGAGCACTACGCAATGACGCTGGCCGCCTGGTCGGCCAATCTGGAGCGGAATTGGGCCGAGGCGGTGGCCGAGACCAGTGCGGGCAAGTCACGGGTGTGGCGGCTGTACCTGGCCATGTCCCAGTTCGGCTTCGATCGGCGGATGATCGAGCTGCATCAGGTGCTCGGGGTGCGGACCGCCTCCTCCGGAGCGTCGGGCATGCCGCTGCGCCCGGACTGGGGCGTCTGAGGCTCGTCCGGCGCCGGCGCCGGCGGCGCCGGGTTCAGCTTGGCCGGCGCCTGGTCCGGCGCGGCCCGTTCCAGGAACCGGAGCAGCTCCACCGGGAACGGCAGCACCAGGGTGGAGTTTTTCTCGGCGGCCACCTCGACGACGGTCTGCAGTAGCCGCAGTTGCAACGCCGCGGGGGTGTCGGCCATCACGGCCGCGGCCTGGGAGAGCTTGTGCGAGGCCTGCAGCTCGCCGTCGGCGGTGATGATCCGGGCCCGCCGCTCGCGGTCGGCCTCGGCCTGCCGGGCCATCGAGCGCTTCATGGACTCCGGCAGCGCCACGTCCTTGATCTCCACGCGGTCGATCTCGATGCCCCAGCCCAGCGCAGGGGTCTCGATCATCAGCTCCAGGCCCTGGTTGAGCCGCTCGCGGTTGGACAGTAGGTCGTCCAGCTCGCTCTTGCCGATGATCGACCGCAGCGAGGTCTGCGCGACCTGGCCGACGGCGAACAGGTAGTCCTGGACGTCGACGAGCGCCTTCACCGGGTCGATGACCTTGAAGTAGACGACGGCGTCCACCCGGACGGTCACGTTGTCCCTGGTGATGCCCTCCTGGGCCGGCACCGGCAGCGTGACGATCTGCATGTTGACCTTATGCAGCCGGTCGACCGCCGGCACGATCAGCGCCAGCCCCGGTTGCCGGGTCCCATCGCGGACCCGGCCCAGCCGGAACACCACGCCGCGCTCGTACTGGTTGATCACCTTGGCGCTGGCGCTGCTCAGCACGACGACGACGATCAGGATGGCGACGAGCACCCACAGCACGACCACGGCACGCTCCTACCCGCTACGGGATTCAGCGTACGCGGCCGCGATGCAGTGGGCGCGCGCCTGTGTTGATCTAGCGCGGACCTAGCGCGCTACGTGCATCCGCACCGTGGTGCCGGCCGTGGACGAGCGGATCTGCACCAGGTCGCACAGCTGGTTGGCCAGCCACACCCCGCGGCCCGACCGCTGGTCCGGCCGCGGCCGGACCCGGCCGACCAGCGGCTGGTCGATGTGCCCGCGGTCGCTGATCTCGCACACCAGGGCGTCGTCGTCGGCCCACAGCCGCAGGGTGCCCCGGCCGCCGCCATGCCGCAGGCTGTTCACCGCGATCTCGTGCATCGCGAGCATGAGGTCGGCGGTCCGCTCCGCGTCGATGCCAAGGGTGCGGGCCCGCTCGCCGACGTGCGCGCGCAGCCGGCGAACGGTGGGCACATGGTCGAACTCGAACGCCTCGGGCGCGCTCGCCTCGGCATCCGGCAGCGGCACCGTGAACTCCGCGGCGGCCTCGGTGACACCGTGGTAGCCGACGCCACGGCCGTCGCCGCCGCGGTCCACCACGACCGGATGCCGCAGGCTGGCGTGGCCGACCATCGCGTCGCCCAGCGCCTGGGCGTCGTACGGGCAGCGCAGCAGCAGGTCCGTGCCGTCGGCGAAAGCGATGTTGAGCAGCGCCTCGTGCAGCAGCGCCTCGGCGAGCTCGGCCGGCCGGCGGCCGAACCACACCGGCTCGCCGATGCCGCGGACAGGCACGCCGCCGCCGTCCTCGACCACCTCGCGCCACATCGGGATGATCAGCGCCGGGTTGCGCCCGGCCTGCGCCATGTCCACGAACCGAACCTTGTCGGCGTCCGCGCCGAGCGCGGCGCGCAGCAGGTCGATCTTCGGTGGGATCACGGCGACCAGCACCGGCTGGCCGGCGTTCAGCCCGTCCCGGACGTAGTCCACCGTGACGTCGAGAAAGCCCTGGTCGCCGCGGTAGACCGCGGCCTCGTGCCGGAATCCGAGCCCGTTCGACCCCGACCCGATTGTTGCCGGCCCGATTGTTGCCGGCCCGGCGACCGGTACCCGGCCGTCGCCGGCCGTGGTCATTCCGCCGGGACCGTGCACGGTTAGTACCCTACCTCCGCCCCTGCTGACCCGCCGGCCGAGCTGACGGGACGCTGACGGCGTCCGAGCCGGAAAACCGCACGCCACAGGCGCCCCGCCGCGCGTACCGGCCGCCGCAGTGTGGGTCCGGCATCGGCTCTGCGGCGGCCGGGCGGTGCGGAGTCAGTCGAGCAGCGGCTCGCCGTTGAAGATCCCCAGCCGCTCCATGTAGAACTCGACGCCGATGCCGTTCGGGTCGCGGATGTAGAGGCTGTCCTCGACGCCACGGTCCGGCCCGAGGTACTCGATCCCGGCCGCGTCCAGCCTTGCCCTGGCGGCCTGGAACTGCTCCGGCGTGGTGGACAGGGAGATGTGCTGCACCCCGCCGATGGTCTCGTGGAAGTCGGGGTGGTCATGCCCCGGGAAGTCGAAGAACCCGAGCAGGTTGCGGTTGCCGACGTCGAAGAAGAAGTGGCTGGACCCGGCGTAGTCCCGGTTCTCCACCAGCTCCACCAGCGGGAAGCCCAGGGTCTCCTGGTAGAACCGGATGGTCTGTTCGACGTCGCGGCAGATCAGCGCGGCGTGGTGCACCCCGCCGGTCGGCGCGGGTGGCCGCTGACCAGGCGGTCGCAGGTACTTGGCCTTGAGCTCCTCCCGCCGTGACCGGATGGCGGCCAGCTCATCGCCTTGTGGCTGTGGCATGCCCTGGATGGTAGTTGTGGCGCGCTGCGGGAGTGGCGCCCGCGAGGCGCTGACGAGGCGGGGTCAAGCTCCGGCGGGCAGAATGCCGTTGGTGCGGCGACATGCGGTGCTGGTCGGCCTGGCCATCGTGCTGCTGTCGGCCAACCTGCGGCCGGCGGTGGCCAGCGTGGGGCCGGTGCTGCCGGAGCTGCGGGCCGGGCTGCGGCTCTCCGGCACCCAAACGGCGGTGCTGACCATGTTGCCGGTGCTGTTCTTCGGCCTCCTGGCGCCGGTGGCGCCGCGGCTGGCCCGGCGGATCGGAATCGAGCCGGTACTGGCGGGGGCGCTGGCCGCGCTGGCGGTTGGGCTGGTCGGCCGGGTGCTGGCCGGGCCGAGCCTGCTCTTCGCCGGCACCATCCTGGTCGGCGGCGCCATTGCGGTGGCCAACGTGCTGCTGCCGCCGCTGGTGAAGCGGGACTTTCCACACCGCACCGGCCTGATGATGGGCATCTACACCACCGCGATCGCCGCCGCGGCCGCCATTGCCGCCGGCGTGACGGTGCCGGTCACCGACGCGTTCGGCTGGGACTGGCGTGGCGCGCTCGGAATGTGGGTGGCGCCGGCGGCGATCGCCCTGCTGGTCTGGCTGCCGCTGATCCGCAGCCACACCAGGCCGCCGGCGCAGCCCCACGCCGGGCCGCCGCTGGCGCGCGACCCGCTGGCCTGGCAGGTGACCGCGTTCTTCGGCCTGCAGTCGCTGCAGTTCTACGTCATGCTCGGCTGGCTGCCGTCGATCTACCGGGACCACGGGTACCGCCCGGCAGCAGCCGGGTTCCTGCTGTCGCTGTTCGGCCTGGTACAGCTGCCGGTTACCCTGCTGCTGCCTCGGCTGGCCACCCGCGCCCGCAACCAGGTGATCCACGTCGTGCTGTCCACCGCGATCCTTGGCGTCGGGCTGGTCGGCATGCTGGTCGCCCCGACCGCCGCCCCGTACCTCTGGGTCGTGCTCGCCGGTATCGGCTGCGGCGCGTGCTTCGCGCTCGCGCTGGCACTGGTCGTGCTGCGCACCGGGCGGGTGGCGGAGACCGCGCGCCTGTCCGCGATGGCGCAGACAGTCGGCTATGTGATCAGCGCGTTCGGCCCACTGGTCTTCGGCATCCTGCACGAAACGGTCGGCTCATGGACGGCGCCGGTGCTGCTGCTGGTGCTGCTGGTCGTGCCGCAGCTGTGGTGCGGCGTGCTGGCCGGCCGTTCCCGGGTGCTGGCCGACCGGCTCACCCGGTCCGACGCGGTAAGGCGGGCCGGCGCCGGGGTTGCCTCTGGCGGATAATCCGGTAATGGCCACCCCGCCAGCCGAGGATCTGCCGGGAACCGACCGGCCGTTCGACGAGCCCGACCGGGTCGATGAGCCCGGGGCGCCGCGGCGTTCCGGGCGGCACCACGCGCCGGACCGGACCGAGCGGAGCCGGGCGCCGGACCGGACCGACCGGAACTACCCAGCGGATCGGACCGAGCGGCACCGGGCGCCGGACCAGAATGTGCCACCCGACCGGCGCGATGACGGGCGCGATGACGGGCGCGATGCCCGACGCGATGAGACCGCCAGGATCGAGCCGGAGCAGCAACCGTCGCCAACCGCCGGCCAGACCGCCGAAGCGAGGTCGGCGGTCGTGCCGATGAAGCCGAAGCTCAGGCCGACCCGGATCAGCGGCACCTGGGCGGCGGTGATCATCGCGGCCGTGGTGCTGATCTTCCTGCTGATCTTCATCCTGCAGAACCTGGCGACCGTCACGGTGAACCTGCTCGGCTTCTCGTGGTCGATGCCGCTTGGCGTCGCGATGCTCTTCGCGGCCATCGCCGGCGCCATCCTGGTCGCGCTGGTCGGCACGGCCCGCATTCTGCAGCTGCGCCGGTACGCCAAGCGCCTTGGCACCGTCGACAAGGCGAGGCGAGCGGGGTGACCGAGATCGACTTCTGGTTCGATCCGAGCTGCCCGTACACCTGGCGTACCAGCCGGTGGCTGGCCGACGTGGCGCAGCGGCGCGGCGTGGATGTGCGGTGGCGCGTGATGAGCCTGGCCATCCTCAACGAGGGCAAGGAGTTCCCGCCGCAGTACGGGGAGGCGATGGACGCCGGCCGGGTGGCCTCCAGGGTCATGCAGGCGGTGCGGGAGCGCTGCGGCAACGAGGCCCTCGGCCGGTTCTACGCCGAGGTCGGCACGCTGGTGCACGAGCGCGGCACCGAGCCTGGCGTGGACGTCTACCGGCAGGCGCTGCGCGCGGGCGGCCTACCCGAGGAGCTCGCCACCGCTGGCGACGACGAGGCCTACCAGGCCGGGGTGGTCCAGAGCCACTGGGAGGGCCAGGACCGGGCCGGTCAGGAGTCCGGCAGTCCCATCACCGCGGTGGACGACCACCCCGGCTTCTTCGGACCGATCGTGGTGCCGCCGCCGGCCGGCGACGACGCCACCCGGCTACTGGACGCCCTGGTCGCGCTGTCCGCCATTCAGTCGTTCAGCGAGCTGAAGCGGGCCAGGCAGGCCCTGTAGCTTGTGGTCGTGATCGTCAGTCGTAACGGGCAGTGGTGGCGGCGCGCGGTGGTCTACCAGATCTATCCGCGCAGTTTCGCGGACGGCGACGGCGATGGCATCGGCGACCTGCCCGGCATCGCCACCCGGCTCGACTATCTGGCCGAGCTCGGCGTGGACGTGCTGTGGCTCTCACCGGTGTACCCCTCGCCGCAGGATGACGCCGGCTACGACATCAGCGACTACCAGGACATCGATCCGGTGTTCGGCACGCTCGCCCAGTTCGACGAGCTGCTGGCCGCCACGCACGAGCGCGGCATGAAGCTGGTCATGGACCTGGTGGTCAACCACACCTCGGACGAGCACCCGTGGTTCGCCGAGTCCCGCTCGAGCCCCGACAGCCCCAAGCGCGACTGGTACTGGTGGCGGCCGCCGCGGCCGGGCATGAACGCCGGCGACCCCGGCGCGGAGCCAACCAACTGGTACTCGTTCTTCTCCGGCCCGGCATGGCAGCTCGACCCGAGCACCGGCGAGTACTACCTGCACCTGTTCTCCCGCAAGCAGCCCGACCTGAACTGGGAGAACCCCGAGGTCCGCGGCGCGGTGTACGCCATCATGCGATGGTGGCTCGACCGGGGCATCGACGGGTTCCGGATGGACGTCATCAACATGATCTCGAAGGACCCCGCGCTGCCGGACGGACACCCGATCGGCCAGGGACTGCTGGCCGACGGGTCGCCGTACTTCATCAACGGCCCGCGCATTCACGAGTACCTGCAGGAGATGCACCGCGAGGTGTTCGCCGGGCGGGAGGGCCTGCTGACCGTCGGCGAGATGCCCGGCGTCACCCTGGAGGAGGCACGACTGTTCACCGACCCGGCGCGGCGCGAGGTGGACATGGTGTTCCAGTTCGAACACATGTACCTGGACCGCGGCTCGAACAAGTTCGACATGTGGGCGTTGCGGCTGCGCGACCTCAAGGCCTCGCTCGGCCGCTGGCAGGTGGGCCTCGCCGACGTCGGCTGGAACAGCCTCTACTGGAACAACCACGACCAGCCGCGGGTGGTCTCCCGGTTCGGCGATGACGGTGTCCACCGCGTGCGAGCGGCGAAGATGCTCGGCACCGTGCTGCACCTGCACCGCGGCACGCCGTACGTCTACCAGGGCGAGGAACTCGGCATGACGAACGCGCCGTTCGCCAGCGTCGAGGACTTCCGGGACATCGAGTCGCTGAACTACTACGCGCACGCGGTGGCCGCCGGGGCGGCGCCGGCCGAGGTGCTGGCCGGGCTGCGGGCGATGAGCCGGGACAACGCCCGCACGCCGATGCAGTGGGACGCCTCGAAGCACGCCGGCTTCACCACCGGCACCCCGTGGCTGCCGGTCAACCCCAACCACGTCGAGATCAACGCCGCAGCGCAGCTCGCCGACCCCGACTCGGTGTTCCAGCACTACCGCGCGCTCATCGCGCTGCGGCAGGCCGAACCGGTGGTGGCCGAGGGCGACTTCACCATGCTGCTGCCCGACGACGAACACGTGTACGCGTTCACCCGCCGGCTCGGCGACGTGACCCTGCTGGTGCTCGGCAACTTCTCGGCGTCTACCGTCGTCGCCGACGTGCCGGACGCGCCGGGGTGGGCCGGCGCCGAGCTGCTCATCGGCAACTACCCCGCGCCGCCGCCGGTCGACCTGGCCCTGCGGCCGTGGGAGATCCGGGTCTACCGCAGAACGTCACGGTGACGGGCCGGTCACGCGCCCTGCTCGATTCTGATCACGAGTCCGCACAGCGGAGCCGACTCGTGGCGTGAATCGGGGTAGGAGGCGCGACCTGAGATGGCCGATGAACGCAGATGCCTCCGGTTGACCTCGGGCCTGCGAAGGCTCGAGCAGTGGGCCACGGCCGCCAGCCAGACGGAGAAGAACGCCGTGTACAAGGCGTTGTTCGCGATTGCGGACGGATCCGCCTTCAGCTCCTACAAGATCACTCATGAGGTGCACCGCATGGGTGAGCTCTCGGTGCAGGTGCGCGACGACCTCGTCATCAGGATTTGTTTCCGGCACTTCGATGCGTTCGGCATCGTCTACATCGGCTCGCTCGACTCGCGGGAGCTGGGCGTCAGCCAGGGCGCGTGACGGCAGGCCACTGGTTGGCAGGCGATTGGCCGATTCTCGGCCGGTTCTCGGCCGGTTCGAGGTCGATTCGAGCGTGCGTCGAGGATGCGCTGAGACGGCATTGCGACAGTGGCTGCGAGGTCCCCTTCGCCTGGAGCATGCGAGGAGCTGTACATGTCGTCACTGGAAGTTCCCGGGTTGGACGTCTCGACGCGGGTGCGCGCCCGCGACATTCAGATGGCCGCGGTCGCCGACCTGCGCCGGCGGGTGCTGATGGTCTCAGGTGCGATCGACGTGACCGACCACGACGTGTCGGTGTGCCTGAACCTGCCCGAGCCGGGGCGCTGGCAGGTGATCAAGTCGGAGACCAACCTGACCGACCAGACCTGGGTGGCCATGCAGGTCACCTGTGACGAGGACTCGCACTTCGTGAACGAGGCAGACACCCTGGTGCTGTCCAGGCAGTTCGCCAAGACGTTCATGACCCCGGACCAGCGCCGGCTGACCTTCTACCAGGGCGAGGTGCGGCCCGGCGAGGCGGTGCTCAAGGTGTTCAGCCTGGAGGCCAGCAAGCGCCGGCCGGCGTACGCGCACGCCAGGTACTCGCCGATCGCCACCGACAGCGCCGAGCAGTCCGCTCAGACCCTGCGGCGGCTGATCACCGATGGCATGCCAGAGCGCCCGGTGGTCGAGCTGATCGTCCCGGTCACCGTCATCGGCTAAGCCGCGGCGTGACCGTCTTTCTCCCGGAACCCCGCCTGCTGGACTCGCCACGACACCGGGGCTGGCCGCCGTATCCCGCGGCCGGCGCCAGCACCCGTCCTGGCGAGCGGCCGGCCGGCGCCGACGTGGTGATCGTCGGCGCCGGCCCGGCCGGACTCGCGGTGGCCTGTGCGCTGTGGCACCTCGGCGTGCACGACGTCGCCGTGCTGGACCGGGCGGGCCGGCCGTGCCGCCGCTTCCTCGACCGGATCGACGTGCTGAACCAGCGGGTACTGCGCTCGCCGTACCAGCACCACCCGGGGGTCGAGGGGTACCGCGACTGCGAGCTGCTGGACTTCGCCCGGCTGCACTGGTCGCGGCTGACGGAGGTGGAGCGGCGCGAGATCAGGATGGCGCAGGCGGGGCACCGCTCGGTGGTGCCGGTGGACGTGTTCGAGGCGTACTGCCGTTACCTGGCCACCATTCACCGGGTGTACGACCGCACCTGGCGGGCCACCGTGCGTGAGTTGCGGTGGGAGCCGGACGGGTTCACCGTGCTGGCCGACCGGCTACAGGTGCGGGCCGCCTTCGTCGTGCTGTGCCTCGGCGAGGAACGGCGACCGGCGCCCGTGATCTGGTGGGACGGCGGGCTTCCGCCGCCGCACGTCAGCTACTGGGACGAGCCGGTACCGGCCGGCCTCGAATCCGTCGTGGTCGTCGGCGCCGGCCTCAGCGCGGCCCACCTCATCGCCAACGCGCTCGGCGCCGGGCAGCGGGTGCACTGGGTGCTGCGCGAGGCGTCGGAGCGCTACCAGTGCTCCGACGTCAACGCCGCGTTCTTCCGGGCCGAGGGCCGGGCACGCTTCCATGACGCGGTGCCCTGGCCGGACCGCCTGTCCCTGATGCGACGGGAGCGGCGAGCCTCGGTGATGTTCGAGTTCCGGCCGCTGCTGCAGGCCGCGGAGGCCGACGGCCGGCTGACCGTGCACCGCGGCCGGGCCGTCGCCGCGATGACCGCCCAGTCGAGTCGCCACGGCGGGGGCGCGAGCGTGCTGCTGTCCGACGGCGAGCGCGTGGCCGGCGACCACATTGCGCTCGCGCTGGGCACGGTGCCATCGACCGGCGCGCCGCTGCTGCCGGATCGCCTGGTCGGGGCCCGGGACGGCTGGCCGAACCTGGACGAGCGGACACTGGCGTACCGTCGCGCGCCGCGGGCGTTCGCGGTCGGCGCCGCCGCCGGCATGGTCCTCGGGCCGGCCGCGCGCAACATCGACGGCCACCGGGTCGCCACCGCGCGGGTGGCCACCACCATTGCGGCCCGCCTCGCCGACGGAGACGGCCTCGCCCTGGCCGGACGGGCCGCGCCGCACCGGGCCGTCGCTCGTGCCTAGTCCCGCCCCGGCGTTCGATACCCGGTTCACGCTGCCGGCCGTCGACGACACACCGATGACCGAGACCGGCGTGATCCTCATGGGCCTGGACGCCGAGCGGCTGCTCGCCGGCCTCGGCATGGCCACGCTCAACGACGACCCGGCGCTGGTGGCGCTGGCAGTCGACCAGCTCAGGCACGGCGCGGCGCCACCACCGTCGGCCGATGACATGGCCGCGGCGGGTTGCCGCCGATGGCAGGCGGCCCGCGCCGCCCTGCAGGCCGCCGGACCGGGCGCCTCCGGCTCTGCGTCGGGCGCTGCGTGGGGCTCAGCGTCGGGCTCTGCGTCGGGCTCGGCCCGGCAGGTCTGGTCGCGCGCGCTGCGCGTGGTCGACGCGGCCGACGCCGGCGACGCCGGACCGGCCACCCGCGCCTATCTGGCGGCCTGCTGGCTGCGCCACCACGAAATCGACCGGTACGTGCTTGGCCGATCCTCGGTGACCACGGAAGGAACCCGCCGGTGACATACCTCAGGTCGCTGCCGCCGGACGCCGCGCTGCTGCAAGTGTTCAAGGCCTACCCGGACACCGCGCGGCCCTTGCTGGAGTACCACGAGCTGGTCATGCGCGGCCCGTCGCCGTTCACCGCCGCCGAACGCGAGCTGATCGCGGCCTATGTCTCCGGGGTCAACGCGTGCACGTACTGCCACGGCGTGCACGCCGCCACCGCCGAGGCCTTCGGCATGCCCGCCGGCCAACTCGCCGCCGCCCTCGACGACCTCGACACCGCGCCGGTCGACGAGCGCCTCAAGCCGGTGCTGGGCTACGTCGGCAAGCTCACCGCCACCCCGTCCCGCATGACCCCAGCCGACGCCGATGCGGTCTTCGCCGCCGGCTGGGACGAGCGGGCGTTGCACGACGCCGTGCTGGTCTGCGCACTCTTCAACTTCATGAACCGGATGGTCGACGGCCTCGGCGTGCGCGCGGCCGACGGCTACTTCCTGATCTCCGCCGCGCGCCTGCACCAGCACGGTTACGCCGCCCTTGCCGCCCTGCTCGCCGGCTGACCACCCGCCTCGCGCCGACTCCCGCACTTGACAGCCACCTCGTGGCGATGTATCTAACTAATTGGTTAGCTAACCGATTGGTTTGATACACATGGCAACGGACCCACTCAGCATCACCTTCGCTGCCCTCGCCGACCCGACGCGCCGGGCGATTCTCGCCCGACTCGCGGCCGGACCGGCGACCGTCAAGGAACTCTCCGCGCCGTTCGCGATGAGCGGCCCGGCCATCTCCAAGCACCTGCGGGTGCTCGAGCGGGCCGGGCTCATCGCCCGCGGCCGGGAGGCACAGTGGCGCCCCTGCCGCCTCGAGGCGACACCGCTCAAGGACGTCGCCGACTGGGCCGAGAACTATCGCCGCTTCTGGGACCAGAGCTACCGGCGGCTGGACGACTATCTCATGCGAATCAAGGACAAGGACCAGGCCGATGACAAAGCCGATGACCAAGCCGATGACCAAGCCGATGACCAAGCCGATGACCAAGCCGAAGACCAAGCCGAATGAGCTCGGCACCACCACCTTCGCGACCTCGTCGGACCGGGAGTTCGAGATGTCGCGCACCTTCGACGCGCCGCGCAAACTGGTGTTCGAGGCCTTCACCAGCCCAGAGCACCTGCCACACTGGCTGCCCGGCCCGGCTGGCTGGACCATGCCCGTCTACGAGGTCGACCTGCGCCCCGGCGGCACCTGGCACTTCGTCTGGCGCCGCGCCGACGGCAGCGAGATGGAGATGACGGGCACCTACCGCGAGATCGTGCCGCCAGAGCGGGTGGTGAAGACCGAGTCGTGGGGCGAGGACTGGCCGGAGACCGTTGTCACGCTGACTCTGACCGAGGAGGACGGCCGGACCACCAATGCCAGGGAGATGAGTGTTTCGGCCTCGGTCTGGGTGCTGCTCGCCGCAGTCACGTTGAGTGAGGTCGGCCTGGCGTGTCACGCGGCAGTGAGGGTGCCGACGTAGCGGCGGGACGCCGACGTTGAGTGTGCCGGCGA
>DASXTS010000267.1:0-14481 GCA_036505275.1 Pseudonocardiaceae bacterium
CGTCCCCGAGGCCGACGCCGAAGAGATTGCCGCCCTGCTGCCGTCGCCGGCGGCCGACCCCGACGTCTGGTGGCTGCTGGAACGCTGCTACCACCGCCTCACCCGCGGCCTCGGCGACGACTCGGACTTCCTGCCGAGCCCGGACGGCCGCGGGCCCTGGGGCCGGTGGCCGGCGTTGCCCGACGACCTCGGCGCCGCCGGCCGCCTGTTCTACCCGCACCTGTTCCTCGCCGCGGTGCCGGTCATCCGCTACTGGCACGACGCGCAGGGAATCGACGAGGCCGTCTCCTGGGCCACGCTGCAGGACTACGGCCGCAGCATCGAGGCACACCGATCCATGCACGGCGTGACCGGCCTCGACTTCCCCGCGTGGCTGATCCTGCATTTCCGCGGCGGCCTCTTCCACCTCGGCCGCCTCCAGTTCCGTCGCGGCACCGTGTTCTGGTCGGCCGACGACCTCGCCACCGGCGGAGCCCCGTTCGGCCCCGGCGACCGCGTCCTCGACCTGCACATTCCGCCCACCGTGCCGCTTACCCCGGACTCGGTCGACGAGTCCTTCGCCGCGGCTCGCGTCTTCTTCGCCCGCCACTTCCCGCGCCACGACAGCCCCTGGGCCGTCTGTGCCTCCTGGCTGCTCGACCCGCAGCTCGCCGAATACCTGCCGGCCGCCTCCAACATCATCCGCTTCCAGCGCCGGTTCCACCTGGTGCCGCCGCACAAGGCCGGCAACGACCCAATCATCAAGTTCGTCTTTCGCCACGCCGCCGGTCCCGACCTCGACTTCGACGAGCTGCCGCAGCACACCACCCTGCAGCGGGCCATCGTCACCCACATCCGCAACGGCGGCACCTGGAACGTCCACCGCGGCTGGTGCCGCACGACCCGCCCCACCTGACCCAACGCGTCTACCACCGCTGAGTGCGCCGAGCGCACTGGCGGCGTCTGCGGTCTCCGGCAGCCAGATCCAGCTCCGTTGGCAGGACAACGCGGCACCGAGACCGGCTTCCGCATCGAGCGCTGCGAGGGCGGCGGCAGCACCACCTTCACGCCGATCGCGGTGGTCGGCCACGACATCACCGCCTACCTGGACGGCGGCCTGGCCCGCAATGCCTGCTACAGCTACCGGGTGCAGGCGTTCAACGCCGGCGGCAACTCGCCGTACTCCAACATCGACACAGCCAAGACCCGCCGGCGGTAACCCCGGCTCAGGGTTCTGATCAGCGGAACGTCGCCGCCCTAAGGACCTTCTACCGCGAAATGGTGAAGATGTCCGACGATGAGATCGGCAACGTGCGGGCAGCACCCACCTGGCCGGCGCGGGTGGCCGCGGCCCACACGGTTGCCAGGGAGCTTCGTGCCTTGGCGGCGCAGAGCATCGACCCGGAACTGGCCGCCATGATCTCGGTGCCGGTGCTCCTGCTCGTCGGCGCGGACAGCCCGGACGAGATCAAGGCCGACCCGGAGGTCGTCGCCGGGCAGCCGCACATCGCCCATCTCACCGACCCGAAGTCCTTCGCCGACGAGGTGCTGGCGTTTCTGCGCGACTGAACGTCTGGTGGGAACATCAACACGGGCGGACGGGGTACGGTTCGGCCCGGATCGTGCCAATCGGGGCTGCTTGGCGAGGAGGTCGGGGTGTATCGGTCAGGCATCCGTGCGATATGCACGCTCGGTGTGCTGCTCATGGCGGCGCTGACGGTTCCGGGGCAGGCGTCGGCCGTGCAGTTCAGTCCCGGCTCGGCCGGGGTGGGTGATCCCTTCTTCCCGCTGGCCGGCAATGGCGGCTACGACGTGCGGCACTACTCGCTGGCCTTCTCCTACGACCCGGCGACCCGGGTTCTCGACGGCACCGCGACGATCATCGCCACCGCCACCCAGAACCTGTCCCGGTTCGACCTCGACCTGCGCGGCTTCGACATCGGCCGGCTCACGGTGAACGGCGCGGCCGCCTCGTTCACCAGGGACGGGCAGGAGCTGGTGATCACGCCGGCGGCCGGGTTGCGGGCCGGCGTGGTGTTCACAGTGGTGGTGGGCTACTCCGGCATCCCACAGGTGGTCACCGACCCGGACGAGTCGATCGAGGGGTGGGTGCCCACCGAGGACGGCGCGTTCGTGGTCGGCGAGCCGCAGGGGTCGCCGGCCTGGTATCCGGTCAACGACACCCCGCGGGACAAGGCGACCTTCGAATTCATCGCGACCGTGCCGGCCGGGATCACCGTGCTGGCCAACGGCGTGCTGGTGGCGCAGACCACGGCCGCCGGCCGGACCACGTTCGTGTGGCTGGCGACCTCACCCATGGCGCCGTACCTGGCCACCGCGACGCTGGGGCGGTTCGACCTGACCCAGTACACGGCGCCCGGCGGGATACCGGCCTACGTGGCGGTGGACCCGACGCTGTCCACCGGCAACGTGCTGCGCAAGCTGCCGGAGATCGTCGAGTTCTACAGCTCGATCTACGGGCCGTACCCGTTCGAGGCGGTCGGCGCGATCGTCGACGACGCCCCCGAGGTCGGCTACTCGCTGGAAACCCAGACCAAGCCGGTCTTCTGGCATGTGCCGGACGAGGCGACGCTGGCCCATGAGCTGTCCCACCAGTGGTACGGCGACTCGGTGACGCTGACCGAGTGGCCCGACATGTGGCTGCACGAGGGCTTCGCCACCTGGTCGGAGTGGATCTGGAGCGAGCACCAGGGCAACAAGTCGGCGCACCAGTGGTTCAACACGCTGTACAACACGCCGGCTCAGGACGTCCGCTTCTGGACGCCGCCGCCCGGCGATCCCGGCACCCCGGTGTTCCTGTTCAACGGCACCATCTACTACCGGGGCGCGATGACCCTGCAGGCGCTTCGGGAGAAGATCGGCGACGGCGCCTTCTTCCAGATCATGCGCAGGTGGGCCGCCGAGCACCGCTACGGCAACGTCACGACACCCCAGTTCGTGGCGCTGGCCGAGGAGGTCAGCGGCATGCAGCTGGATCACTTCTTCGACGTCTGGCTCTACCAGCAGGACAAACCCACCTCATGGTGAGCCTCAAGTAGGCCCAGCCCGATCGCCGCATGGTCTGGGCTACTCAGGGTGGTTGCTGCTGGAGTGGCCCACCACGTAGGGGCTGCGCACGCCGTCGTAGATCAGGTGCAGGACCATGCCCTCGGCGGCGTGCTTGAGGTTGTGGCAGTGGCTCATCCAGATTCCCGGGTTGTCCGCGCGCAGCGCGACCTGCCACACCTCACCCGGGCCGACCTCGAAGGAGTCGGTCCACACGGCTCCGGTAGCCGGCACGCCGTTGCGGGACAGCACCTGCACCCGATGTCCATGGGGATGCATCGGGTGTGGCTCGGAGCCGCGGTTGACGATGGTGAACCGGACCAGCTCACCCTCCCGGACCAGCTGGCTGGGGATGTTCGGGTAGACCCGGCCGCCGACGGTGTACGCGGAGCGGGGGACGCCGTCGAGGAACCGCAACTGCCGGTCGAGCACGAGGGTGAACTCCCGATCGAATCGCGAGGGCAGGGCCTGGGCGGTGCCGTAGCGGGTAATGTCGAGCACGGGGCCGACATCTGGGCCGGGTGGGGGCGTGGCGGTGAGGTCGGCGGATAGCAGCAGGCCGCGGTCGTTCCGCCCGTCAACCGCCAACTGGACGGGCCCGGTGGGCATGGTGAACACCAGGTCGTACCGGCCGCCAGCGGCCAGCGGCAGGCGGTCACCGGCGAGCTCGGCGCCGGTGATCCCAGTGCCGTTGATCCCAGCGCCGTCCACGGCCGCGAGCCGGAACGCGGTCCCGCGCAGCGCGAACATGTGCGGGGAGTCGTCGGTGTTGACCAGCCGAAGCCGCACCGGGGTGCCCGGTGGGACCGACCTGCGGTCGAGACCGTCGACGGCGCCGGTGAGCATGGTGCCGCCGATGGTGTGGATGGGCACGGTCAGGTCCAGTCCGGCCGTCGGGTCGGGCGGCTCGACCACGAGCGTGCCGAAGAGGCCACGGCGGACCGCCTCGGCGGACCGCTGGTGCGAGTGGTACCAGTAGGTGCCGGGCTGGTTGGCCCGGAAGCGGTACACGAACTCCCCGCCGGGCGGTACCGCATCCTGGGTCACGCCGGCGACGCCGTCCTCGCCGTTGGGAACCGGGTAGCCGTGCCAGTGCAGCGTCACGCCGGCGGCGATATCGGCGTTGTGGAGCGTCACCTCGACCAGCTCGCCCTGCCGGACCCGCAGCGGCGGCCCCGGAACCTGCCCGTCGAAGGTCCATGCCTCGACCGTGCGGCCGGCGAGTTGGACGGCCGCCATCCTCGCGGTGAGGGTGAACCGGCGGACCGGCTCACCGGGCGCCGGCACCGGCCCACCGCGGAGATCGGCGATCGACACGCCCCCGTGGTGATGACCGCCCATGGCGCTCGCGCCGCCGCCGAGGTCGACCGGGTGCGCGGCCATGTCCAGCCGGTCCGGCAGGCGGCTGGACCACCAGGCATTTCCCGCGCCCGCCAGCAACGCCGCCGCAGCCAGTGCCGCGCCGAGCCGAGACAGCCGTCCGTTGGAGAGGGTCAGGCCGGCCGGCACCAGCGTGCACAGCACCAGCACGACCACCCCGATCACCGTCGTCGGGTAGCCGAGGACGAAGACGCCGAGCACTCCGGACACCGCGCCACCAGCCGCCGCCACCAGGGCGGCGACCGCGGCCCGCCCGACCACCGGATCGGCCCGACGAGGCCAGGCTCGGACCAGTGCGGGACCGGCCAGCAGTGCCGCGGCGATCCCCGGCAGCACCACCAGCGGCAGCGTAAGCAGCACCTTCTCCTGGACGAACCACCAGCCCGACCTGGCCAGCGCCACGACGACGGCCACCCGAACCGCCGTGACCAGCACCGCGGCGACCAGCACGGCCAGCGCGGCTCGCGCCTTCCGGGCCAGCGTGCACCCGACCGCGCCGGCCCACAGCGCGGCCACCAGCAGGGTGACCAGCAGGTCCAGCGCGATCAGGCGGGCGGTCATCGGTGGCTCACTGCCCGGCAACCGGGGCGACGCGAGCCGCCGCGGCCGGTGCTGGCGTCGTCGGTGCCGCGGCATGACGACGAGCCCGCCGGAACAGCACGACGACAACCCAGAGAATGACCAGCGCATTGAGCACGTGCAGCGCGACCACGAAGTTGGGCAGACCCTCGGACACCAGCGGGATTCCGTCCGCGTCGAAGGTCGTGCCCGCCGGGAGGAACAGGCCGGCGATAGGGAAGATCAGGCGTTGCAACTCGACCAGCAGGATGATCGACAACGCCAGCAGGACGGTGCGGCGACCGGCCCTGGCGAGTCCGGCTGCAATCGCGGTCAGCAGAGCCGTACCCTGCACTACGATCGCGTTGACGGCGTGCAGGTCGAATCCCTCGCGGTCGAACGGCCGGTGGAACACCCCGACGCCGGCGAAATAGAACTGGGCGATGACCGCCAGCAGCGTCAGGGCGCTGGTGACCAGAAATACCTTTCGCATGATTGTTCCTTCCGTTTCCGATTTTCGTGACGATCAACGGGGACGATCAACCGTGCAGCCGCAGCCGTCGCTGCCAGGCGAGTACGGCGACCAGCAGCACGGCGGCGGCCCAGACCAGCGCCAGCAGCACAGGGCCCAGTACGTCGCCGCCGGTGGCGGCCGCCAAGGCCAGCCGCTGCGGACCCCCGAGCGGGATGTACGGCCCGGCCGCCGAGCCGGCCGGCACGCTCATCTGGACCCCGATGAGGACGATCACGACGAGGGTGCCCTCCAGCTCGCGCGGCAGCAGCGCCGCCACGGCCAGCCCGAGCGGCACCGACACCAGAGCCGTGGTGGCGATCGCCAGCACCAGCGCGACCGGCTGTGGTGGTCCCCACATCGGCCACATCACCGCAAGGAAGCCGGCGCCGATGGCGGCCGCAAGCCCGCTCAGCATCAGCAGCCGGCCGACGACCAACTGCCACGGCCGCCAGCCGGCCAGAACCAGCCGCGGATCGACACCACGTGCGGCCAGCATTGCGAAGAACGACGCGCCAGCGATCGCGAAGCCCATGCCGATCGCGCCGCTGACCGCGGACCATTCCCGCATGGTTGCGCCCTCGCTGGCGAAGGTGACCAGGTAGAACGCCAACGGCATGCCGACAAGCAGCCCGATCGCCAGCCGGCGGCGCAGCAGTTCACGAATCTGCACCCGAGCCAGCAGCAGCGCGTTCATGACGCACCCGCCGGCACGGCGGCCCGATCCGGCACCGGGCTGAGCTCGACCACCCGGTCGACGCGGTCCAGATCGGTCAGGGCATGGGTGGCCACGAGCACGGCCCGGCCCTCGTCCCGCCACTGCCGCACGTGCCGCCAGAAGTCGATGTAACTGCCGAGGTCGAACCCCTGGTACGGCTCGTCGAGGAGCAGCACCTGCGGGTCGCCGAGCACGGCCAACGCCAGGTTGAGCTTCTGCCGGGACCCGCCGGACAGCGCATGGGCCACCGTTCGCCGGTCGGGCGGCAGCCCCAGCTCGACCAGCAGCCGCCCGCCGTCAGCCACCCCGGCGAAGAGTTCCAGGTGCTCGGCGACGGTGAGATGGTCGAACACCCCCGGTTCCTGCGGGCAGTACCCGATCCGGCCGCTGCGTTGCACAACCCCGTCGTCCGGTGCCAGCAGCCCGGCGCAGATCCGCAGCAGTGTTGTCTTGCCGCTGCCGTTCTCGCCGGTCAGCGCGACCGCTTCGCCGGCGTGCACCGCGACGTCTACGCCGTCGAGCACCATCCGGCGCCCGAAGCGTTTGCGTATCCCGGAAGCGGCCAGCAGCGGTATTCGAGTTGTGGTCATAGCGTGCCTCCCGGCGGAGTCGAAATTCGGGTGCCGGCGACGCTAGGGCGGGTTCCGGCCGGCGGGAACGAGGTTGAGCACCCGATCGGGATGGAGGCTGGCCACCAGCCGGTGGGGAGGGCTACCCCCTGGACGGCCCGGTGGCTGCGGCGGACGATTCCGGCATGCGGCCCAGGCAACGCGCTCTCACGGCGATCGGCGTTGCGGGATTGCTGGCCAGGGTGGCCTACGTCATACGCGCGGCCGATGGCACCGCTGTCCTCAGCGACCTGTACTGGACCGCCTTCGGGGTGCTGCCGATGTTCGCCGTCGCCGTGTGGTTGGTGCGCCGCCGCCCGGGTCACCCGCAAGCACACCGGCTGCTGCTGTTGGCAGTTGCTATGGCGGTCGGGGTGGGGGTCGAGGGGCCGCTACGGCAGATGATCACAGCCATCGATCCGGGTCGCTGGCTGGCGCCGCTGAACCTCGTCGGCCAGTACTGCAATCTGACCGCCATGGTGGCTGGGGGCGTGCTGGTCGCCACGTATCCGGACGGACTGGTGGAACGGCGATGGCAGCGCTGGCTGGTGCGTGGGCTGTGGGCCAACCTGGCCCTGCCGCCGCTGCTGTTGTTGACCAACCCGACGCTGGTGTTCGACGCGTGGCTGTACGACGGGCCGGGCCGGGTGCCCAGCCCGCTCGCGGTGTCCTGGCTGGCGCCGCTCGGACCGCCGTTGGCCGAGCTGTACGCCGGCGCCTATGGGATCGTGCTTGCGCTGCCGGTCCTGCTGGCCCGCTACCTGCTCGCCGGCCAGGAGCAGCGCCGGCGGATGCGGTTGCTGGTGTACTTCATGGCCACCGCCATGCTGATCATCATGACCGGCAACGCATTGCGATGGCTCGGCGTGCCGGACGACGCGCCAGCACTCTTGTTGATCGGCACGCTGTACTGGCCGATGGTGTTGGGGCTGCCCGCGATCATCGTGTTCGGGGTGCTGCGATACCGGCTGTTCGACGTCGACGTCGCTTTCCGCCGGTCGGTGGTCTACGGCGCCCTGACGCTGGGCATCGCGGTGGCCTACGTCGCGGTGGCGGCGGCGCCCGGTCTGGCGTTCGGCAGCCGGATCCCGGTGGAGCTCGCGGTGCTGCTGACCGTGGTCGCCGCGGTGGCGTTCCAGCCGCTCCGCCGGCGGCTGGAGGCGGTGGCCGACCGCTTGGTCTTCGGCGCGAAGGTCAACAGGTACCAGCTGCTCACGGCCTTCGGCGCCGGCCTCGAGCAGACCGTCGACCTCCCTGAACTGCTGCCGCGGCTGGCCGACACCGTCCGTCGTGGCCTGGCCGCGCCGTGGGTCCGGGTGTCGCTGCCCGTCTCGATGCCCGGGGCGGAGGCGGCCGCGGGTGAGCCGCAGGGCGCCGCGGCGCTGAGCGTGCCGCTGGAACGCGACGGCCAGGCCGTTGGGCGGATCGAATGCGGATCCAAGGACGGCGGCTACGACCAAGCCGACCGGGAACTGCTCACCACCCTGGCCGCACAGGCCACCACCGCGATCGCCAACCTCCGGCTGACGGCGCAACTGGCCGAACGCCTCGACGAGCTGGCGGCGTCCAGGGCGCGGATCGTGGCCGCCCAGGACACCGAGCGGCGGCGCATCGAGCGCGACATCCACGACGGGGTGCAGCAGCACGTGGTCGCGCTGATCACCAAGATCCGGCTGGCTCGCAACGCGCTGCAGCGCAGCGAGCGTCCGGCCGATACGGTGCTGGCCGAGGTGCAGGCCGATGCCACCGAACTGCTGGCCGATCTACGCGAGCTCGCGCACGGCATCCACCCGCCGGTGCTCTCCGATCGTGGGCTGGTCGAGGCCATCGAAACCCGTGCCGATCGGCTGCCGATCGCGGTCGAGGTGCTCGCCGCGCCCGCACTGCGCGAGCGGCGGTTCGGCGAGGAGGTCGAGGGGGCGGCGTACTTCGTCGTCTGTGAGGCGCTGACCAACGTGGTCAAGCACGCGGCCGCGAGCACCGCCGTCGTCGAGCTGGCCGCGACCAACGGACACCTGTCCATCCTGGTGCGCGACGACGGCACCGGAGCCGGCGCGGCCGCCGGCTCTATCTACGCGAACGGGCACGGCCTGACCAACCTCCGCGACCGGGTAGAGGCCCTCGGCGGGTCCTTGCGAATCGACGGCAACCCCGGCACCGGCACCCAGCTGACGGCTGAACTTCCGGTCGGAGCCAGCCGTGGCTGAACGGCTGCGCGTGGTGATCGCCGAGGACAACTACCTGGTGCGCGAGGGCACCCGCCGGCTGCTGGAGGAGTCCGGCGAGGTCGAGGTGATCGCGGCGGTGTCCGATGCGGTCGAGCTGCGCGACGCGGTGCGCCGGCTGGCGCCCGCCGCGGTGCTCACCGACATCCGGATGCCGCCCGGCCACCACATGGAGGGCATCGAGGCCGCCCATGCCATCCGCGCCGAGCACCCGGACATCGGCATCGCCGTGCTCTCCCAGCACACCGACGCCAGCTACGCCTTCGCCCTGCTCCGCGACGGCACCGCCGGGCTCGGCTACCTGCTCAAGGACCGCCTCGGCGACGTCGACGAGCTGGTCCGCGCCCTGCGCGAGGTGGCGGCCGGCGGCTCCGTGATCGACCCGCTGGTCGTTGACGCGCTGGTCGCCCGCCAGACCCGCAGCGCGCGCTCTGCGCTGTCCGCGCTGTCCCCCCGCGAGCTCGACGTGCTGCGTGAGATGGCGCGTGGCCGGACCAACGCCGGCATCGAGAATGCGCTGCACCTGTCATCGTCGACCGTGGAGAAACACGTCAACGCGATCTTCAGCAAGCTCGGGCTGGCCGACGAGCCGGTGCACCGCCGGGTCGCCGCCGTACTCACGTACCTGCGGGACCGGTCCTCCGGCGGCCCGGGCACCGGATAGCCTGCTGGCTGTGACCGGCCCCACGTTGTTCGGCCGTTCGGCCGAGCTTGCCCGGCTGCGAGGTTGGCTTGCCGAAGCGGTCGGGGGCGCGCCGCGGGTGGTCGTGTGCTCGGGCGAGGCGGGGATCGGCAAGACGCGGTTGCTGCAGGCGCTGTCGGATGAGGCGGAATCCGGTGGGGCGCAGGTGCTCTGGGCGCGGTCGCTGGAGCCGGTGGGCGCGCCGCCGTACTGGCTGGCACGTCATGACCTACATCTTGATCACTCGCACGCCCGGGATGGGCCTGAAGGAATACCAGGCGGTTGCCGACGAGCTCGGCCCAGAGCCACTCGCCGGCAACCTCGTTCAGCTCGCGGGAGAAACCACCGACGGCGCGCTGCTCACGGTGGACGTCTGGGAATCCAGCGTCGCAGCGGACCGATTCGCTGCCGAGCGGCTGTTTCCGGCGTTCGGCCGCACTGGCGTTGGACCGGGGTCCCGACACCTCGGCGTGGGCGATCGAGGGTATCGAGGTCGAGGTGCCGAAGCCGCCGGCGCTCGGCTGAGACAACGCGCCGGCCGCGCGATCTCACCGCGTGGCCGGCGCGCCTCGCCACCGCCCGCCCCTCAACGGGAAAACGTCCCCGGCGCACGTCGCCACTCGTAATGGCCGTTCGTGCCTCAGCCAAGCGATACCGGCGTTCCTCTACCGCGTCCGCTTATATCCCTGGTGGAGGCCGCCATGACCGTCCCGTCCCCGCTCGACGTCACATCCGTCCGCCCATTCCTCGCCCGCTTCGGCTACCTGGCCAACCCCGCGCCGTCCGCGCCGGAGTTGGCCGAATTGCTGCGGCGTTTCCAGACCTTCTACCGCCTGCCCGTGACAGGCGCCGCCGACGAGCAGACGCTGCACGCGATGGCGCGCCAGCGATGCGCCATGCCAGACCCCGGCGGCGACGTCGCCTTCGCCACCCAATGCGGCTGGGACCGCACCACCCTCGCCTACTCCTTCGACACCGGCACCGCCGACCTGAGCGGCCGGTCCGAGCGTGACGCCGTCCGGCGCGCCATCGCCACCTGGACCAGCGTCACCCCGGTCGCCTTCCGCGAGGTGGCCCTGTCGAACAGCTGATCGGCGACAGCTCCGTACCTGACGGGACAACCAACACCTTCGCCGGTCACGACACGATCATCGGGAACGGCGGGAACGACAGGCTGTTCGGCGACAACGCAGGCGGGCTGTTGACACCACCCAGTCAACGGTCGACCCTGTGCCGACAATTCGATCCCATCGCGAGCACATTCGACGAGGAGCGGGCCATGATCACGGACCAGACCCTCACCAGGCGCAGGCTCCTCCGGCTGTTTGGCGCCGCGGCGACGCTACCCGTCGTCTCCGCGTGTGGCAGCAGCGTGGGCGGTGGTTCCGGCGGCGGGGGCGGGGGCGCCGGCGGCGGTGGCACGGTCAAGGTCGGACTGGTGATCCCGCAGTCAGGCGTCTACGCCGCGCTCGGTACGGATATGCAACGCGCCTGGGACCTATGGCTGGAGCAGCACGGCGGCAAGCTCGGTGACCGCACCGTGCGGACCGTGGTGGCCGACGAGGGTGAGACGCCCCAAACCGGGGTGCCCGCCGTGCAGAAGGTGCTGCAGTCCGACCAGGTCGACGTCGTGGTCGGGATCGTCAACTCGGCGACCGCGCTGGGGGTGCGGGACGTGCTCGCCGAGGCGAAGAAGCTGTTGGTGGTGAGCAACGCGGGCGCCGCCGACGTGACCGGCAAGTCACGCACCCCGTACATCTGGCGCAGCTCCTTCGTCAACGGCCAGATCTCCGCCGCGATGGGGACCCACCTTGCGCAGTCCGGGTTCAGGGAGGGCGTCTACGCGATCGCGCCGGACTACGCCGCCGGCACCGAGGTCATCGCCGCGTTCTCCAAGGCTTTCGAGGCCGGCGGCGGGAAGGTCGTCGGGCAGGCAAAGCCGCCATTCGGCAAGACATCTGACTACCAGCCGTTCCTGACCGGCATCCGGGCTTCCGGGGCGAAGGCGACGTTCTGCTTCTTCTCCGGGTCGGAGGCCATCGCCTTCGTCCGGCAGTACGCACAGTTCGGGCTGGCGGGGACGATCCCGCTGTACGGGTCGGGGTTCCTCACCGAGGGCAGCGTGCTACCGCAGCAGGGCGACGCCGCGCTCAACGTGCAGACCACGCTGCACTACAGCGATCAGCTGGACAACCCGAACAACAAGAAGTTCGTCGAGGCATACCGCGCCAAGTACGGCGCTTCGCCGAGCTGCTTCTCGGTGCAGACATACGACGCGGGCAACGTCCTCGACCGGGCGCTGCGCACCGCGAAATCCGTTGACGGCGACGCCTTGGCGGCCGCGCTCGGCGGTGTCGGCACCATCGACGACAGCCCGCGCGGGCCGTGGTCGTTCGACGGGCAGAGCCCGCGGCAGACCCTGTACCTGCGGAAGGTGGAGCGCCGCGGCGACACCCTGGTCAACGCCATCGTCAAGGACCTGGGTCCGCAGCAGAGCCAACCCGCATAGGACAGGGCCCGATGCTGGTCAGCGTCCTCAACGGCTTCGCCATCGGGTTCCTGCTGTTCGTACTGGCGGTCGGGCTCTCGCTGGTGTTCGGCATGATGGACGTGCTCAACCTGGCGCACGGCGCGCTGTTCCTCGGCGGTGCCTACGTCGGCGCCGCGCTGGCCGGCAGCTGGGGCGGATTCCTCGCCGCGTTGGGTATCGCGGCCGCCGCCGGCCTTGCCGCGGGAGTGGTGCTGTCACTGCTGACCGAGCCGCTGCGGCGGCGGTCGCACCTGGATCAGGCGTTGCTGACCCTGGGTATCGCGTTGGTGGTCGGCGAGCTGCTGCTGATCGTGTTCGGCGACGACCCGCTCTCGGTCGCCGCGCCACCCGGTTTGGACGGCTCGGTCGTCGCGCTCGGCGTGCCCTACCCGACGTATCGGCTCGCCCTGATCGCGGTGGGCGCGCTGCTGGCACTGGTCGTGTACGCGGTCGTGGATCGCACCACGGTGGGCGCGCTGGTCAGGGCCACGGTCGCCGACCGCGACATGGTGGCCGCCATTGGCGTGGACAACCGGGTGGTGAAGGTGGCCGTGTTCGCCGTCGGGTCGCTGCTGGCCACGACGGCCGGCGTCCTGGGCGGGCCGATCTACGGCGCCCGCCCAGGCCTGGACGCGACGGTGCTCATCCTCGCGCTCGTCGTGGTGGTGATCGGGGGCCTCGGATCGGTTCGCGGCGCGCTGGTCGGCTCGCTGCTCATCGGGCAGGTCGAGTCGGTCGGCCGGGCGTTGCTGCCCGACCTGGCCTCGTTCGTGCTGTTCGGAGCGCTGGCGCTGGTGCTGGTGGTGCGCCCGCAGGGACTGTTCGGGGCGCGCGCATGACACGGCAGCGACAACTGCAGCGACAATGACCGCGGTGGACAGCGCGGCCACGGTCGACGGCACGGCGCCCGTCCCGGCGCGGCGCGTGCGCCGGTTCGGGCCGCTGGTCGCCGCGCCGGCATTGCTGATACTCGCCGCGGTGCCGCTGTTCCTCGCCCCGTTCGCGACGACCACGCTGAGCCGGATCCTGGTGTTTGCGCTGTTCGCGGTGAGCCTCGACCTGCTCGTCGGAATCACCGGTCTGCCCTCGCTCGGCCACGCCGCCTTTTTCGGCGTCGGCGGGTACGCGGCCGGGCTGGTGTCGATCCACGTCACCGCGCAGGTCCCGGTACCGCTGCTGGTCGGCGCGGGTGCGGGCGCGCTAGCGGCGGCGCTCACCGGGTGGATCACGGTGCGGTCTCGTGGGGTGTTCTTCCTCATGCTCACACTCGCCATCGGCGAGACGATCGAAGAGCTGGCCAACACGTGGGAGTCAGTCACCGGCGGGGCCAACGGGCTGACCGGCATCCCGTCCGCACGGCTCGCCGGCGCCCCGCTGGTCGTCGCCGGCTACACGTACTGGTATGTGCTGGCCGTGTTCGCGCTCGGGTTCGCGATAATCTGGCTGGTCGCCCGGTCGCCGTTCGGCGCCGCGCTGCGTGGCATCCGCGACAACGAACCGCGCATGCGCGCGGTTGGCTACCCCACCGCGCTGTACAAGTACGCCGCGTTCGTGCTCGCCGGTGGGGTGGCCGGGATGGCCGGCGCGGCCCTGGTCGCGCAGCAACGGCTCGTGACGCCCGCCGACCTCGGGTTCGTGACCGCGGCGTTCGCGCTGCTCGCGGTGGTCATCGGTGGCGCCGGCACGCTGTGGGGCGCGGGCATCGGTGCCGCGTTGGTCATCGTCGTCCGAGACGCGCTCGGGCCGAGCCTCGGCGGACACGGCACGCTCCTGCTCGGCCTGGTGTTCGTGCTGGTCGTGTACCTACTGCCGCGCGGCGCGGCGGGGTTGCGGTTGCCCCGGATGCGCGTGGCTGCCTTCAGGATCTCCGGCCCCCGCGGAGGGCCGCGGTGACCGTGCTGCGTTGTCGCGGGCTGTCCCGGTCGTTCGGCGCGTTGCGCGCGGTGGCCGATGTCGACCTCGACGTCGCGCCCGGCGCACGGTACGGCCTGATCGGGCCGAACGGCGCCGGCAAGTCCACGCTGTTCAAGCTGGTCACCGGGGTGCTGCGGGCGAACGCCGGCACCGTCGAGCTGGACGGTCGCGACGTCACCCGGCTGTCCGAGGTGCGGCGCAGCCGGCTCGGCATGGCCCAGACGCTGCAGCACGCCAGCCTGTTCGGCTCGATGACGGCGGCGCAGACCGTCGCGCTGGCCGTGCGGCGGCACGGGGTGGACGCCGAAGA
>DASXTS010000268.1:0-4487 GCA_036505275.1 Pseudonocardiaceae bacterium
GGCTCCTACGCCGACGGCGCCCTGGTGTTCCGCGAGACCGGCACCCCGGACGTGCCCAACGCCGCGCCGCACGACTATGCCGCGGTGGTCGGCGGCACGCTGACCCCGAGCGGGAACCAGCTCGGCCCGAACCACCGTGGCCCGCAGGACCCGGCGGTGGTCTGCCCGACCGACGGGCCGGCGCCGTACCGCTGCGACGACTCCGGCTTCGGCCGCGGCACCGGTGGCCAGCTGCAGTACCAGGTGCAGGTCTCGGCCGACCGCCCGGTGACCGTGTGGTTCGTCGTCGCCGGCTCGGACAAGGGGCTCGGCGAGGCCCGTGCCGAGTACGCCAAGGCGGCGACCAACCCGGCCGGGCTGCTCCAGGCGAAGATCGCGGCGCGGCTGGCCGACGCGGCCAACAGTACAGTCGACCTGCCCGGCGACCGGCTGCTCCAGCGCAGCATCGAGTGGAGCAAACAGAACCTGGCCGACTCCATTCTGGAGGCCCGTGACCTGCAGATCCGCGACGTGGACGAGGGCCGTGCCTACCCGCCGACCGACGGGGTCGTGCCGTTCGCTCGGTGGAGCGGCGCCGGCTTCCCGGACTACCCGTGGATCTTCGGCACGGATGGGGAGTACACCGCGTTCGCCAACGTCGCGGCCGGCCAGTTCGACATCGTCCGCACCCACCTGCGGGCGCTGCGCGAGGTCAGCGACCTGATGAACGACCGCAGCGGCAAGGTCGTGCACGAGGTCATGCCGACCGGTGACGTGTACTTCGGCTCCAACACCAGCCCCGGCAACACCGACGAGACGGCCAAGTTCCCCAGCGCCGTCGCACTGCTGTGGCGCTGGACCGGCGACAGCGCGTTCCGCGACGAGATGTACGACTTCACCGTCCGCAACATGCAGTACATCTACGGCGTGCTGGACGCGGACGGCGACGGCTGGCCGGAGGGGCTGGGCAACGTCGAGCGCTCCGGCATGGGTGTGGAGAAGCTGGACAGCACGGTGTACACCATCCGCGGGCTGCGCGACCTGGCCGACATGGCCGCCAGCAAGGGCGACTCCGCGACCGCGGGCTGGGCCACCGGCAAGGCCGCCGACCTCGAGTCCCGGTTCGAGACGCAGTGGTGGTACGGCGGCGACGCCAACTCCTACGCCGACTCCATCGACAGCCCGACCGACCCGTCGAACGACAATACGAAGATCTTCCAGCGGCACTGGATCGGGGTCACGCCGATGGAGGCCGTGCTGACCTTGCCGGACGGCAGCACCCGGCCGCTGGCGGACCTGTCGCACGGGCCCGAGGGGCTCGCCCAGCGCGAGCTGGCCTGCTACACGCACCCCAACGGCATGTACCACACCGGCACCGGCCCCACGTCGGCGCCGAGCGGCAACCCCGGCCCGACGTGCGACTCGGTGGTGTCCGCGGTGGGCAGCGAGCGGTCGATCTTCTCGCTGAACACGGCGATCATCGCGGTCGGCGAGGGCAACTTCGGCCGGATGGGCCCGTCGCAGCAGCGGCACTACACGACGGCCAACGCGCGCATCCAGCTCGACCCGTCGCTGTGGGAGACCCCCGGCGCCATGCCGGAGATCGCGCCGTCGCCGGACTTCGGCGCCAACATCGACCGCGGCTTCGTCGACCGCTCGATGATGCTGCAGGCCTGGGGCACGTACGGAACGTTGTGGCCGGTTATCGCGCAGCAGCTCGGCGTGGCGCCGGACCTGGGCCACGGCCGGCTCGCGGTGGTGCCGCAGCTGCCGGATGGGCAGACCCGCATCGCCGGCAGCGCCATCCGGCTCGGCTCTGCGGGCTCGGTTGACGTCACGACGCGGCGCGCCGACGGGATGCTGCGCACCTTCGTGCATGTTGACGGGCTGTCGTCGACGGCGCTCACGATCGGCGCGGTGCTGCCGGACGGGGCCACCGTCGGCTCGGTGCTGCTCAACGGCACACCGGTGCCATACCTGGTGGTGCAGACCGCGCGGGGCGCCGAGGTCAGGGTGGACGCCGGCCAAGCCGGCGGCGACACCACGCTGACCATCGTGCTGCGCTGATCTTGTATTGGGTATTGTATTGGGTGGCCTTCAAGTACCGCCAACCCCCTGGTTGGCGGTACTTGAAGGCACACCATCGCCGGGCCCGGGGTCTCAGCGCAGGCCGGTGCCGCGGGCGATGGCGGTGTCGATCAGGGTCGTGAGCAGGGTCGGGTAGTCCACGCCGGTGACCGCCCACATCCGCGGGTACATCGAGATCGGCGTGAAGCCGGGCATGGTGTTGACCTCGTTGACGGTCACCGTGCCGTCCTGGCCGACGAAGAAGTCGACCCTGGCCAGGCCCTGGCAATCCAGCGCGCGGAACGCCGCGACGGCCATGGCGCGCACCCGGTCGGTGACCTCGTCGTCGAGCTTGGCGGGGATGTCGAACTCGCACACGTCGTCGAGGTATTTGGCGTCGAAGTCGTACCACGTCGGGGCGTCCGGGCCGACGAGCCGGATCTCGGCCGGTAGCGAGGCCTGCACCAGGCCGTCCGGGAACTCGAGCACCCCACACTCGATCTCCCGGCCGGGCACGGCCGCCTCGACGAGCACCTTCGGGTCGGTGCGCCGCGCGGTCTCGATGGCGGCGTCCAAGTCCGCCCAGTCGGCCACCCTGCTGATGCCGATCGACGAGCCGGCCCGTGCCGGCTTGACGAACACCGGCAGCCCGAGCCGATCGCGCTGCGCTGCGGTCAGGGTCACGGTGCCGGACCGCAGCGTGACGTGCTCTGCCACCGGCAGGCCGTCGGCGGCCAGCAGCTTCTTCGCGAAGTCCTTGTCCATCCCCACCGCACTGGCCAGCACGCCGGCCCCCACGTAGGGCACGCCGGCCATCTCGAGCAGGCCTTGGATGGTGCCGTCCTCGCCGAACGCCCCGTGCAGCACCGGGAACACCACGTCCACGGTGGCGAGCACGTCGCCGGCCCGCCCCGGCTCGAGCAGCACCAGGCCGCGACGGGTCGGGTCGCCCGGCAGGGCGAGCGCCGTACCACCCTCGACCGCCGGCAGCCGCCGGTCCCGGATCCGGAGCGCGGCCGGGTCCCCGGTGCCGAGTACCCAGGCGCCCTCGCTGGTGATGCCCACCGGGATCACCTCGAACCGGTCCCTGTCCAGGTGCGCCAGCACGCTGCCGGCCGAGACGCAGGACACCGCATGCTCGCCGCTGCGCCCGCCGAACACGACCGCGACCTGTACCTTGGGCGGCTTCATGGCCGATCACCCTACGGGAGCACACAACTCCCGCCGCGGCGCCCCTTTTCCACACATCGCCGGATCCAGGCCTACGCGAGGGCGTGGCGGGCCTATGGGCGGACGGCGGCGCGGATGAGCGGAAGTACGGCCTTCAGCTCGGTGCGGGAGCAGCCGGCGTAGCCGATGGGAAGGCCGAACCGGTCCGGCTCGCCGGCATAGAACGCGCCGAGGCCGCCGCAACGCAGGCCGTGCTCACGCAGCCAGCGCACCGCGGCCCGCTCGGCGGCGGCGCTCGGCAGCTCGACGACGACATGCGCGCCCGCCAGGTCGCCGCGCACCGTGCAGCCCGCCTCGGTGAGCGTGCCGACCAGCTGCTCGCGGCGGGCCGCCAGCTCGCGGCGCAGCCGGCGCAGGTGCCGTGCCAGGTCGCCGTGCCCGGCCAGCGCGACGAACACCCGCTGGCCGGCCGCCGCCGGGCCGGTGCCGGTGCGCTCCCGGTGCGCCAGCACGCTGTCCCGCACCGCTGGCGGGGCGACCAGCCAGCCGACGCCGAGGCCCGGCGTGAGGATCTTGCTGGTGGTGCCGAGATGCACCACCACGTCCGGGCCCAGGCCGGCGAGCACCGGCAGGGCGGCGACGTCGTAGCGCAGCTCGCCGTCGTAGTCGTCCTCGATCACCAGGAACCGCTCGGTGCGTGCCCGGCCGATCAGGGCGAGCCGGCGCCACGCCGGCAGTCGCCCGCCCAGCGGGAACTGGTGGGCCGGCGTGCTGTAGACGGCGGCGATCCCCGGTGGCAGCCGGTCGACGTCGAGGCCGTTGGCGTCCACCGGGGCCGGTAGCACGGTGAGGCCGGCGGCCCGCAGCGCGCCGACGGCCCTGGCGTAGCCGGGCTCCTCCACGGCCACCGCGGCGCCGGGCGGCAACACACCGCCGAGCGCCAGCTCCAGCACGGCGGCCGCGGTGCCCGCGGTGGCGAGCACGGCGTCCGGCGGGCAGGCCAGCCCGCGGTGCCGCAGCAGGTGCTCGACCACGGCCGCGCCGTACTCCGGCAGCCCGCCGCGTACCGGCGTGGCCAGCAGTGGGGTGTCCGCCGCGGCCCGCCAGGCCCGTCGCCAAGCCGCCCGATCGATGCCGCCGGCCCACGGTGAGCCCATCCGCAGGTCCACTGTGGATTGTCCATTGTGGACGATCCTGGGCGGCTGGTGTGGTTGTGCGGCAGCGACAGCCGGCGAGGGCGGCGCTGCGGTGACGAAGGTGCCGGAGCCGTG
>DASXTS010000269.1:0-7868 GCA_036505275.1 Pseudonocardiaceae bacterium
GGGCGCGTGGCAGGTCGATCTGGCCGGTGTCTAACGCGGCGAGGGTGGCGGGCAGCCGTTGGGTGAGGTCCAGGGCCAGGTCGAGCCGGTAGCCGGCGGCGATGCCGGAGATGTTGAGGGCCAGGGCGATTTCGTCGATGGCGTAGTCGCTGAATTGTCCGTTCGGCTGGCGGCGCAGCTGGACGAGTTCGGCGATGGCCTTTAATTGTTCGGCCTGGGCATGGGCGATGACCCGCTCCCAGTGTTGCATTGTTGAGATGATCTCGTCCCGCTCGAACATACGTTCATTCCATTCCACAACAATGCCCCGGTGCAAGCCTCTTGCTTTACCGCAGGTCGAAACCCGCCGCTTCGCAAGCGGAACATCCAAACCGAGGCTGTCCTCGTCCATGCGAAGTCTTTAAGCGCAACTACCGTAACAGACCAACACCAGTGCGATCTCGGCGCGCGGCTCGACTCGTCCGGGCTGACGGAGGGTAGTGGCGAAAAGGCTCGGCCAGCCGGTAACGCAGTCGGCCGGTGGGCCAGCGCATGCGGTGGACGAGCGCGGCGGCTTGGGCCATCTCCGTCACCGGAAGTACGTCGGCACCGGCGTTCAGGACATGGTGTGGGTGCGGCCGTTGCTGGAGCCGACGGCCGCCGCGTTGGCTGCGTCCCGCCAGGCGCTGCACGAGGAGCGGGACCGGCCGACGCAGCATGGTGTCTGGTCGCTGGATCCGTTGCACGTCATGCTGGGCGATCGGACTGGTAGCTGGTTTCGAGGAGGCACGCATGCGGCGACAGGTGTACGACTCCGACCATGAGGCGTTCCGCCGGTCGGTCCGAGTGTTCTTGGCCCGGGAGATGGCGCCGCACATCGAGCGCTGGGAGCGCGACCAGCTCGTACCTCGCGAGGTGTTCACCGCCGCCGGCAAGCTGGGGTTCCTCGGCATGGCGGTTCCCGAGGAGTACGGCGGCGGCGGCGTGGACGACTTCCGGTTCAACGCCGTGATCGACGAGGAGCTGTTTCGCTCAGTGGTCGGCTCGGCGGGCCTGGGCATCAGCCTGCACAATGACGTCTGCCTGCCGTATTTCCTCGATCTGGCGACCGCGGAACAGAAGCAACGGTGGCTGCCCGGCATCGCCTCCGGCGAGCTGATCACGGCGATCGCAATGACCGAGCCGGGCATGGGATCGGACCTGGCCAGCATGGCAACCACCGCGATCCGCAGCGCCGATTCATCTGGCGACCACTATGTGGTCAACGGGTCGAAGACGTTCATCACCAACGGCATCAACGCCGACCTGGTGATCACCGCGGCGAAGACCGACCCGAACCAGCGGCACAAGGGGATGAGCCTGCTGGTGATCGAACGCGGCATGCCGGGCTTCGAGCGGGGCCGCAACCTGGTCAAGCTCGGCCAGCACGCGCAGGACACCGCGGAGCTGTTCTTCCGCGATGTCCGGGTGCCGGTGGCCAACCTGCTCGGCCAGGAGGGCGCCGGCTTCACCCACCTGGTCGACCGGCTGCCGCAGGAGCGGCTGTCCATCGCGGTGATCGCGGTGGCCGCGGCGGGCGCCGCGTGTGACATGACGCTGGACTACGTCAAGCAGCGCACCGCATTCGGCCGGCCGGTCGGCTCCTTCCAGAACTCGAAGTTCCGGCTGGCCGAGATGGCCACCGAGATCGACATCGCGCAGTGCTACGTGGACGCCTGCGTGCTCGCCCTCAACGACCGCGAGCTGAGCGTTGCCGACGCGGCCAAGGCCAAGTGGTGGTGCACGGAGCTGCAGGGCCGCGTGGTCGACACCTGCCTGCAGCTGCACGGCGGCTACGGCTACATGGCCGAGTATCCGATCTCCAAGGCGTTCGCGGATGCCCGGATCACCCGCATCTACGGCGGCACGACCGAGATCATGAAAGAGGTGGTCGGCCGCTCGCTCGGCCTGTAGGAAGGGGGACGACCCGAAAGGAGCTGCCCCATGCGGATCGCCGGAAGCGTCGCGCTGGTGACCGGAGGCGCCTCCGGCCTCGGCCTGGCCACCGTCAAGCGGCTGCACCGCGCCGGCGCCGGCGTGGCGATCGTCGACGTGCCGTCCTCGCAGGGCAAGGCGGTCGCCGACGATCTCGGCGACCGAGCGGTGTTCGCGCCGGCCGACGTCACCAGCGAGAACGAGGTGACGGCCGCGCTGGACGCCGCCGCCGGTCTCGGGCCGCTCCGGATCGCGGTGAACTGCGCCGGCATCGGCACCGCCGCGCGCACCGTCGGCAAGGAGGGGCCGTTCCCGCTGGACAGGTTCACCAAGGTCATCCAGGTCAACCTGATCGGCACGTTCAACGTGATCCGGCTGGCCGCCTCGGTGATCAGCCGGTTGGACGAGGTGGACGGCGAGCGTGGCGTGATCGTCAACACGGCGTCGATCGCCGCCTTCGATGGCCAGATCGGCCAGGCGGCGTACTCGGCCTCCAAGGGCGGCATCGTCGGCATGACCCTGCCGATCGCCCGCGACCTGGCCAGCCTCAAGATCCGCGTAATGACCATCGCGCCCGGTTTGTTCGACACCCCGCTGTTCGCGTCCCTGCCCGCTGAGGCGATCGCTGCGCTCGGCGCTCAGGTGCCGCACCCGTCCCGGCTCGGCGACCCGACCGAGTTCGCCGCGCTGGCCGCGCACATCGTCGAAAACCCCATGCTCAACGGCGAGACCATCCGCTTGGACGGTGCGATCCGCATGCCCCCGCGCTGACGGGGCGGCACAACATTGCATCCAGCCCGCGAGGTGACGGTGCGCATCTGGCCACCGGAGCGGCACGAGGTGTTCAACGAGACCAACCGCGAGGAGATCGTCGCCGACCTGCTCGGCTGACTCGACCGGGTGATCCCACCGCGCTGACGTCATCGGGTCTCATCCGGTCCGCATGTCGAATACCATGACCGGCCGTGGCGGCGACCCAGGTGGACCCGGCCCGGCCGCGGACCGCGACCGGTTCGACGCTGTACCTCGCCGAGATCTCCACGCCGGTGGAGGACGCCCTGTTGCGCGAGTGGACGCAGCGACAGCGATCGGCCGGCGTGCAGCTTCGCCGGCTACCCGACCCGAGCCACGCCGCCGACCCCGATCTCGACGCGCTGGCCAAGCAGTTGGACGCCGACCCGGACCGGCTCGTTGTTCCTGTGCATGTCGCCTGGCTGCCGGCGGAGCATGACGGGAAGCGCCGCGCCCGGCTGGTCGACCTGGCCATCGGCCGAAACCCCTACCAGCCGACCGAGCGGCAGCAGCGGCACATCGCCCGGCGCCATCCCGAACGCGCCCAGGTCCTGGCCGGTGACCCGGCCACGGTCGACGAGCTACGCACCCGCTGGCGGGATACCGCCCACGACGGCAGCGGTGATGGCGACGGCCGGGACTTCGCGCGCTACGTAACCCGGCGCGCCGTGCTTGCCTTGGAACGGGCCGACCACCGGCTGCTCGGCCCGCAGTACAAGACACCGCGGCTGGTCAAAGAGGAGATCCTGTCCTCAACCCGGTTCCGGGCGGGTCTGCAGCAGCTGGACAGCCGCCGGGAAGGCAGCTCCACCCTGGCGGATGCCGGCCGGATGCTGGACGAACTGGCCACCGGGTGGAGCCGGCTCTTCGCCGACATCATTCCCGTGGCCGGCCGCCTGGTGTTCAAGCGCGGATTCGACCCGCAGATCGACTACGACAGCGGTCAGGTCGAGCGGCTGCGTACGGCCCTGCGGCGGCACCCTGCCGTCGTCCTGTGGTCACACCGGTCGAATCTGGACAGCCTTGTGCTGACCGCGGCCATGCGGGAGAACGGCATGCCGCCGGCTCACCTGTTTGGCGGCATCAACATGGCTTTCGGGCCGATGGGCCCGCTGATGCGGCGCGCCGGCGTGATCTTTATCCGACGCAGCGTCGGCGACGATCCGCTGTACAAGTACGTGCTGCGGGAGTACGTCGGCTACCTGGTCGAGAAGCGGTTCAACCTGAGCTGGTCGATCGAGGGCACCCGATCCCGGACCGGCAAGATGCTGCCGCCGAAGCTCGGCCTGCTGTCCTACGTCGCCGACGCCTATCTGGACGGCCGCAGCGACGACATCAGCCTGCAGCCCGTGTCGATCAGCTTCGACCAGCTGCACGAGATCGGTGAGTACGCCGCCTACGCCAGCGGCGCGGAGAAGAAGCCGGAAGGTCTTGGCTGGCTCGTCGGGTTCATCCGGGCCCAGGGCACACGGCACTTCGGCAAGATCTACGTGCGGTTCCCGGAGCCGGTGTCGATGCGCCAGTTCCTCGGACCACCCGACGGCCAGCGGGCCACTGACTCCCCGGCCCGCCGGCTCGCGCTGCACAAGATGGCCTTCGAGGTGGCCTGGCGGACGAACCAGGCGACCCCGATCAACGCACCGGCACTGGTGACCACCGTCCTGCTCGCCGTCCGCGGCGTCGCGTTGACCCTGGACCAGGTGCACCGCGCGCTCGCGGACGCGTTGGCCTACCTGGAGCAACGCCGGATCCCAACGACCGCCAGCGTCGCCGGCCTGCACTCATCCGACGGCGTGCGGGCCACCCTGGACGCGCTGTCCGCCCGGGGCGGCCCGGTGACCCACCTCGCCAGCGGCCGGGAGCCGGTGTGGAGCATCGACGCCGACCATCAGCTCGCCGCGGCGTTCTACCGGAACTCGCTGATCCACGCCTTCCTGGACAGCGCGATCGGCGAGTTGGCGCTGGCGCACGTCGCCGACGAGCGGGTCGACTCCGCGACAGACCCGCTCGAGGCGTTCTGGCGGCAGGCCCTGCGGCTGCGCGATCTGCTCAAGTTCGAGTTCTACTTCGAGGACAAGGAGCAGTTCCGCGACCGGCTGGCGGCGGAGCTGAGCCGGCACGACCCCGACTGGCAACAGCGGGTGACGGCCGGCCGCGAGCAGATCCTCGGACTGCTGTTGGAAATCCGCCCGCTGAATGCGCCGACCGGGCTGCGGCCGTTCTTCGAGGCCTACAGCATCATCGCCGACGTGCTCACCGACGAGGGCGCCAAGATCGACGAGAAGGCCGTAGTGCGGCGGGCGCTCGGCGTGGGCCGCCAGTACGTGGCACAGCGCCGGATCGGCAGCCGGGAACCGGTGTCCGCGCTGCTGTTCGGGACCGGCCTGCAGCTCGCCGGCAACCAGGGGCTTCTTGCCGGCGCGCCCGATCTTGGTGAACGCCGGCGCGCCTTCCTCGTCGAGCTACGCGCCGTGCTCCGGCGGCTGGACGAAATCGAGCAGATCGCCACCCGCCGGTTCTGGTCCGACGTGGCGACCCGGTGACCACGCTCCTATCAGACCTGCGTAGCGAAACCAACGCTGACCAGCACGAACCCGATCAGCAGCAACCACGAACGCAGCCCCTGAAAGAACTCCCACTTGTCGCGGGTCTGCTTCCAGTCGACCGGCGGGTTCTGCGGGTCCCAGCGACCGGTGGCCGCGAGCCACCGCCACGGAGCTGATCCACCCCTGTCAGCAGCTTTGCCGGTCGAACCAGTGGACGAGGAGATCCAGGAACTCCGGCTCGAACTCGGGAGCCAGCGCATGGGCTGCCCGTTTCATGACCGCATGCTCGGCCCGCGGGCAGTTTTCCAGGTAGGCGCGGATGACCGATCGCGGGATGACGTTGTCCGCCCCGGACTCGATGACGAGCACCTCGGCATTCGAGCCATTGAGTGCCGCGAACAGACGGCGCGCATCGACGTTCACCGATGTCCTGCGCCGTTCGGGGAGCTTGGTGGTCAGGTCACGGTCGTCATACAGCGCCGGCGCCCGCAGCGCCAGCCGGGCCACCGGATGGCGGCCGGACAGCAGAGCCGCGAGGTAGGCCCCGTAGCTGGAACCGCAGACCCAGATCCGGTTGCCATCGACCGCGGGCTGGGCCAGGAGCGCGTCGTAGGCACTCATGAGGTCGTCGAGATGATCCCGGGCCGACAAGGCGCGGATGTCGCCATCGCTCTCGCCGTGCCCGCTGAGGTCGAACGTCAGGCATAACGCACCCAGGCGCTGCGAACAGGCCTCGGCGCGCGGCCGGTAGCCCACCTGGTTGCTGGACATGCCGTGCACGAAGAGCAGGCCAGGCACTGAGGCCGGCGGTTCGCCAGGCTCGAAGATCGTGGCGGACAGCCGGCGTCCGCCGGAGATCAACTGGGTTTGCCGCATCGGACGGCACTCTACGCGGGGGCGAGCGACGGAATCAGGATACCGATTAACGGCGGCGGGCGACGCTCCGTCCTGCGGTAGGGTCCGCCTCATGGGCAGCCGGTCCGGTCCACTCGTCGGCATCCGCGTGATCGAGCTGGCCGGGCTGGGCCCGGCGCCGTACGCCTGCATGCTGCTGGCCGAGCTCGGCGCCGACGTGCTCCGGATCGACCGGCCTGGCAGCGGCCCGATGATCGTTTCGGCCGAGCGCCAACTGCTGCACCGCAGCCGCCCTTGCGCGGCGGTGGACCTGAAGAACCCCGCGGGCAGCGAGGTGCTGCTGCGGCTGGTCGAGCGGGCCGACGTGCTCGTCGAGGGCCTGCGACCGGGCGTGACCGAGCGGCTCGGGATCGGCCCGCAGGCGTGCCTTGACCGCAACCCGCGCCTGGTCTACGGGCGGATGACGGGATGGGGCCAGGACGGCCCGCTCGCCGGCGCGGTCGGTCACGACATCAACTACGCCGGGCTGACCGGCGCATTGCACGCCATCGGCGTGGCGGAGCGGCCGATTCCGCCGATCAATCTGCTCGCCGACTTCGGCGGCGGGGCGATGTTCCTCGTCTTCGGCGTGCTCGCCGCGCTGGTGGAACGCGAGCGCAGCGGCCGCGGGCAGGTGGTGGACACCGCGATGGTGGACGGGGTGTCCTCGCTGCTCACCATGGTGCACGGAATGCTGTCCGCCGGTCTCTGGCGCGACCAGCGCCGATCGAACTACCTCGACGGTGGCGCGCCGTTCTACGACACCTATGCCTGCGCCGACGGGCGCCATGTGGCGGTGGGCGCCATCGAGCCGCAGTTCTTCGCCGCCCTCATGGCCGGCCTCGGCATTACCGACCTGCCCGGGGAGCAGCTGGACCCGGCGTGCTGGCCGGCGCACCGTGCCGCGTTCACCGCGGCCTTCGCGACCCGTACCCGCGACGAGTGGGCAACCCACTTCGCCGGCACCGATGCCTGCGTCACTCCGGTGCTCAGCCTCACCGAGGCTCTCGACCATCCGCACATCAAGGCCCGCGAGACCTTTGTGGAGTTCGACGGTGTGTCGCAGCCGGGCGTCGCGCCGCGGTTCTCGCGTACCCCTGGTGCGATCACCAGCGGGCCTCGGGGGCCCGGGCAGGACACCAGGCACGGGCTGCTGGGCTGGGGCATCACGGCGCGGGAGATCGACGAACTGCTGGCGGCCGGCGCTGTTGCCGAGCTGGGGCCGGACTCCGGCGGATAGGCCGTTTCTCGGCTGGAAAGTTGCGGTTGAGTGGGTTGTTGCGTCTAAGGATGGCTTTGCACGGGATGCGCGGCCCGATTTGCGCCCTCAGCGTGCGGTCCGAATACGGTTGACTTTAGGGCAAGCCTTGCTTTCAGGCCAGCTTGTGGAATAGAATGAACGTATGTTCGAGGGGGACGAGATCATCTCAACAATGCAACACTGGGAGCGGGTCATCGCCCATGCCCAGGCCGAACAATTAAAGGCCATCGCCGAACTCGTCGAGCTGCGCCGCCAGCCGAACGGACAATTCAGCGACTACACCATCGACGAAATCGCCCTGGCCCTCAACATCTCCGGCATCGCCGCCGGCTACCGGCTCGACCTGGCCCTGGACCTCACCCAACGGCTGCCCGCCACCCTCGCCGCGTTAGACACCGGCCAGATCGACCTGCCACGCGCCC
>DASXTS010000270.1:0-13036 GCA_036505275.1 Pseudonocardiaceae bacterium
GCACCCCGACCTGGACGTGCTCAAGCACGGCCTGACCCTGTGGGACCTGGACCGGGAGTTCGCCGTCGGCGGCTTCGCCGGCCAGTCGCACATGAAGCTGCGCGACGTGCTCGGCGTGCTGCGCAACTCCTACTGCCGCACCGTCGGCATCGAGTACATGCACATCCTTGAGCCAGACGAGCGGGCCTGGTTGCAGCAGCGGGTCGAGGTGCCGCACCAGAAGCCCACCAGCGCCGAGCAGAAGTACATCCTGTCCAAACTCAACGCCGCCGAGGCGTTCGAAACATTCCTGCAGACCAAGTACGTCGGGCAGAAGCGGTTCTCGCTGGAGGGCGGCGAGTCGGTGATCCCGCTGCTGGACGCCGTGCTGGACAAGGCCGCCGAGCAGGAACTCGACGAGGTGGTCGTCGGCATGCCGCACCGCGGCCGGCTCAACGTGCTGGCCAACGTGGTAGGCAAGCCATACTCGCAGATCTTCCGCGAGTTCGAGGGCAACCTCGACCCCGGCCAGGCGCACGGCTCCGGCGACGTGAAATACCACCTCGGCGCGGAGGGCAAGTACTACCGCATGTTCGGCGACGGCGAGACCACCGTCTCCCTGACCTCCAACCCCTCTCACCTGGAAGCCGTCAACCCCGTGCTGGAGGGCATCGTCCGAGCCAAACAGGACCTGCTGAACAAGGGCGAAGGCGGCTTCACCGTGCTGCCCGCACTGCTACACGGCGACGCGGCCTTCGCCGGCCAGGGCGTGGTCGCCGAGACACTGAACCTGGCCCTGCTGCGCGGCTACCGCACCGGCGGCACCGTACACGTCGTGGTCAACAACCAGGTCGGCTTCACCACCGCACCCCAGCAATCCCGCTCATCCGAGTACTGCACCGACGTGGCCAAAATGATCGGCGCCCCGGTATTCCACGTCAACGGCGACGACCCCGAAGCCTGCGTCTGGGTGGCCAAACTCGCCGTGGAATACCGGCAAGCATTCGGCAAGGACGTCGTCATCGACATGATCTGCTACCGCCGCCGCGGCCACAACGAGGGCGACGACCCCTCCATGACCCAACCCGCCATGTACGAGCTGATCGACGCCAAACGCTCCGTTCGCAAAACCTACACCGAAGCACTCATCGGCCGCGGCGACATCTCCGTCGACGAAGCCGAACGCGCCCTACGCGACTACGCCAGCCAACTCGAACACGTCTTCAACGAGGTCCGCGAACTGGAGAAACACCCACCCGCGCCGAGCGAGTCAGTCGAGCGCGAACAAGTGATACCAACCAGCCTCTCGACCGCGATCAGCACCCAGACCGTCCAGCGCATCGCCCATGCCCACGTCAACCTGCCGCCGGGCTTCTCGGTCCACCCACGGGTCAAACCGGTGCTGGAACGCCGGGTTCAGATGGCCCGCGACGGCGGCATCGACTGGGCCTTCGCCGAGCTGCTCGCATTCGGATCGCTGTGCATGGAGGGCCGCATGGTGCGCCTAGCCGGCCAAGACTCAAGGCGCGGCACCTTCGTGCAACGACACGGCGTCGTGATCGACCGCAAGACCGGCCGGGAATACACCCCACTGCAGAACCTGTCACCCAACCAGGGCAGGTTCCTGGCCTACGACTCCGCCCTGTCCGAATTCGCCGCCGTCGGCTTCGAATACGGCTACTCGGTGGCCAACGCCGAAGCCCTCGTGCTCTGGGAAGCCCAGTTCGGCGACTTCGTCAACGGCGCGCAATCAATCATCGACGAGTTCATCTCGTCCGGCGAGGCCAAATGGGGCCAGACTTCCGACCTCGCCATCCTGCTGCCGCACGGCCACGAGGGCCAGGGCCCCGACCACACCTCCGGCCGCATCGAGCGGTGGCTGCAGCTGTGCGCCGAAGGCTCCATGATGGTGGCCGTGCCGTCCACCCCGGCCAACTACTTCCACCTGCTGCGTCGCCACGCGCTGGACGGCGTGCGGCGGCCGCTCATCGTCTTCACCCCGAAGTCGATGCTGCGGCTCAAGGCGGCGGTGAGCCCGCTCGCGGACTTCACCTCCGGCCGCTTCGGCCCGGTGCTCGACGACCCGCTCGTGCCCGAGTCGGACGCGGTCAAGCGGCTGCTGCTGTGCAGCGGCAAGATCAGCTACGAGCTGAACAACACGCGGCAGAAGCACAGCATGAACGACACGGCCATCCTGCGCGTCGAACAGCTCTACCCGGTGCCGGTCGCTGAGCTCAGCCGCGCGATGTCGCGCTACCCCAATGTCGTCGACATCCGCTGGGTGCAGGAGGAGCCCGCCAACCAGGGTGCCTGGCCGTACTTCGGCCTCGCGCTGCCCGAGCTCCTACCCGACCAGCTCTCCAGCATCCGCCGAGTGTCCCGCCGTGCCATGGCCGCCCCTTCGGCCGGCTCCTCCAAGGTGCACGAGGTCGAACAGGCCGAGCTGCTCCTAGCCGCCTTCGACCTCGACTAGGCGTGTTCGCCCGTTCGGCAGCGCGTGTTCGTCGGTTCGGCAGCGCGTGTTCGCCGGTTCGGTCGCGCGTGTTCGTCGGTTGGGTCGGCCGTGTTGGGCGGTTCAGTCGGTTTCCTCGCGTTCCCCGCGCGCGAGAAAGGTGGCGAACCGGTCGATGGCGTCCTCGAAGTCGGGGTGATCGTCGACGAAGGCCCGCATCTGATCCGCCAGCCAGGCGAGCGTCACCTCCTCGGCGCCGCGGCGACTCTCCAGCTCCTCGATGCCCCGGTCGGTGAAGTACACGGCACGCAGCGTAGGACAACCCTGATTCGGCCAAGCCTGTCGCCCGAAACGCCAAACACGCCCGACCCAACCGGCGAACACGCCCGACCCAACCGGCGAACACGCCGGTTACAAGGCTGGTCAGCGGACGCGGGTGCCGGCTCGCCACACCGCGTGGGTGAGGGGGACACCGGGGCGGTAGGCCAGGTAGACGGCGGACGGCGCGTCGAGCACGTGCACGTCGGCGCGCGCGCCCACGCGCAGCACGCCGACGTCGGTGCGCTGCAGCGCGATGGCGCCGCCCAGGGTGGCCGCCCGTACGGCCTCCTCGACGGTCATCCGCAGCTGCAGGACGGCGGTGGCCACGCAGAACGCCATGGACGTGGTGTACGAGGAGCCGGGGTTGCAGTTCGTCGCCAGGGCCACGGTGGCGCCCGCGTCGAGCAGCGCGCGAGCGTCCGGCAGCGGCCCACGGGTGGACAGGTCGCAGGCCGGCAGCAGGGTGGCGACGGTGCCCGACGAGGCCAGCGCGTCCACCTCGATGGAGGTCAGATAACAGCAGTGGTCGACGCTTGCCGCGCCGAGCTCGACGGCCAGCCGCACGCCGGGGCCGGGGCCGAGCTGGTTGCCATGCACCCGCGGCGTGAGGCCGCGCTCGATGCCCGCCGCGAGCACCGCGCGGGACTGGTCAACGTCGAATGCGCCACGCTCGCAGAACACGTCCACCCACCGGGCGTACGGCGCGACCGCGTCCATCATCGGACCGCACACGATGTGCACGTACTCGTCCGGGTCGGCACCTGGCGGCACCACGTGCGCGCCGAGGAAGGTCACCTCGTCCACGCAGTCCCGAGCGACCCGCGCGGCGCGCACTTCGTCCTCGGTGGTCAGCCCGTACCCGGTCTTGGTCTCCAGGCAGGTGGTGCCCTGCTGGGCCGCCTCTTCGGTCAGCCGCTGCACGGTGGCGCGCAGTTCGTCATCGGTGGCGAGCCTGGTGGCGTGCACGGTGGTGGCGATGCCGCCGGCTGAGTACGGCGTGCCGGCCATTCTCGCCGCGAACTCGGCGCTCCGGTCGCCGGCGAACACCAGGTGGGTGTGCGAGTCGACCCAGCCGGGCAGCACGGCGCGGCCGCCGACGTCGACCTCGGCGTCCGCCGGTGGGGCGGTGGACGCCGTACCGACCCAGGCCACCCGATCGCCGTCCAGTATAAGCGCCGCGTTGTGCAGGGTGCCGTGCTCGCCGTCATTGGTGATCAGCTCGCCAATTCCGATGATCGCGGTGGTTCCTTCCACGATCGGCTCCCCTCGATCGCCGGTTCTGATTTTGGCGAGAATGTGACATCGTGCGCCCTCTGGTGGGGAAATTCCACACGGCCCGCCCTGGCGCCCACGCCGCGGCCACCGACAGCTTGACCGCCGGGCCGCCTCCGGTCAGGAATCCCACACCGAGTCGACGGCGGCGGCGAGGAGCCGCCCGACGTCGCCGAGGCGCCGGTGCTCGCCGTCGGCCACCAGGACGGTGCCGTCGACGAGCACGGTGTGCACGTCGGCCGCGGACGCCGCCATGATGACCTGGTCGGGAGCGCAGCCGGCGGTGCGCGGGCTGTCGGTGCGGACGGCGACCAGGTCAGCACGGGCGCCCACCGCGATCCGGCCGGCATCCGGCCAGCCGAGTGCCGTGTGCCCGTCCACGGTCAGCGCCGCGACCAGCTCGGACGGCGTGAAGCGGGCGCGACGCTGCGACCGGAGCCGCTCGCCGGCCTCGAGCCCGCGGGCCTCGGCGAACGGGTCGATCACGGTGTGCTGGTCGGTGCCGAGCACCAGCGGGCAGCCCGCGTCGGTCAGCTCCCGCATCGGGCCGATGCCGTCCGCCAGGTCGGCCTCGGTGGTCGGGCAGGGCGCCACCGTGGTGCCGGTCGAGCCGAGCAGCGCGATGTCGTCGCCGCCGACGTGGGTGGCGTGCACCGCCGTGGTCCGCCCGCCCAGCGCACCGGCCTCGTGCAGCAGCCGCGCGGGGGTCATGCCGTAAGCCGCAAGGCACGCCTCGTTCTCGGCCGGTTGCTCCGACAGGTGCACGTGCAACGGCGCCGCGCCGGAAACGCCGGCGACGACCACCGGCAGTGCGGTGCGCGGCACGGCGCGCACCGAATGCACCGCGGCGGCCACCCGGAACGCCGGCCCGTCACGCAGGCGGGACACCCGCCGCGCCCACTCCTCGGCGGTGCCGTCGCCGAAACGGCGCTGCACCCCATCCAGCGGCTTGCCTATGCCACCGGTCAGGTAGCAGGCATCCACCAGGGTCAGCCGGATTCCGGCCTGCTCCGCGGCCTCGCGCAACGCATCGCCCATCACGTTGACATCGCGATACCGTCCGCCCCCGACCGGGTGGTGCAGGTAGTGGAACTCCCCGACGGTGGCCCAGCCGGCGAGCACCATCTCTGCGTACACCGCGCGCGCCAGCCGCAGGTAGCTGTCCGGCTCCAGCCGCCCGGCCAGCTCGTACATCACCTCGCGCCAGGTCCAGAACGTGCCGCCTTGGCTCAGACCTTGGGCCCGACCGGGTGTCCGCCCGCGGAGCGCCCGGTGGAACGCGTGCGAGTGCGCGTTCGCCATGCCGGGCAGCACAAGGCCGCGCAACCGCACCGCGCCGGCCGGCGGACCGGCAACGGTGGACACCTCGTCGATCACCTTGTCGGCCACGCCGACCAGCACGCCGCGACGGGCCCCACCGTCGACCCACGCGTGCTCGCACCAGTACAACCGCCGGGTCACCAGTCCCCCGTCACGACGCGAGATCGCGCAGCACCGCGGTGAGGGCCTCGACGCCGGCCAGGCAGTCCGACCGTTCAGCGTGCTCGGCCGGCGCGTGGCTCACTCCGGTGGGATTGCGCACGAACAGCATGGCGGCGGGCACTCCCGCGGCGGCGAGAATGCCGGCGTCGTGGCCGGCGCCGGTGGGCAGCGCGGGCCCACCACCGGGCAGACCGCGGGGCCCACCACCGGGCAGACCGCGGCGCCCACCGCCCGGCGCCGCTGAGACGCCGCCGACCACCGCGGACACCCGATCGCGCAGCGCGGCGTCGAAGACCACGGTGTCGCCGAAGGACTCCTCGCCGACGGTCAGCGCGCAGCCCTCCTCGGCCACCGCCGCGCGCGCGGCCGCCACGATCTCGTCGACGACGACCCTGGCGTCCACAGCGGACAACGCACGAGCATCCAGCCAGACGTCCACTGTGGACGCTATGACGTTGGTACCGCCTGGGTTCGGCACGATCCGTCCGACGGTCGCCCGTGCGCCGTCCACAGTGGACGCCACGCGGCGAGCCGCCAGTACGGCGGCAGCGGCAGGCAACACCGGGTCCCGCCGGTCGCCAAGCGCGGTGGTGCCGGCGTGGTTGCCCTCGCCGGAGAAGGTCAGCCGCCACCGACCGTGCGCCAGGATGCTCTCCGCGACGCCGACCGAGGCGTCCCTGTCGACCAGGCCCCTGCCCTGCTCAACGTGCAGCTCCACGAACGTGCCGATGCCGGCCACCGAGGCGGCGTCCCTACCCACCCGCGCCGGGTCGATGCCGGCCCGCTCCAGCGCCGAGGCCAACGGCACGCCGTCCGGATCGGACAGCCCGAGCGCCGCCGACGGGGCCAGCGCGCCGGTCAACAGCCGCGACCCCAGGCACGGCACCCCGAAGCGGCCGCCCTCCTCTTCGGCGAACACCACGACGGCCAACGGCCGCGCCGGCCGGAAGCCGGCGTCCCGAAGGGCGTCCACCGCGAGCAGCGCGCTGACCACACCGAGTGGCCCGTCGAACGCGCCACCGCCGGGTACCGAGTCGAGGTGGCTCCCGGTGACGATGGCACCGGCGGCCGGTGAGCCCCACCACGCCCACAGGTTGCCGTTGCGGTCGGCCCGCACCTCGAGGCCGCGCCGGCCAGCCTGCTCGGTGAACCACTCGCGCATGGTCAGGTCGGCGTCGTCGAAGCCGTGCCGGGAGAACCCGCCGCGCCGGCCGTCCCGCCCGATGTCGGCCAGGTCGGCCCACATCGAGTCGAACGCCTCACCTCGTGAGTGGCAAATGGTGCCAGCACACCATTTCTCACTCACGAAGGTCCCATCGGGATCCGCACGCCGTGCCGGGCGGCGACGGTCCGCGCCTCGTCGTAGCCGGCGTCGACGTGCCGCAGCACGCCCATGGCCGGATCGTTGGTCAGCACCCGCTCCAGCTTCGCTGCGGCCAGCGGAGTGCCGTCCGCGACGCTGACCTGGCCGGCGTGGATGGACCTGCCGATGCCGACGCCGCCGCCGTGGTGAAGCGACACCCATGACGCCCCGGAGGCGGTGTTCACCAGCGCGTTCAGCAGCGGCCAGTCGGCGATCGCGTCGGAGCCGTCCGCCATCCGCTCGGTCTCCCGGTACGGCGAGGCGACCGAGCCGCAGTCCAGGTGGTCGCGGCCGATCACGATCGGTGCGGCCAGCTCACCGGAGGCCACGAGATCGTTGAAGCACAGCCCGGCCAGGTGCCGCTCGCCGTAGCCGAGCCAGCAGATCCGCGCCGGCAGGCCCTGGAACGCGACCCGCTCGCCGGCCAGCCTGATCCACCGCGCAAGCGGCTCGTTGTCCGGGAACAGCTCCAGGATGGCCCGATCGGTCGTGGCGATGTCCTCCGGGTCGCCGGAGAGCGCTGCCCACCGGAACGGCCCCTTTCCCTGGCAGAAGAGCGGCCGGATGTACGCCGGTACGAATCCGGGGAACGCGAACGCCCGCTCGCAGCCGCCGAGCTTGGCCTCGCCGCGGATGGAGTTGCCATAGTCGAACACCTCCGCGCCGGCGTCCAGGAAGCCCACCATGGCGCCGACGTGCTCGGCCATCGATTCGCGGGCCCGGTCGGTGAACTCGTCCGGCTTGCGCTCGGCGTAGTCGTGCCACTCCTGCACCGACACGCCGCGCGGCAGGTAGGCCAGCGGGTCGTGCGCCGAGGTCTGGTCGGTGACCACGTCCACCTCGACGCCGCGTCGCCGCAGTTCGGGCAGGACCTCCGCGGCATTGCCCAGCACGCCCACGGACAGCGGCCGCCGAGCCGCACGCGCGGCCGAGCAGCGACGCACGGCGTCATCGAGAGAGGACGCCTGCTCGTCCAGGTAACGGGTGTCGAGGCGGCGCCGGATGCGGGCCGGATCACACTCCACGACCAGGACGACCCCGCCATTCATGGTGACCGCGAGCGGCTGCGCCCCGCCCATTCCGCCGAGGCCGGCCGTCACGGTGAGCGTGCCGGCCAGCGAGCCGCCGAACCGCTTGGCGGCCACGGCGGCGAACGTCTCGTAGGTGCCCTGCAGGATGCCCTGGGTGCCGATGTAGATCCACGAGCCGGCCGTCATCTGCCCATACATGGTCAGGCCGAGGGCCTCCAGGCGCCGGAACTCCGGCCAGTTGGCCCAGTCCGGCACCAGATTGGAGTTGGCGATCAGCACCCGCGGCGCCCACTCGTGGGTGCGCAGCACACCGACCGGGCGGCCCGACTGAACCAGCAGCGTCTCGTCCTCCCCGAGCGAGGTCAGCTCGCGGGTGATCGCGTCGAAGCTCGCCCAGTCCCGGGCGGCCTTGCCGGAGCCGCCGTAGACCACCAGGTCGGCCGGGCGCTCGGCCACGTCCGGGTCGAGGTTGTTGTGCAGCATCCGCAGGGCCGCCTCGGTCTGCCACGACCGCGCAGTCACCGTGTGGCCGCGGGCGGCACGCACCGTCCTGCTCACCGCAGCCTCCGATCCACCATCGACTCTTGCTTCAGGTACGGGGCGACCGCGGCCAGCAGCGCACCGTCGCGCACCATCCGCTCGGCGGCGGCGATCTCGGGCGCCAGATGCCGGTCCGGGCCCGGGCCACCGACGCCGGCGGCATCCAGCGCCTCGGCGGCGGCCGTGGTGCCCGGTGCCGGCCGCAACGGGTCGCGCAGCCGCAGCGCCCGTGCCGCGGTGGCCGCCTCCACCGCGAGGACGGTGCCCAGCCCGTCCACGGCGCGACGTAGCTTGCGGGTCGCGGCCCAGCCCATCGAGACGTGGTCCTCCTGCATGGCGCTCGTGGGGATGGAGTCCACCGACGCCGGCACCGCAAGCCGCTTCAGCTCGTTGACCACCGCGGCCTGAGTGTAGTGCGCGATCATGTGCCCGGAGTCGACCCCGGGGTCGTCGGCCAGGAACGGTGGCAGGCCGTGCGAGCGCGCCACGTCCAGCATCCGGTCGGTGCGCCGCTCGGCCATGCCGGCCACGTCGGCTATGGCGATCGCCAGGAAGTCGGCGATGTAACCCAACGGCGCGCCGTGGAAGTTTCCGTTGGACTCCACCCGCCCATCTGCCAGCACCACCGGATTGTCCACTGTGGACTGCAGCTCGACGTCCACGACGCGGACCGCGTGCGCCACGGTGTCCCGTGCAGCGCCGTGCACCTGAGGCGCGCACCGCAACGAGTAGGCGTCCTGCACCCTGGTGCAGTCGGGGGTGCGGTGGCTGGCCACGATCTGCGAGCCGGCCATCAGCGCGAGCATCCTGGCCGCCGACACCGCCTGCCCTGGGTGCGGCCGAAGCGACTGCAGGTCCGCGGCGAAGGCGCGGTCCGTGCCGAGCACCGCCTCGGTGGTCATGGCCGCGGTGAGGTCGGCGGTGTCCAGCAGCCCGGCCAGGTCGTGGGTGGCCAGCACGAGCATGCCGAGCATGCCGTCGGTGCCGTTGATCAGCGCGAGGCCCTCCTTCTCGGCCAGCTCGATCGGTTCGATGCCGTGCCGGGCCAGCGCCGCAGCGGCTGGTCGACGCACGCCGCCGGCGTCGAGCACCTCGCCTTCCCCGGTGAGCGCCAGCGCGACCGCGGCCAACGGGGCGAGGTCACCGGAGCAGCCGAGCGAGCCGTGCTCGGGGACCACCGGTACCAGGCCCTCGTTCAGCAGCGCGGCGAGGGCCTCCGCGGTGCCCAGCCGCACGCCGGTGCGGCCAGAGGCCAGGGTGCGCAGCCGCAGCAGCATCATGGCCCGCACCACCTCCGGCTCGACCGCGGGGCCGGCGCCGGCGGCGTGCGAGCGGATCAGCGAGCGTTGCAGCGCCGCACGCCGGCTGGGCGGGATGTGCGTGGTGGCCAGCGCGCCGAACCCGGTCGACACGCCGTAGTGCGGCTGCGGGTCGGCGGCCAGCGCCTCGATGTACTCGCGCGCCCGGCCGATCGCCGTCCGAGCCTCGCTGGTCAGCTCGACCCGCGCACCGTTCCTGGCCACCGCCCGCACCTGTGACCTGCTGAGCGGCCAGGGCCCCACCGGGACCGTGGTCGCCGTGCTCGCTGGGAAGGGGCTGACGGGGACACTGACCATGACCGCACCGTACCCACCACCCTCGCGTGTCCGCGGGTTCGTGCCGTTGAGTTGGGCGAACCGGCACGTCGCAATGTGCTCGAACGCCCAACTCACGTGTCCGAACACGCGGACACGCCGGGAGGCCCGGCGGGGCCGCGCACGCGGACACGCCGGGAGGCCCGGCCAAGGGCGCCGGCCCTAGTGCGAGATGCCGGCGTCGCGGAGGAAGTCGGCGGCGACGTCGGCGGCGTTCTCCTTGTCGACCTCGACGCGCTTGACCAGGGCGGTGAGCTTGTCCGTGTCGAGGGCGGCGGAGACCTTGTTGAGCGCAGCGGTGGCGGCCTCGTTGAGCGCGTCGGTACGGCCGAACGGCACCACGTTCTGCGCGGGGTACATCCGCTTGGTGTCCTTGAGCTGCACGAAGTTGTTGGCCTTGACGGCCGACGCGGTGGTGAAGAGGTTCGCGACCTGCACCTGGCCGCCCTTGAGCGCCTCGACGGTCACCGGGCCACCGGCGTCGGTGGTACGGATCTCCTTGAACGTGCAGCCGTACAGCTGCTTGATCTTGGTCTCCCAGCGCTGCTTCCACTCACCGGCGGCGCCAAAGACGAACTGGCCGCACTTGGGGCCGAGGTCCTCCACGGTCGCGAGGTTGTTCTGCTGGGCGGTCTGCTGGGTGACGACGAGCACATCGGAGTCCTCGGCCGAGGACTTCTCCAGCACGGTCAGGCCGCTGGGCACCTTGCTCTTCAGCGCGGTGTACACGTCGTCGGGCGTGGTCTGGGTCGCGGTCTTGTCCAGGTACGCGAGCAGGTTGCCGCTGTACTCGGGCACCACGCTCAGCGACTTGTCCTGCAGGCCCTTGATCAGGGCCTCCCTGGTGCCCACCCGGGGCTTGACGGTGACCTTCGCGCCGGCACCGCGCAGCGCGCCGGCGTAGATCTCGGCCAGCACCACGTTCTCGGTGAAGTCGGCGGAGCCGACGGTGACCGTGTTGTCGGCGCCAGCGCCGGTGGTACCGGTGGTGAGCGGGTTGTTGCCGCCGCCGCCGCACGCGATCAGCCCGGCGGCGAGCCCCACCGTGAGCGCGCCCGTGGCCAGCGCCGAGACCAGCCTGGTCCAGCTTCGGGTCATCTTCGGTTGTCCTCCTCGTGACCTGGGTGCCACCTGAGCTCAGGCGACCCCGCTAACCGTTCTCGACGCGAGCCGAAGCCCGCGCGGGACTATCTGCCGCTGCAGCGCGGCCAACCCGAGGTCCAGCAGCACGGCGAGCACCGCGACCACCACCGCGGCGCCGGCCACCCGCGGGTAGTCGGTGACCCGTAGGCCGTCCAGCAACGGCCGGCCGAGGCCGCCGAGCCCGACGTAGGCCGCGACGGTGCCGGTGGCCAGCACCTGCAGCACGGCGCCCCGTAGGCCGCCGAGCAGCAGCGGCATGGCGATCGGGACCTCGACCCGCCAGAGCCGCTGCCAGGACGTCATGCCGACGCCGGCCGCGGCGTCCACCACCGCACGGTCGACGGCCTGCACGCCGGCGTAGGAGCCGGCCAGGATCGGTGGCACGGCCAGGATGGCGAGCCCGAGCAGCACCGGCCCCACCCGCAGGATGCCCAGCTGCAGGGACAGCAGGGTGATCACGCCCAGGGTGGGCAGCGCGCGCATGGCATTGGCCAGGCCCACCACGACCGTGCCGCCGCGGCCGGTGTGCCCGACCGCGAGCCCGAGCGGCACCGCGACCACGGCCGCGCCGAGCACGGCGATCACGGTGTACCGCAGGTGCTCGGCGATCCGCTCAAGCAGGCCGCCGTCCCCGGTCCAGCTCGCCGGGTCGGTCAGCCAGCGGGCCACCTCGGAGAAGATCATCTGGCCGCCACCGATCGCCGCCCCTGCCAGGGGGTGAGCAACGCGCGGCCGGCCACCAGCAGCAGGTCGACGGCCAGGGCCAGTGCCAGGGTGAGCACGATACCGACCACGATCGGTGGGTTGTAAGCGTTCTGGAAGCCCTCGGTGAACAGCTGCCCCAGTCCGCCGACGCCGATCAGCGCGCCGACGCTGACCAGGCTGATGTTGCTGACCGACGCCACCCGCACGCCGGCGGACAGCACCGGCACGGCCAGCGGCAGCTCAACCGTGAGGAACCGGCGTACCGGCCGGTAGCCGACCGCGGTGGCGGCCGCGAGCACGTGCCCTGGCAGCGTGTCCAGCGCGTCCACCACGGGTCGCACCAGCAGCGCAGCTGTGTAGAGCGCCAGCGCAACCACCACGTTCAGCTCGTCCAGAATCCTCGTGCCGAGGATCGGCGGCAGGATCACGAACAGCGCCAGCGATGGCACGGTGTAGAGCACGTTGGCCCCGCCCAGCACCAGCACGCGGAGCCGCCGCCAGCGCTGCGCGGCCCAGCCGATCGGCACCGCGGCGACCAGCCCGAGCAGCAGCGGCAACAGCGAAAGCCGGACGTGCACCAGCAGCAGTCGCAGCACCGCGTCCTGGTTGCGCGGGTTGCTCAGGTACCTGATCAGGTCGTCGATCACGAAACGTCCCGGTGCGACCGCAACAGCGCGAGCACCTCCTCGGCGACCACCCCGCCGGCCAGTGCACCGTCGGGGTGCACGGCCGCGCCGTACCCGCTCGGCGAGGACAGCGCGGCGTCCAGCGCGCCACGCAGCGACCCGCCCTTGACGTACAGCGACCCGCCCGGCCGCAGCCCGTCCTCGGTCAGTGGTCCGTCCACCATGGACCGCGCCGGCAGCCAGCCACGGGGCCGGCCGGCGCGGTCGACGGCCAGCGCCCAGTCGTCGATACTGCTCACCGGCTCGCCGAGCACGACCGTCTGAAGTGGATGGATGGTCAGGCCGTTGGCGTCCAGAAAGGACAGCCGCCGGTAGCCGCGGTCGCGGCCGACGAAGGAGGAGACGAAGTCGTCCGCCGGCTCTGCCAGCAGCCGGTCCGGTGGGTCGAACTGGGCCAGCCGGCCGCCCTCGCGCAGCACGGCGACGGC
>DASXTS010000271.1:0-13620 GCA_036505275.1 Pseudonocardiaceae bacterium
CGGTGGATGGTGGCCTCCACCCCGCCCTCCTAGAGCGGCCGGCGTCTGGCGAAGGACCGGTCGCCCTGGCCGGCGGTGACCTGCCGCCGGGTCGGCTTGCCGGGGCCGGGCGTGCCGTAGTAGCCCTCGTCGAACCGGCCGGGCTGGTCCTTGGCCAGCCGGACCAGCCGGCCGTCCAGCTCGGGCTCATCGGGCTGGTGCCGCTCGGCCGGCTGTGCCGTCGGCTGTTCGGCCTGCTGCTCGGTCTGATGGCCGTGCCCGTGGCCGTGCCCATGGCCGTGCCCGTGGCCGTGCGCCTCATCGCCGATGTCCGCGTTCGGGTCCACCAGCCTGGGCAGCGCGTCCAGCGCCTTCCGCACGTCCTTGTCGTACTTGACCACCACCGACACCGTGTCCGAGAGCACCTGCGCAGACAGCTCGTTCACGCCGAGCACGGCCAGGGTCCGCGCCCAGTCGATGGTCTCCGAGATGCTGGGCGCCTTGCGCAGCTCCAGCTGGCGCAGCCCCCGCACGATGTCGACCAGCTCGGCGGCCAGCGCATCGGCGAGCCCGGTGTTCTTGCTGCGCACGATCTCCAGCTCGCGCGGCGCGGCCGGGTAGTCCAGGAACAGGTGCAGGCAGCGGCGCTTCAGCGCAGCCGCGAGATCGCGGGTGTTGTTCGAGGTCAGGATCACGTACGGCGGATGCGTCGCGGTGAACGTGCCGACCTCCGGCACGGAGATCTGGTACTCCCCCAGCATCTCCAGCAGCACCGCCTCCAGCGCCTCGTCGGCGCGGTCCACCTCGTCGATCAGCAGCACGCTGGGCTGCTCGGAGCGGATCGCCTCCAGCAACGGCCGCGGCGCGAGGAACCGCTCGGAGAAGAACACACTCTCCTGCGCGCCGATCCGTTCGACCGCATCGCGCAGGTCGGCCGCGTCCGCGACGATCTGGCCGATCTTCTCCCGCAGGATCTGGGTGTACAGCAGCTGCTTGCCGTAGTCCCACTCGTAGAGCGCCTTGGTCTCGTCCTGGCCCTCGTAGCACTGCAGCCGCAGCAGCCGCCGACCGGTCACCGCGGCGAGCACCTTGGCCAGCTCGGTCTTGCCGACCCCGGCCGGGCCCTCGACCAGCAGCGGCTTCTCCAGCCGGGTGAGCAGGAACACCGTGGTGGCCAGCCGCTTGTCCGCGATGTAGCCGTGCTCGGCGAGGCCGGCGCTCACCGCGTCGACCGAGTCGAACGCCGCCGGTAGCCGGCCGTTGAGCACGCTCATGGTTGCCTTTCGGGGTTGGCCGCCGCCGTTGGGTGTGAGGCCGTGAGCGCGGCGGCATCGGGCGCTCACGACCCCACGTCTAGCATGGAATCAGCTGATCAGGTCGTCCAGGTCGCCGTTGAGGCAGTGCGCGACCACCGGCCGGACCGTCTCGAACGTGCACTCCTTGGCGTTGCCCGGGGTGCAGGCGTCACCGAGGACGTGCCGGGTGATGCGGTCGATGTCCTCGTCGTCACCCTTGATGACCTTGGCCCGCTCGTAGAACTTCGTCGGCCCCTGGCCGAGCCTGTTCTTGGAGTAGGTGTTCTGCTTGACGTCGACGAACCGCTCGGGAATGCCCACGTCGCGCAGCAGCCGGATGGCCGCGGCCAGGGCGGCGTCCGCGGCCTGCACGGTCGTCTTGCCGTGCGTGTCGACGCCCATTACCTCGGCGATGTCGGCGAACCGCTGGTAGGCCACCGGCATGTTGAACGCCCAGACCCGGGGCAGCGCGACCGCATTGTTCAGCCCGTGATGGGTGTCGTAGAAGGCGCTCACCGCGTGCGAGATCGAGTGGATGATGCCGAGGCCGCCGGAGTTGAACGCCTGGGCGGCGATGTACTGGGCGTACATCATGCCCTGCCGGCCGGTGAGCTCGGCCGGGTTCCAGGTGGCCGTGCGCAGGTGCTGGGCGGTCAGCTTGATCGCCCACAGCGCGTTGCCCAGCGACGGCTCGAAGTTCAGCCGGGACACATACGGCTCCGAGGCGTGCGCCAGCACGTCGAACCCGCACTGGGCGGTGTAGTCGATCGGGCAGTCGAAGTACAACACCGGGTCGTCGACGGCCAGCGTGGCCACCGAGGCGTCGTCGAACGCGACGTACTTGTGCGGGTTGTCCGGGTCGGTCGTGGTGTCGGTGATGACGTAGGCCCACGAGGTCTCCGAGCCCGTCCCCGCCGTGGTGGACACCGCGATATGCGGCGGGTTCTTCGGGTTCTCCGACTTGTTGAAGCCCTCGAACTCGTTGACGTTGCGACCGTCGTGCGCCACCGAGATGCGAGCGCCCTTACAGGCGTCGTGCGAGGACCCGCCGCCGATGGACACGAAGCTGTCGCACTTGGACTCCTGGTACAACGTGACGGCGTCCATCACGTTGTAGTCCTTGGGGTTGGACTCCACCTTGTCGTAGACCACGACCTCCAGGCCGTGGTACTTCATCGACTCGACGATCTTGTGCACGGTGTTGGAGCCGCGGAGCCCGCTGGTCATCACCAGCGGCTTGCGGAAGCCCAGCTTCAGCGCCTCCGGACCGATCAGCTCATGGGCGCCCGGACCGAGCAACGCCCTGGGGAACGGATGGAACTCCTTGATGGGGAACGGCTTGAGTAGCTCTTCAACCTGCATGTCTGACCCTTTCCGCGATGCCGGGGTGGGCCGAAGGTATGGCCCCATTCACGGCCGCAGACAGCGTTGCCGGCCAAAACCGGCCGCTCGGTAGCGCAAGACCCGCCGGACGACCGGGCGGACCCTGTCCATCTGGCCAGGTGGAAAGGACTTGACAGGAGGCACCATCTGAAAGTTACTATCTTTTCGGACAAACTCTCGAAAGGGTGGGGCTGTCATGACTGTTGGTGGGACACGGAGGAAGTGGTGGGCGCTCGGCGCCCTGGCCGTCAGCCTGTTGACGGTGGGTCTGGACGCCACGGTGCTCAGCGTGGCGCTGCCGACCATTGCCACCGACCTGCACGCCTCGACCGGGGACCTGCAGTGGTTCAACGACGCCTACCTGTTGGTGCTGGCCGCGGCCATGCTGCCGGCCGGGGTGCTCGGCGACCGGTTCGGCCGCAAGCGGCTGCTGCTGGCGGCGCTGGCGGCGTTCGGCGCGGCCTCGGCGCTGTGCGCGTATGCCACAACGGTCGGCGAGCTGGTCGCGGCCCGCGCGCTGCTCGGGCTCGGCGCGGCCTTCATGATGCCGCTGTCGATGGCCGTGCTGCCGGTGCTGTTCACCGATGAGGAGCGCCCGCGGGCGATCAACGTATGGGTGGCAGCGACCGCCATCGGCCTGCCGCTCGGGCCGATCGTCGGCGGTTGGCTGCTGGACAACTTCTGGTGGGGCTCGGTGTTCCTGATCAACGTGCCGCTCATCGCGGCGGCGCTGGTCGCGGTCTCGGTGCTCCTGCCGGAGTCGCGCAGCAGCCAGCGGGTGCGGCTCGACCCGGTCGGCGCGCTGGTGTCCAGCGCCGGCCTCGGCGCCTTCACGTACGGTGTGATCGCCGCCGGCGAGCGCGGCTGGACCGACGGGGGCGCGCTGGCCACGATGATCGCCGGACTGGTGCTGCTCACCGGGTTCGTCCTCGGCCAGCTCGCCGCCGGTCGCCGGGGCCGCCAGACGCTGGTCGACCTGACGTTGTTCCGCTCGCGCCGGTTCACCATGGGCGCGGTGCTGGCCACGGTGGCCACCTTCGCCATGTTCGGGCTGCTCTTCGCCGTCCCCCAGTACCTGCAGGCGGTGGGCGGCGCCGGCCCGCTGGACACCGGCCTGCGGCTGCTGCCGATCATCGGTGGCCTGCTGGTTGGCGCGCGGATCGGCGACCGGCTCACCGCGCGCCGCGGCGCCATGGCGAGCGTGCTGCTCGGGTTCACGCTGATGGCGGCCGGCCTGGCGGTCGGGGCGGGCACGGAAATCGGCACCGGGTACGGCGTCACCGCGGCGTGGATCGCGCTGTGCGGGACCGGCCTCGGGTTCGCCATGCCGGCGGCCATGGACACGGCGATGGGGGTGCTCACCGCCGAGCGCAGCGGTTCCGGCTCGGCCGTGCTCATGGTGCTGCGGCAGGCCGCCGGCGCAGTCGGCGTCGCGGTGCTCGGCAGCGTGCTCGGCGCCGGCTACCGCGGCAACCTCGACGTCGACGGGCTGCCGGCGCCGGTGGCCGGTGCCGTACTGGACAGTGCGGCGGCGGGGGTCGCGGTGGCGCAGCGGATCGGCTCCTCGCCGCTGCTGGGGGCGGTGCGCGCGGCGTTCGTCGAGGGCATGGATGCGATGCTGCTGGTGTCCGTCGGCGTCGCGGCACTCGGCGCACTGCTCGCGCTCGCGCTGCCCCGGCCGGGTGCGGCCGGCCACGCCGAGCGGCCAGAATCGGAGCGTGACATCGTTGCCATCCGGTGACAGACCCGGCGACCGGCCGGCGGTCGGCCTGCGGGAACGGAAGAAGGCCAAGACGCGTGCCGCCATCCAGCAGCACGCGTTGCGGCTGTTCCGGGAGCAGGGCTACGCGGAGACCACCGTCGACCAGATCGCCGAGGCGGCCGAGATCTCGCCGAGCACGTTCTTCCGCTACTTCGCGACCAAGGAAGACGTGGTCATCCAGGACCAGTACGACCCGCTCATGATCGCGGCGTTCAAGGCGCAGCCGCCCGACGTGAGTCCCGTGCAGGCCGTGCGGGAGGCCATGATCTCGGTCTTCGGCTCGCTCTCCGAGCAGGAGTGGGCGGAGGAGGTGCAACGTCAGAAGCTCATCGCCAAGGTGCCCGAACTGCAGGCGGCCGCGCTGCGGCAGGTGGCCGCCGGCATCGAGATGCTCGCCGCTGCCGCGGCGGAACGGGCCGGCCGCCGACCCGACGACCTGGCCGTGCTCGCGTTCGCAGGCGCGGTCGTCGGCGTCGCCATCGCCACCATGGCCGCCGCCTCGGCCGCCAGCGCGGCGTCCCCGGCCCCGTCGGCCCGGTCGGGCCGCTCGGCGCGCCCGGGCCGGTCGGGCCGCACGGCCCCCCAGGTCGGGGACTTTGCCAGCCTGTTCGCCGCCGCGCTCGACCACCTGGAGGACGGCCTGAAGCTGTGACCGGACTGTGAGGGCACCCTCACATCCGCTGGCTCAGTGCTGCCGGTAGTACTCGGCGAGGGCGGTGAACGCGGCCTTGGGTTCCCATGGCATGTCGGGGTAGGTGGTCCCGTGTCGGTTTTCAAGAACTTTGACGATGCCGTAGCTGGCCAGGTCCAGGTCGTTGCGGGGGTCGCCGTCGGGGCGGTGCAGGTGGTCGTAGAGCGCGAAGGTGAACACAAAGGCGCTGTCGACGCCTTCGGCTTCGAAGACCTCCACCAGCTCGCGCAGATACGCGGCCTGGCCGGCCTCGTCGCGGACGTACTCGCCGTTCAATCGAATCGGTGCGCCGGTGTCCCTGTCGTACTCGACGATCTCCAGACCGCGAGCGCCCCTTTTGGCCGCGTCGCGGTAGCTGGCGGCGCCGAACTCGGTGATCGCGACCGGCTTTCCCTGGGCGACGAGGCTACGGACGCCCTCGGCGAATCGATCGGCGATCTCGGCCGACCGGTAGAGGTCAACGGACACGATGTCGAAGGGTGCCCAGTCGACGCGCTCGAGCGGTATGGCGGCGTAGCTGACCTTGCCACCGAAGCGCTCGCGGACGAGTGCCGCGGCCTTGCCGAGGAAGTCGTTGACACGCGCACTGACCTCGACGATCCGCTCGCGCCGACGGTGCGGCTGGCTCAGCAGCTCGAGCCGCTTCGCCAGGGTGTCGCCGGGCAGGAACCCGTCATTCATGAGGCTCAGTTCGGCGCCGGTCACGAACACGACCTCGGCTCCCCGCTGCCGGAGCCGCTCCGCGCGGGCCGCGCAGTCGGCGAAGAGCGACAGCAGCCCGTCGGTGGCCAACCCAAGTGGGTAGGGGGAGAACCAGACCTCCAGGCCGAGGTCGGCGGCGTACGTGGCGGCGAGCTCCAGCCGTTCCGGATCACCACCGATGACCCGGACCGCATTGCAGTGCAGGTCGTCACGGATGACGCGCAGCTCGCGCTGAACTACCTCTAAGTCGAAGGGCTCACGGGAGACTGCGCCGTTGTGGACGAAGCCGGTGTCGTAGCTGATGCCCTTGGCCCGCATTTGTCGTATCGCCTTCTGTCGAGCATCTACGGTACTTTGTGTACCTTAGCAGGCGTCTGGCATGGGGTCACGTTCCGAACATGAAGGTACGATCAGTGCCGATCATGGCAAGACGGCAGGGCGGAGGATCCGATGAAACGGCCAGCTGCCGGGCGGACGCGGCGCCGCGGTGCTGCCCTGGAGGAGGCGATCCTGCGCGCCGCGGCGGACGAACTCACCGAGTCCGGATACGCCGGGTTGACCATGGACAAGGTCGCCAACCGCGCCGGCACCAACAAGAACGCCATCTACCGCCGCTGGCCAAACCGCCTCGCGCTCGGCATCGCCGCCTATCGGCGACTGGCGACGACGGTCCAACCCCCCGACACCGGCAGCCTGCGCGGCGACGTCCTCGAGCTGCTACGCCGGGCGAACCGCCACTGGAGCTCCCCCCTCGGCGCGATCCTGCGGGAGCTGATGTCCGCTGCCGGCGGCGCATCGGGACTCCTGGCGCAGCTGCCAGAGCAGTCCACCGACGCCGGAGCCGCCGCGTGGCTGACGATCCTGGGGCGCGCGGTCGCACGCGGTGAAGCCTCCCCCGAAGCGCTCCATCCACGGGTCGCCACCGTGGCCATCGTCCTGCTACGCAACGAATTCGTCATGCGCGGGGTCCCCACCGCACCCGACGACGTCCTCGTCGAGATCGTCGACGAGGTGTACCTGCCGCTGGTGCGGCAACGCGGTCCGACACCAAGCTGATCTTCAAAAGGCACTGCGACCCCGGTGTCTGCAGGGCCCTGACCGTCACCGACCGGCTCCCCCGAACGTTGGCCGCGTTGCCGGCCGGGCGGCACCCCGCCGTGGCCGACGGCTACTCGAGCCAGCAGATCCAGCGCGTTTCCCCGATTTTTCTGACCTTCCATGGCTCAAGGTCGGTACGGTCGTACGCGTGGAACCGATCACCACCGACCGGCTGGTTCTGCGCGAGTGGCAGGTCGATGATGCGAAGGCCGCGCTGGCGGTCTACGGCGCGGCGGAGGTGACCCGCTGGCTGACCCCGGTGATGGACCGGGTGACCGACGTCGCCGCGATGCGGTCCGTGCTGCAGGCATGGACGGAGGCACAGCCGAACATGGTTGCGCCGCGGGGACGCTGGGCAATCGAGCGGCGCGACGACGGCCAGGTGGTCGGCGGCATGGCGATCCGGCTGTTACCGCCCTACGACGAGGATCTCGAGCTGAGCTGGCAGCTCAACCCGCAGGCGTGGGGGCAGGGCTTCGCGGTGGAGGCCGGCCGCGCGCTGATCCGCTGGGCGTTCACCCAGGAGATAGACGAGCTGTTCGCGGTGTCTCGGCCCAACAACAACAGGGCGGTCGCGGTGGCCCAGCGGTTGGGCATGGAGTGGGTCGGTGAGACCTCCAAGTACTACGGGCTGCGGTTGCAGGTGTTCCGGATCCGTCCGAGCGATCTTTGAATGCTCCCGGCCGCCGCGTTCGGGCCGGTCATCGCTGGTCGGGGAAGGTGACCTGGTACCCGAGTGAGTTGAGCATGCCGGTGATCATGGTGCGGGTGTTCTGGTCGGCCTGGTCGCGCAGCTTCGATGCCTCGGCTGCCGCGGCGATCCGCTGCTCGGCCAGCGCGTAGAACTGGTGCTGGTCGGAACCCTTGACCAGGTCGTTCAGCCGGTTCCAGGCGCCGCGCTGCTGTGCGAACACGTAGCTGTGCTCCGGATCGAGGTTCGGCTTGTCCAGCGCCGCCCGCGGCACTCGCACCTCGACCGACTTGCCGTCCTGCGACACCTTGAGCGCCTCACCGGTCATACCGGCGAAGTCGACGAAGGCGTTGACGGTGCCGACCGCGACGAACAGGGTCCGCTGCCCGGCCAGGGCGGCCGGCACGAGCTTGACGTCCTGTTCGACGTCGATAACGACCTGGAAGTCCCCGACCGCGGCGTGGTACTGGCTGAGATCTCTGATCGACTGCAGCAGTGCCGGCTGGCTGCGGTCGACCGTGTTGCTGCCGAACGGATTGAAGCCGCGCACGAAGCTGGTCACGCCGCCGATCGCCAACACCAGCACCAGCCCGATGGCCAGCACCGCTACGGCAAGTCGCCAGGGACGATACGGATGGCGCTCGTCCATGACTGCAGAGTTCCCATGCCGCGCCTTGATCAACCGGCCGGGACCTCAGGCGCTGCGAGCGAGGGTCCGCGCTCGTACCGTGATCGCGTGGCCGAGCTGCGGGTCGGGGTATCGGGATGGCGGTACGGGCCGTGGCGCGGCGCGTTCTACCCGCGGGGGCTGGTCCAGCGGCGCGAGCTGGAGTTCATCTCGCGGCAGCTGAACTCGGTGGAGATCAACGGCTCGTTCTACTCGCTGCAACGGCCGGAAAGCTACCGGCGGTGGTACGAGCAGACGCCTGATGACTTTGTCTTCGCGGTCAAGGGTCCGCGGTTCATCACGCACATGAAGCAGCTGCGGGACGCGCAGACGCCGTTGGCGAACTTCTTCGCCTCCGGGGTGCTGGCGCTGCGCCACAAGCTCGGGCCGGTGTTATGGCAGCTGTCGCCGAGGTTCCGGTTCCGGCCGGCGGTGCTTACCGAGTTCCTGACCATGCTGCCGAGGAGCACGGCCGAGGCGGCCCGGTTGGCCGAGTGGCACGACGAGCGGCTCGCCGAGCGGTCGCTGACCAGCACGGACCTGGACCGGCCGCTGCGGCATGCGATGGAGATCCGGCACGACAGCTTCGCCGTGCCCGAGTTCACCGGGCTGCTTCGGGCGCATGGTGTCGCGCTGGTGACCGCGGACACGGCCGGAAGGTGGCCACTGCTGCACGAGCCCACGGCCGACTTCGTCTACCTGCGGCTGCACGGCGACCAAGAGCTGTACGTGAGCGGTTACAGCGCGGCGGCGTTGGACTCCTGGGCGGCCAGGATCCGTGGCTGGCTCGACGCCGGCCGCGACGTGTACGCCTACTTCGACAACGACGTCAAGGTGCACGCGCCGTACGACGCGATCAACCTCGCAGCGCGGCTGGGTCTGCGGCCGCCAGGGCAGGCGCACCTGCTCGATCCAGCACGAGTTCATACAGTCGCAGGTAGTCCTCGACCATCCTCGCCGGGCTGAACCTGGTCTGCGCGGCCCGCAGGCAGGCCTGCCGGTCGAGGCGGCCGACCTCGGCCATGTAGTACGCGAACTCGTCCTCGTCGTCGGCGAGGTAGCCGGTGACGCCGTGCTCGACGAGCTCGGGCAGCGCGCCGCGCCGCAGGCCGATCACCGGGGTGCCAGCCGCGAACGCCTCGACCACCGCGGTGGCCCCCGGCTCGTCCCACTGCACGGGCATCAGCAATGCGCGGGCACCGGCCAGCAGGCGCTGCTTGGCGGCACCCCGAACCACGCCAGGCCAGCGCACCCGCCGGCCGTCCACCAGGGGCTTCACCTGCTGCGCCCAGTAGGCGGCGTCGGCGTTGCCGGCCAAAGCCTGCTGCGCATCGGCCAACTCCCGCGGAGAGTTGGCGAAGGCCACCGGCCCGGCCAGCACCAGGTCGGCGCCGATCCGGTGCGCGCAGCGGGCCGCCACGTCCTGGCCCTTGAGCGGGCTGATCCTGCCGAGCACCACGAACGGCGCGTCGGCCGGTGCTGGCGGCTGCGGCCCGACCGGCGGGGTGGCCAACAGCACCGAGCCGACGGCCTGCCGGCGCAGGTTCAGCGGCGCCCTGGCCAAGTGCGCGGCGGAAACCGCGTTGAAGAACACCCGGCCGTGGCCGTCGAAGGTCTCGTAGAAGGCGAGCTGGCGGCGCGGATCCCAATGCAGGGTGTGCAGCGTCGGTGGCACGGCGTCGCCGCAGGCCGCGAGCACCGCGGGGCCGACCACCTCCAGGTGGCTGTGCACCAGGTCGACCTCGGGGTGCGCGGTGAGGTAGCGGACCACCTCCGACTCGTGGGCGTGCGCCACCCCGAGCCCGTACACGTACGGCTTGGTCAGCTCGGCGAACTGGGCCCGGTCGAAGCGCCACACCAGCTCGTCGCACTCCACAGTCGACTCGGCGACGCTCGCCAGCACCACCCGCACGCCGCGCTGCCGCAGCCCGCCGACCAGCGTGGCCACCACGTTCTCCAGGCCGCCGTACCCGCCGGGCGGCACCGGCAGCCACGGGCCGGCGTCCACCAGCACGGTGCGCATCGCGGCGGCGCTCATTGAACGGCTCACTCGGCCGTTCATGATGGTTCCCCGTCCAGCAGGTCGGCCCGCAGGCGCAGCAAGCCCGGCAGGTGCCGGGCGATGGAGGCGGCCGGTGGCCGTTCCATCAACGGCACCGCGGAGACCTGGTCGGTGACCAACCCGTCGAGGTGGTGGAACTGCCGCAGCGTCCGGTTCACCGGCTCGAGGTCGAGCCGGCGCAGCGCGGTGCCGACCACCTCGGCGGCCATGGCGCCGAGCGCGTGCGTGCTCTGGTGGCTGTGCGTGCGGCGGCCGAGGTCGACCTGCGCCATGCCGGCGACACCGATGCGGTGGAGCAGGTCGACCAGCATGGCGATCTCCACGCCGTACCCGGTCGGGAACGGCAGCTGCTCCAGCAGCTCTCGCCGCACGGCGTACTCGCCGGCCAGCGGCTGCACGAACTGGCCGAGCTCCGGCCAGTACAGGTTCAGCAGCGGCCGGGCCACCAGCTCGGTCACCCGGCCGCCGCCGTCCGGCGACACCCAGTTCTCGGTGAGCAGCGGCCGCTGGTAGCTGCCCTTGCTGAAGGCGTGCCCGGTGACGAGCAGCGGGCCGAGCAGGCCGGTGACGAAATGCGGTCCGGCATCCTCGAGGTCGGCGTCCACGAACACCACGACTTCGCCGGTGGTCACGAAGAGCGACCGCCACAGCGCCTCGCCCTTGCCCGGCCGGGCCGGCAGGTGCGGCAGCACGTCGGAGCACGCCACCACGGTCGCGCCGGCCTCCGCCGCCAGCACGGCCGTGGCGTCCGTGGAGAACGAGTCGATCACCACCAGCTCGTCGATCAGCGGCGCCTCGTCCATCAGATGAGCGCGCAGCGATCGCACGATGCCGGCGACAGTCACCTCCTCGTTTCGCGCCGGCAGTACCACGCTGATGGTGGTGCCGGTGCTCAGTTTGCGGTCGAGCAGCTCGGGCAGCAGGAAATCCGCCGAGCGAAAGGAGGCGAGGGCCACCGGCCGATGAGCGTCGCGGGGGTTCACGTCGTCTTTACTTCCCTTCCAGCAGGCGATCAAAACCGGAACGAGCGTGGTCGCAACAGGTAGCCGGGGTGTCACTGATTTGTTAACGGCACCTCTCCGGATCGCCGGATCGGCCGTGGCCTGCGAGGCTGCGAAGCGTGAGCGTGCTTCGGGTCGGCGTGGTTGGAGCCGGCGGGGTGGCCGCCCGGCACGTGCGCGTGCTCGGCGGATTGGACGCGGTGCGGGTGGTCGGCGTCGCCGACCCGGACGAGCAGCGGCGGACCGAGCTGGCGGCGTCGTGTGGCGCAACGGCGTGGCCGCACGTGGCCGCGCTGCTGGACAGCGAGCGGCTGGACGCGGTGTACGTGTGCGTGCCACCGGGGGCGCACGGCGAGCTGGAGGAGCGGGTACTGGACGCGGGGTTGCCGCTGTTCGTGGAGAAGCCGCTGGCCGCGGACCTGACCACGGCGGAGCGGGTGGCCGCGGCGGTGGCCGGTGCCACGGTCGTGACCGGCACCGGCTACCACTGGCGGCACCTGTCCACGCTGGCGCGGGCTCGCGAGCTGCTCGACGGCCGGCCGGTGCGGCTGGCCATGGCGTACTGGTTGGACAAGGTGCCGCCACCGCCGTGGTGGCTGTGCCGCAGCGCGTGCGGCGGGCAGATGATCGAGCAGGCCACCCACGTGCTCGACCTGCTGCGGCTGCTGGTCGGCGAGGCGTCCACCGTGCACGCAATTGCCGGACGCAACGGGGCGGACGACCGGCCGGACGACCGGGCCGATGACCGGGTCGATGACCGGGTCGATGACAGCACGGCGGCGGTGCTGCGGTTCGCCGGCGGCGCGGTGGCCACGGTGGCTGCCAGCTGCCTGCTCGACCGCAAGCACCGGGCCGGCGTGGACCTGGTCGCCAGCGGGCTGCGGGTGGTGCTGTCCGAGGAGTCGCTGCACGCCGTCGGGCTGGACGTCGACGAGCTGGTGACCCCGCGCGACGACCCGAGGGTGACGGTCGACCGCTGCTTCGTCGATGCCGTGCGCCGCGGCGAGCCGAGCCTGGTCGCCGCCGACTACGCCGAGGCGCTGCGCACCCACCGGCTGGCCTGCGCGATCGACACCTCGACCCGCACCGGCCGGCCGGTGCACCTCGGCGCACCGGAGGGGCGGCCCGAATGACCGATCTGCGGGAACGGGGCGAGGCGCCGGCCACCGGTCTCGGCGAGCGGACCGTGCGCGCCCTGGTGATCGACGGACCCGGCCGGATGCGGATCGCCGAGGACGGCGACGAGGCCGTGGCCGACGGCTGCTTCCGGGTGGACACGGTGGCCAGCGGCGTGTCGATCGGCACCGAGATGACCTGGTTCCGTGGCACGAACCCGGCGCTGCGCGCCCACTGGGACGCCGAGCTGGGGCTTTTCCGCCGGGGCGGCGCCACGGTGGGCTGGCCGGTGCGGCGCTTCGGGTACATGCAGGTCGGGCGGGTGGTGGCCAGCCGATTCGAGCCACTTACCGAGGACACCCTGGTGGCGATGGCGTACGGGCACCGCACCGGGCACACCGCGGTTGGCCTGGCCGAGCGGGCCGTGCCGCTGCCGGACGGCTTGGACCCGCGGCTCGGCGTGCTGGTCGCCCACATGGGCCCGATCTGTGCCAACGGTTTGCTGCACGCCGCGCACGACCTGGTCGGCACGGCCGCCCGTGATCTCGGCGACGGGGTGCGCGGCCGCGAGGTGGTGGTGGTCGGCGGCGGCCTGGTAGGCCTGCTCACCGGGCTCTTCGCGCGGGCGCACGGTGCGGCCGAGGTGCTCGTGGTCGACCAGTCCGAGCGGCGCCTGGCCGCGGCGTCCCGCCTGGAGCTGCAGCCCGTACCGCAGCCGGCCGGCGATGCGGAGGAGGCCAGCCTCGCGGTCGCCGAGCTGGTCAAGCAGCGCTACCGGCACGGCCCGGCCGACCGCGGGGCGAGCGTCGTCTTCCAGTGCCGCGGGCGGGTGGCCGCGCTGGCCACGGCGCTGCGCTGTGCCCGCCCCCAGGGCGTGGTCGTCGACCTGGCGTTCTACGACGGCGGCGCGGAGGGCCTGTACCTCGGCCAGGAGTTCCACCACAACGGGCTGGCGCTGCGCTGTGCGCAGATCGGCCGGGTGCCCCGCGGGCTCGGCGCCAGCTGGGACCGGGAGCGGCTGTCCAGAGAGACCATCGAGCTGCTCCTCGAACACGGCGACCTGGTCGGCCGCCACCTGCTCACCGACGACCTGCCCTTCGAGCGCGCGCCGTACCTCTTCGCCGAGATCGATGCGCGGCGCACCACCCCGATCGGGGTGGTGCTGCGCCCGTG
>DASXTS010000272.1:0-2191 GCA_036505275.1 Pseudonocardiaceae bacterium
ATCGCCGCGGTCGACACCTTTCTGCCCGAGTTCAACGCGGCCGTGGACGACGAGTCGAATTGGGGGCCGGCCAAGCAGATCGCCGCCGAACTGGCCGCCCGTGGAGTCGACCTGACCGACAAAGCCGCCGTCGACGCGGTCATCAGCGAACTCAACGCCACCCGGCTCGCCCAACGATTCATCGAAGAGTAGGCACGCGCCGGAGCGCCGCACGCCGATCGCAGCCGACGACCGGATCTGGGCGGTGCCGGCACCGGTGACGGCAATACAGTGGTCGGCTATGCGTGTAGACACTGACCCGGCGGCACGGGACGGCGTCGCGGACGGCGGTGTGGCCGTCCGGCTCACCGAGGCGCAGGCGTTGCCCAACCTGCTCGCCGTCCTGCACCTGTGCGGGGCGGGCAAGCTGCGGTGCAGCGAGAAGACCCAGCGGCCGGCCGCCGCCACGGTCGCGGCGGTGACCAGTGTGCTGGCCGCCGGGGACTTCTACCCCGACGAGCCGATCGCCGCGTTCGCGTGGCCGCTGCTCATCCAGGCCGGTGGCCTGGCCGAGTTGGCCGGTGGACGGCTGCAGCTGACCGCGAAGGGACGCTCCGCCCTGGGCCGGCCAGCCGCCGACACGATCCGGGGGTTGTGGCGCTCCTGGATCAACAACGCGGCCATCGACGAGCTCAGCCGCGTCGAGCACATCAAGGGCCAACGCACCACCAACACGCTCACCTCGGCCAAGACCCGCCGCAAGACCGTAGCCGCGGCGCTGGCGGCCTGCCAGGCCGGGCAGTGGATCAACGTCAACGACCTGTTCACCACCATGCAGCGCGGCAACCTGTCCCCGACCGTGGCCCGAAGCGAACGGGCGCTGTGGAAGCTGTACATCAGCGACCCGCAGTACGGCAGCCTCGGCTACCTGGGCTTCGCCGACTGGCCGATCCTGGAAGGCCGCTACACCCTGGCCGTCATCTTCGAGTACGCCGGCACCCTGGGCCTGCTCGACCTCGACTACACCGACCCGGCCGGCGCCCGCGACGACTTCCGCGGCAACTGGGGTACCGAAGACCTGGACTACCTCAGCCGCTACGACGGCCTGCACGCGATCCGCCTCAACCCTCTGGGCGCCTACGTCCTCGGCTTGGCCGGCCGCTACCAGCCACCCGCCGAGCAGCACCCGACGCGGCAGACCCTCAAGGTACTGCCCAACCTCGACATCGTCGCCACCGGAGACCTGACCCCGGCCGACCGGCTCACCCTCGACGCCTACGCCGACCACACCGCCGACCGGGTCTGGACCCTGCGCGAGGCGACCCTGCTCACCGCCCTCGACGCCGGCCGCAGCCTCGACCAGCTCCGCCAGTTCCTGGCCGCCCGCGCCACCCACGAGCTACCCAACCCGGTGACCACCCTCCTGGAAGACACCGCCACCCGCGCCACCCGACTGCGCAACCTCGGCATGATCCGCCTGGTCGAATGCACCGACCCGGCGCTGGCCGCGCTCATCACCAATGACCGGCGACTACGTACCCTGTGCCGGCCGGTCGGCGACCGGCACCTCGCCGTCACGATCGAACACGAACCTGAGTTCCGCAAGGCACTGCGAACCCTCGGCCACGTCCTCTTGGTCGACACCGCTGTGTGATTGGCGGCCCTTGCATGTGCCCAGCGGCACATCTACCCACGACCCGCAGAGAATCCTCCACAGCCCTGGCATAGCTGTGTAGAATTCTCTGCATGGAGTGGACGGCAGACGCGGCGACCAGCGACTCACTTCGAGGGCTGGCGGCGACGTTCACCCATGCCCAGGCACGCCAGGCAGGCATCTCCGACCGTACGCTCTACCGCCTGCGCGACACCGGGACGGTCCAGCCCCTCAGTCACGGCCTGTACCGGCGCACCGACATCGACCTCGCCGCCGACATCGACCTGCTGGAGATCGCGCGGCGGGCTCCGCGAGCGACCCTGTGCCTGACCACAGCGCTGGCCCACCACGGCCTCACCGACGAAATCCCGGCCAGCATCGACGTCGCGCTCCCCCGCGGCCGCCACCGGCCGGTCACCACCGCGCCGGTCACCTGGCACCTGTTCGACCCGGACAGTTTCGACACCGGACGCACCGACCTGGTCCTCGACGACCACACCTCGATCGGCCTCTATGGGCCGCAGCGCAGCATCATCGACGCGATCCGGCTGCGCCATC
>DASXTS010000273.1:0-15394 GCA_036505275.1 Pseudonocardiaceae bacterium
TCGTCGGGCAGCAGCCGTTCGGCGGCTCCCGAGCGTCCGGCACCAACGACAAGGCCGGCTCGCAGCTCAACCTGCTGCGCTGGTCCAGCCCGCGGACGATCAAGGAAACGTTTGTGCCGCCGGCCGACCACCGGTACCCGCACATGGGCTGACCGGCGCGGCGGCGGCGCGTAGCGCCCGGATACTGTCCACGTCGTCACGTGACACGGCGGCCGGGGCCGGCTGGCGGGCGCCGGGTGACCCGGCGCAAAAGGGCAGCTGGACGCTGCTGCTCCCTCAGCGGCTGCGGCCGCCGAGCAAGCCGTTCCGGTGGATCAGCGTGGACGCCCTGCTCAAGTCCTACAACGACATCCTGACCAAATTCGCTGGCGAGCGGATCATCTACGCGCAGCGGCGGCGCTGGTTACGACTGCTGCGGGAGACCGGCCATGCCGACCGCTTCAACGACCTGGTGGTCAACCTCAGCACACTCAGCCGGCCGAGGTTTCTGGTGATCGGCGACCCCGGCGAGGGCGACGCGTCACAGTATTGCGTGGCACCGGGATCCGCTCGGTGCCGCGCACCGACTTCCTGGTGCTGTGCAGCGACGTGATCTACCCGGCCGGCGACGTCAACGACTACGCGGACAAGTTCTACATCCCGTACGCCGACTACGCCGACCAGGTCTACGCGCTACCGGGCAACCACGACTGGTACGACCTGCTGCACGGCTTTCTCTACGCGTTCTGTAACACCACGGCGCCGTTCTCGGTGCCCAAGCCGCGCGGTGTCCGCGAGTGGATCGCCCGGCTGCTGTGGCGCAGGGCGCGGCCGGCCGACGCCGAGCTGCTCGAGCCACTGCGCACCGCGTCGCCGCCGTGGCGCCCGGACGGGGACAAGCCGATCCAGCCGGCGCCGTACTTCGCGATCGACACCGGCCCGTTGCGCCTGGTGTGCATCGACACGGGGGTCCGGGGCTCGCTGGATGCCGAGCAGGGCGAGTGGCTGGCCCGCGTCTCCGCCGGGCCGAAGGCGAAAATCCTCCTCACCGGCAAGCCGCTGATAGTCGATTACAAGCGCAGGCCGTGCCCCATCGAGGGCACCGACCGCACCGTGGACGACATCGTGCGCGCAGCTGAACACAACTACGTGGCCGCGATCGGCGGCGACATCCACAACTACCAGCGCTACCCGGTCGAGGTGGACGGCCGGGTGATCCAGTACGTAGTGACCGGCGGCGGCGGCGCGTACATGCACGCCACCCACGGGCTGCGGCCGGGCAGCGCGCCGGCCGACCTACCGCCGGGCGTGCGGTTCCCGCCAGAGGACCAGATCAGGCTGTACCCGCTGCGCGGCGACTCGCTGGCGTTCTACTCCCGTCAAGCCGTGCCGTACCTGCGGCGGCTGCTGGTCAGCGCGTTCGTCGCCACCGGCCTGCTGCTGACCATCGCGGCGCTGCTGCTGTTCGCCGGCATGGTGCTCGCCGCCGTGGTGGTGCTGATCGTGCCGGTGCTCTTGCTTGGCTACCTGTACTACGCGCGAGCGCTGCGGGTGCTCACCATCAAGGGCCCACTCCGCGACGGCAACCTCGACCCGGATGTGGCCTCGGCGTACCTGGCCGAGCGGTACGGGATGCAACCGACCAGGCCGGACGCCAGGCGGGTCACGGTGCCGGACGACTCCCGGCGGGTGATCGAGCTGGTGCTGCCGCTCAAGCAGCGCGGGCTGCTCGTCAAGTTCCTTTCCGAGATCCTGGACAGTGACCAGCCACCCTTCTTCAAGCAGTTCCTGCGCTGCTGGGTCGAGGACGACAGGCTGATCATGTAGTGCCGAGGGGCCACGGGGTGGGCCGGCGCGGAGCGCAATCCGCCCGTCGAGGACCGTGTCGAGATCGACTTGGCTCCCGCCCGGTAGTCCCATCCGGCGTGTTCGCCGGTTCAGGCGCGTGTCTTGGGCGGTTCGGTCGGCATGTTCGCCGGTTGCATAACCGACGACGACCGCGGGCGACGGCGCCGTTGGGTGCCCAAACGGCTCACACACCCAACCCAGCCGCCCAACACGCGCGACCGAACCGCACAACGCGCGCGACCGAACCGGCGAACACGCGCGACTGAACCGGCGAACACGCCCCGTCAGGCGGGGCCGGTGAGGGCCTGCAGCAGGCGGCGGACGGAATGGGCACGGCGTGCGGCCGCGCCGGTGAGCTGGTCCAGTGCGCACTCCGGGTCAGCTGGCGGGCCGAGGTGGCCGCAGCCGCGGGGGCAGTTGTCGATCGCGTCGGCGAGGTCGGCGAAGGCGGTGACAACGTCGTCGGGGCGGACGTGGGCCAGCCCGAACGAGCGGATGCCCGGCGTGTCCACCACCCAGCCACCTCCGGGTAGCGGCAGGGCTACGACGGAGGAGGAGGTGTGCCGGCCCTTGCCGATGGCGGACACCGCGCCTACGGCCCGCGCGGCGGTCGGCACCAGCGCGTTGACCAGGGTGGACTTGCCGACGCCTGAGTGCCCGACCAGCGCCGACAGCCGCCCGGCCAGCACGGCCCGGAGCACGGACGGCGGCTCGCCGAGCCGGCACACCACGGCGGGGATGTCCAGGTCGGCGTAGTGCGCGAGCAGCTCGTCGGGCGGGGCGAGGTCGGCCTTTGTGATCACGAGCAGCGGCGAGAGCCCGCCGGCGTACGCGGCGACCAGGCAGCGGTCGATGAGCCCCAGCCGGGGCGGTGGATCGGCGAGCGAGGCGACGATGCCGAGCTGCTCGGCGTTGGCGACGATGATCCGTTCAAACGGGTCGGTGTCGTCGGCGGTACGGCGCAGCACGCTGGTCCGCTCGGCCACCCGCACGATCCGCGCCAGGGTGTCCGGCGCGCCGGACAGATCACCAACCAGCCCCACCTGGTCGCCGACCACGACCGGCGTGCGCCCAAGCTCGCGCGCCCGCATGGCCACCACCGGCCGCACCGTGGCAACGTCCGCTGCACCGTCCGCTGCACCGTCCGCTGCACCGTCCGTCGGGCGACCGTCCGGGGAGTCGCCCCTCGGGTCACCGTTGAGGACGCACGTCCACCGGCCACGGTCCACCGCGATCACCATGGCGGTCGCCGCGTCGGCGTGCTCGGGCCGGAGCTTGCTGCGCGGCCGTGAGCCACGGCGTCCGGGGCGGATCCGGACGTCCGACTCGTCGAGTTCGCCGCGCCGCCTCAGGACGGCTCGCCCGCCTGGGACAGCCCCGATCGGGACAACATTGACCGCCAATGCGCCGGGAAGTCCGGGATGGTCTTGCTTGTGCAGTCGATGTCTTCCACCTCGACGCCGGGCACGACCAGCCCGATGATCGCGCCGGCGGTGGCCATCCGGTGGTCCGCGTAGGCCCGCCACGGGCCGCCGCGCAACGGACGCGGCCGTATCCGCAGGCCGTCCGCCGTCACCTCGACGGAACCGCCGAGCGCGCCCAGTTCGGTCCCGAGCGCGGCCAGCCGATCGGTCTCGTGCCCGCGAAGGTGCGCGATGCCGTGTAGCTGCGACGGCCCCGAGGCCAGCGCGGCGAGCGCGGCGATGGTGGGGGTGAGTTCGCCGACGTCGCGCAGATCCACATCAATACCGGACAGCGCCGACGGCGGCCCGTACACCGTCAGCCCGGTGGCATCCAAGCGAACCGTGCACCCCATCTCGGCCAGAATGCCGCGGATGGCGTCGCCGGCCTGCCTGGTCACCGCCGGCCATCCGGGCACGGTGACCGAACCGCCGGTGACCGCGGCGGCGGCCAGGTACACCGCGGCGTTGGAGAGGTCGGGCTCCACATCCCGATCCCGCGCCTTGATCGGACCGGGCTCGACGGACCACACGGCCTCCTCCGGCGAACCCGCATCGACCTGCACGCCATGCTCGCGCAGCATTTCCACCGTCATCTCGATGTGCGGCAGCGACGGTACCGGCGCGGGCCGCCCGGCCGGGGCGCGGTGGCGCACCAGTACCCCGCGCTCGTAGCGGGCCCCAACAAGCAGCAGTCCCGAGACGAACTGCGAGGACGCCGACGCGTCCACGGTGACCGCGCCACCGGGCACCGGGCCGGCGCCGTGCACCACGAACGGCAGCGCGTCCCCGTCCACCGGCACGCCGAGCGAGCGCAGCGCCGACAGCACGCCGCTCATCGGCCGCTCGCGGGCCCGCGGGTCGCCGTCGAACCGGACCGGGCCCTCGGCCAGCGCGGCGACCGGCGGCACGAATCGCATCACGGTGCCGGCAAGCCCGCAATCCACCTCGACATCGCCGCGAAGCCGCTCCGCCGGAGTCACCTGCCACGAACGGACCGAGCCCCCTGGGCCGTATGGACCGTCTGAGTCGTCTGGGCCGTCGTCGATCGACGCGCCGAGCGACCGCAGCGCAGACGCCATCAGCAGGGTGTCCCGGCTGCGCAGCGGCGCGTACAGCGTCGACGGCTCGTCGGACAGCGCGGCCAGCAGCAGGGCGCGGTTGGTCACCGACTTGGAGCCGGTCACCCGAACGATGGCCCGCACCGGCCCGTCCGCGACGGGAGCTACCCATGGCGTACTCATGGCAGCCATGATCCCGCATCGACGGCCGGCGCCGGGCCGTTGTGCCAGGATCGATGACGGATGGCTGCAGTTGATGGGGCCATCGACCCGGCAACGGTGGTACTTGGAGGCACGCGGGCGTGTGCGGTAGGTATGCGGCGAAGAAGGACCCCGCGACACTGGCGACGGAGTTCGACGCCGTCGACGCGACCGGCGGGGAGCATCGCGGTCCGGACTACAACGTCGCCCCGTCCAGGCAGGTTTTCACGGTCGTCGAGCGGCATCCCCGCGACGACACCGGCGAGGCCAACCCGGCACGGACCGAGCGCAGCCTCCGGCTGATGAAGTGGGGCCTGGTGCCGCACTGGGCCAAGGACCCGTCGGTCGGCAATAGGATGATCAACACGCGGTCCGAGAGCGCCGCGGAGAAGCCGGCCTTCCGGGCGGCATTGAAGAGCCGACGCTGCATCATTCCGGCCGACGGCTGGTACGAGTGGCGCCGCGAGGGCAAGCTCAAGCAGCCGTTCTACATGACCACAACGGACGGCTCGTCGCTGGCGCTGGCCGGCATCTGGGCCACGTGGCGGCCCAAGGACGCCGATCCGGACGAGCAGCCGCTGGTCACCTGCTCGATCCTGACCACGGACGCCGTCGGTCCGCTCACCGAGATCCACGACCGGATGCCGCTGGTGCTGGTGCCGGATGCCTGGCAGCGGTGGCTCGACCCGGACCGGGAGGAGGTCGCCGAACAGCTCGCGCCGCCCCCGCTCGACTTCGTCAGCGCCCTCGAGCTGCGCCCGGTGTCCGACGAGGTGAACAGCGTCAAGCACAACGGGCCGCAGCTGATCGAACGGGTCGACCCGCAGCCGCCGCTGCAGGCCACCCTGCTGTGACGGTCGCCGTGTCCAGGCTGCTTATCGACACCCCGCACGGCCCGGCCGCAGCCGAGCTGCACTGCTCGCCCGACGCCAGGGCAGGCTTGCTGCTCGGCCATGGCGCCGGCGGCGGGATCGCCGCGCCCGACCTGGTGGCCGCCACCAGGGCCGCGCAGCGCGTGGGCGTCGACGTGGCGCTCGTCGAGCAGCCGTACCGGGTCGCCGGCCGCCGCAGCCCCGCGCCGGCCGCGCAGCTGGATGCCGCGTGGCTGGCCGTCGCCGCCGAGGTCGGTCGCCGCTCGTTCGACGGCCTGCCGCTGGTTTTCGGCGGCCGCTCCTCGGGAGCGCGGGTGGCCTGCCGCACCGCAGCCGCCGGTGGCGCGGTCGCCGTGCTGTGCCTGGCCTTCCCGGTGCACCCGCCCGGCCGCCCCGAGAAGACCCGCATGCCCGAGCTGGACGCCGTTGACGTGCCGGTGCTCGTCGTGCAGGGCGAGGCCGACCCGTTCGGCCGCCCGACGCCGTCCCATCACCGCGAGCTGGTGCTCCTCCCCGGCGATCACGGCCTCAAGCGCGACCTCGATGCCCTCGCCCGCGCGGTCGGCGAGTGGCTCGATCGTGTGCTGCGCCCCCTAGACTGAACCCCGCCCTCGCGCGTGTCCGCGCGTTCGCACACGTGAGTTGGACGTTTCGGCAGACCCAGCGGGCGGGAATGTCGTGGCGGCCGGCGGCGTTCGGCCAAGTGTGTTGATCGCACCGAGTAGGCCGCGCGGCGCGGCGCCAGCGGCCCGGGGGAGTGCTAAGGCGCCGAGTGCACCGGGCGCGCTGGGCCGGCAACCGTTCGGGGCCGTATTCTCGGCGACGATTCCGGTCTCGCCGGCGATGCTCCGCCGAGCACGGTCCGATCGTGGGAGAGGCAGCCCTGTGCCCGGTACCCCGGCCAGTCTGAACAGCGACGCCGACGAGCGCACGGCCGCCGAGCGCAACGCCGTTGAACGCAGCGCCGCTGAACGAAGCGCCGCCGAACGCACGGACGCCAACCACACGGACGCCAACCACACGGACGCCAACCACACGGACGGCGACCACACGGCTGGCGACCGCACGGACGGCAACCGCACGCCAGGAACGGCCGTGACGGCCGAGAGCCAGCAGGAGCGCGGCGCCCGCTTCGAGCGCGACGCCATGCCGCTGCTTGACCAGCTGTACGCCGCCGCGCTGCGGATGACCCGGAACCCGGCCGATGCGGAGGACCTGGTCCAGGAGACATTCCTCAAGGCGTACGCCGCGTTCGACTCGTTCCGCGAGGGCACGAACCTCAAGGCCTGGCTGTACCGGATCCTGACCAACACCTACATCAACGGCTACCGGCGCCGGCAGCGGCAGCCCATACAGCAGCCGACCGAGGACATCACCGACTGGCAGCTCGCCGAGGCCGCGGAACACACCTCGACCGGCCTGCGCTCGGCGGAGATGGATGCCCTCGACCGGCTGCCGGACTCCGACGTCAAGGAGGCCCTGGGCCGGCTGCCCGAGGACTTCCGGATGGCGGTGTACCTTGCCGACGTCGAGGGCTTTGCGTACCGGGAGATCGCCGACATCATGGGCACTCCGATCGGCACCGTGATGTCCCGGCTGCACCGCGGTCGGCGGCAGCTCCGAGATCTGCTCACTGACACCGCCCGCGAGCGCGGCCTCCTCCGTGGTGAGTCCGACGTGGAGGTGACGTCGTGAGCTGCGGCGACCCGCACGAGACCGACTGTTCTGAGGTACTCGCCGAGGTGTGGCTCTACCTCGACCACGAGTGCGAATGCGAACGCCGGGAGTTGCTGCGTCAGCACTTGGACGAGTGCTCGCCGTGCCTGGCTCGCTATGGGCTGGAGGAGCAGCTCAAGGAGCTGCTGGCCCGCAAGTGCGGCGGCGACCACGCCCCGGAGGCGCTGCGCAGGCGGCTGCGCGCGAGGATCCGCACCGTGATGCTGGAGCAGACCGAGGTCACGGTGGACCGCGACGAGGACGGCACCACGGTGGAGGTCCGGATGAGGAGCACGGACCTCCACGAGGTGTAGCGACCACCTCAGCCGGTCGGTGGCTGGCTGGTGTAGACCGTCGGGTCGCCCTGCAGGATCCAGACGTCCACGCTGTCCAGTGGCGTGAACGCCCGGTCGCCTCCCGGTTCGCGACCGGTCGGCACGTCGTCCCGGCCAGGCAGGTGCATGATGAAGTTGACCGGCTTGGTGTCATCGATCAGCGGGATGTCGTACTCGGCCCAGCCGTCGGCCGAGACGCGGGCCCGCTGCCACGGGTGGCCCCAGTCGATCTGGGCGAGCACCGCCGGGTCGACCGCGTCGCCCCACATGTGCAGGCCCCATCCGTCCGGTATCACGCCGTAGTCGCCGGCCGGCCGGAAGTAGTGCAGCCGCGCCAGGGTGGCCGGTGGCCCGGCGTACCGCACCGTGCGGACCGCGCTGGTGACGGTCGTGCCGTCCGGTTCGGACAGGATGGCCCGGTACGCCACCATGGTGCCGGTCGCGAGCCCCAGCGGCGTGAGGTCGTCGAACACGGTGTAGACCGGCGAGGAGTCGTCCGTGCCGATCGGCGTCCACGGGCCGCCGGCCACGCTGCGCTCGAAGCTGACCACGTGCGTGGCCCGCTCCGGGTCGGCGACGGCGCGCACCTCGACCGTGCCGCGCACGTTTCGGCCCTCGCCCGGCGCCTCGATGGTGAGCAGCGGCGGTGGCGCGGTAGTGGCCCGTTGCGCAGTGACAGCGGTGTGCCCGCCGTTGTCCAGCACGACGGCGCGGTAGTCGATCGGCGTGCCGGTGGGCAGCGAGCTGGTGTCGTGGAACACCCGGTACGGCACGGTGTCGTCGGTGCCGATCGGCGTCCACGCGCCGCCGCCCACCCGGGCGTAGAAGGTGACCTCGTAGAACGACGAGCCGCCGACATTTGCCGATACCTGCATGCGGCTGCGCGTCTCGGCGGCCGGCGCCGGCGGGTCGAGCGAGATCGACGGTGCGGCCGCCGAGCGCGGGATCCGGCCGGAGGACTCGTACACCACGGCCGACAAGGGGGGCACGGTCAGCGTCAGCTTGCTGTCGCCGCCGGTCTTCAGCTCGGCGGCGCCTGCGCCGTACACCAGCTCGAAGGTCCGCTTGGCCACGTAGGTCGGGACGGCGGCAGTCCTGGGCTGCTCGCTGTTGTTCAGCGCGACGACGTACTCGCGCTGCGCGTTGTGGTCGATCCGGGAGAACGCATAGACGGCGTCGTCGGCATACCGGCTCTGGTGTGCGCCGTCGCGCAGTGCGGTGTGCTCGCGGGTGAGTGCGGCCAGCTCGCCGATCGACTGGTACAGCGGGTGGGACGGCACGAAGTTGCTCTGCGCGTGGGTGGCGTCGGTGCCGATCAGGTCGTCGTCGAGGTAGTCGGGCACCTGGCTGGCGAACATCGTCTGCCGGGCGTTCTGGTCGCCACCGGGGCCGGTGAAGCCCTGCTCGTCGCCGTAGTAGATCACCGGATTGCCGCGCGAGAAGTACATCAGCTCGTGGGCCAGCCGGTCGCGGGCGATCCACTCCACGTCGCCGGCCCCCGGGTTGTCGGCCTGCACGAACCCGCCGATGCGACCCATGTCGTGGTTGCCGAGGAAGGTCGGCAGCTCGTACACGTTCGAGTCGGCGTCGGTGTACCAGTCGTCGCCGGCAAAGAACGACTCGAGCTGGCTCGCGGACTGGCCGCGCGAGGCGAAGTTGCGGGCGACATCCTGGAACGGGAAGTCCAGCACGGCCTGCATCCGGTCGCGCGTGGTGAACTGCGAGGTGAAGCTCTTCGATGCGTCGAACACCTCGCCGAACATGAAGAACTCGCTCTTGCCGTGGTCACGGGCGAACTGCAGGATCTCGGGCCCGAACCGCTGCCAGAACGCGTCGTCGACGTGCTTCATGGTGTCGATACGGAAGCCGTCGACACCGAAGTCCGCGATCCACGTCTTGTAGATGTCGATCATGCCCTGGACGACCGCGGGGTGCTCGGTGAACAGGTCGTCGAGGCCGAAGAAGTCGCCGTACTGGGAGTTCTCGCCGACGAACGTGGTATCGCCGCGGTTGTGGTAGAGCGTCACGTCGTTGAGCCAGGCGGGCCGCTTGAGGTCCTGCTCGGCCGGGTCGAGCACCGGGATGTACGGGAACGATGTGGTCGGGCTCAACGCGGGGAAGGTGCCGGTGCCGGCGTAGTCCCGGTCGTCGAACGGCGTGCCAGCAGCCGTGCGGTATGGCGAGACATCCTTGGACACGTACGGCATCCGCGCGCCCTGCTGGTAGCCGATCACGTCCGCGGTGTGGTTGGTGATGATGTCGAAGTAGACCTTCATCCCGCGGGCGTGCGCGGCGTCGACGAGCGCGCGCAGGTCGGCGTTGGTGCCCAGGTGCGGGTCGATCTGGGTGAAGTCGGTGATCCAGTAGCCGTGGTAGCCGGCCGACGGGCCGTCCTCTAGTTGCACGGCCTTGTTCTTGAAACTCGGCGTCAACCAGATCGACGTGGTGCCCAGCCCGCGGATGTAGTCGATGCGCTGCCGAAGGCCGACCAGGTCGCCGCCGTTGTAGAAGCCCTTGCGGGTCGGGTCGAAGCCGGAGACCAGCGGGTCGTCACCCAAGCCGCCGGTGTCGTTGGCCGTGTTGCCGTTCTCGAAGCGGTCCGCCATGACGAAGTAGAAGTTCTCGTCGGTGACCGGTGCCCGCAGCGAGTGCTCCCCGGCCAGCCCGCCGGGGTTGCCCGGCGGTGGCGCGGCAGCGGCCGGGGCGATGGCGACCCCCGCGCCAAGAACGGCGGCCAGCAGGACGGTGGCTCCGGCACGAACGGCGCCGCGAACGGACATGCTCGCCCTCCTCGGGGTGTTAACCGCTCGTGAACCCTACGCACGATCGGGCGAGTTTCAACACCCTTCGCGAGCCTTTGCGACCCTCGCGGCGAGGTGGGGTACGTCCTAGGAATTGGGCCGGTTGCCGTGGTTGGCCTTGCTCTTCTTCCGGTCGCGCTTCTTGCGGGCTCGCTTGGACATGCGTGATCTCCTGGCTGATCGTTCGCGCTTGGTTGTTGGCAAGTGTGACATGGCCGGATACGCCGCCTACCGGCCCGCCCCACGTTCCCGCGGCCACCGGTCGGGCGTGGTTGGATGACGCCGAAGCCGTTCCGCCGTGGACGGGCTGCGAGGAGGGTCGCGATGGCCGAGGAGATCCGCGCCGAGATGGTCGCCAACGTCTGGAAGATCGTCGCATCGGTCGGCGACGACGTGGACCCCGGCGACGCGGTGGCGATCCTCGAGTCGATGAAGATGGAGATCCCGGCCATCACCGAGGACGGCGGCACGGTGAGCAAGATCGCCGTGAGCGAGGGGGACGTGGTGCAGGAGGGCGACCTCATCGCGGTCGTCGAGGAGCCTGGCACGGTCGTCGAGCCGGGGCCCGGGGTCGAATCGGCCGCCGCGCCCGAGCCGGTGGCGGCCTCGGAGAAGACCAATCGCAGGTAGGACCGATCCCGGAGCCGCCGCATGGCGACGCTGAGCGAGCTACTCGCCGAGCACACCGGACTGTCCGGTGCGGCCGTCGACCAACTACAGCTGGTAGTCGCGGAGTGGCAGCTGCTGTCCGACCTCGGCTTCGCCGACTTCCTCATGTGGATTCCGCCCGGCGACGCCATGGAGCGGTTCGTGTGCGTGGCGCAGGTGCGGCCGACCACGGCGCCGACCGGCCACCCAGAGGATATGGTCGGAACCGAGGTGGCCGCCGCCGATCACCCGCAGCTACGCCGCGCGATCGTCGACGGTCGGGTGTGCCGCGAGGAGGACCCGCGCTGGCACCACGGTGTGCCGGTGCGCCGGGAGAGCATCCCGGTGCGGTTCGACGGCAGGGTGATCGCCGTGCTGTCCCGCGAGACCAACCTGGCCGTGCCCAGGGTGCCCAGCCCGCTGGAGATCGCCTACCTCGGCAGCGCCGCCGACCTGTGCCAGATGATCGCCGACGGCACCTTTCCGGCCGCCGAGCCGGCGCTGGATGTGCATAGCAGCCCGCGGGCCGGGGACGGCCTGATCCGGGTCGACCCGGCGGGCATCGTGGTCTTCGCCAGTCCCAATGCGCTGTCGGCATACCACCGCATGGGGCACGCGGCCGACCTGGTCGGCACGCCGCTTGCCGCCCTGACCCGCGAGCTGATCTCCGATCCCTTTGACGCCAAGGAGATCTCGCAGCTCATCAGGGCGGCGGTGGACGGCACGCCGAGCATGCGGATCGAGGCCGAGGCGCGTGGCGCGACCGTGCTCTTCCGCGCGCTGCCGCTGCGCCCGCGCGGTGACCCGGCCGGCGCGCTGGTGCTGGTCCGCGACGTCACCGAGATCCGCCGCAAGGACCGGGCGCTGCTGTCCAAGGACGCCACCATCCGCGAGATCCACCATCGGGTGAAGAACAACCTCCAGACCGTCGCCGCGCTGCTGCGGCTGCAGGCCCGCCGCACCTCGGCGCCGGAGGCACGGCAGGCTCTGGAGGAGGCGGTGCGACGGGTGGCGTCCATCGCGCTGGTGCACGAGACGCTGTCCACCTCGCTGGACGAGCGGGTGGACATCGACCAGGTGGTGGACCGGGTGATCCCGATGCTCACCGAGGTGGCCATCACCGAGACCTCGGTCGTGGTGCGCCGCGCCGGGTCCTTCGGGGTGCTGGCCGCCGAGCGGGCCACCCCGTTGGTCATGGTGCTGACGGAGCTCGTACAGAACGCGCTGGAGCACGCCTTTGCACCGGGCCAGCGGGGTTCCGTGGTCATCTCGGTGGATCGCTCGGCCCGCTATCTCGACGTGGTGGTCACCGACGACGGCCGCGGGCTGCCGCCGGGGTTCTCCCTGGAGCGCACGGACCGCCTGGGACTGCAGATCGTCCGCACCCTGGTCGACTCCGAGCTGCGCGGCTCGCTCTCCCTGCGCCGCGCCGACCCCATCGGCACGGAGGCGGTCCTGCGCATCCCGCTGCAACGCCGCCGCTAACCGCGTGTCCGCGGGTCCAGACACGTGTGTCCGCCGGTCCAGACACGTGAGTCCGCCGGTCCAGACACGTGAATTGGCGATCGCGGCACATGCGATGAGCCGAAACACCAGACACACGTGTACGAAAACGCGGACACACGAGTCTGAACGCGCGGACACACGTGTACGGGCACGCGGACACGCGGGAAGACGGCTGGAGACCGGAGAGCCCCGGCTGAGGGGCCGGGGCTCTCGCGGTCGATCTGGTTTGCGAAGTAGCGCGGGTCTAGGCGCCGGTACGGGCCCGGGTGCGTGCGGTGCGCCGCTTGAGGGCACGCCGCTCGTCCTCGCTCATGCCACCCCACACCCCGGCGTCCTGACCGGACTCGAGAGCCCACGCCAGGCATTCGGAGGAAACGGGGCATCGACGGCAGACGGTCTTCGCCTCGGCGATCTGCAGCAGAGCGGGACCGCTGTTCCCCACCGGGAAGAACAGCTCCGGGTCCTCGTCTCGGCAGGCCGCGCGGTGGCGCCAGTCCATCGGTTTGTGCTCCTCGCATCTGCGCGCCGGTCTTGGCGCGCCGGTGACGGTCGTGCTTCGTTCCTGAAGTGCTTGTGAATGCTTTCACGAACATGCCTGATGTCAAGAGGGAGGCGCCGGTCCGGTGATCGAACTCACCCCTCCGGCTGACCTACCCACATTTGCGTAATCATACCAGGTCAGATCGATTCAGTCCGGGCGTTTGGCCGGTTGTGTCACGTCAGCCGCAAAGGTTGCAAGTAGGTCACGACGAGCCGATTTGGCCGCCTCAGACCACGACCGACAGCGCGCACGGCACCGACTCGTAGTCCACCCGGACGTACTCGCCGAGGTAGTCGCCATCGACCTGCAGGCCGATCGGTACCTCGCTGATGACCGTGACCCACGGCAAATCCTGGCGTCGAACCAGCCGCCGGCCATGCGGCTCGCCGGTGCGGCGCAGGATCTGTGCGGTGTGCCGCAGCACCGGCAGCAACGCGAGGCTGCGCAGCGCGAATAGTCCAAGGCCGTCGTCCTGGCTGCAGCCTGGGTTCATCCGCACCGGGCGGTTACCGGCGAAGGTGTACGGATCGCTGTTCGCGACGATCGCCAGGTGCACGCCGTGCACCCGCTCCTCGCCGGGAAGTTGGAGGGTCAGGGCCGGGTGGCCGCGGTCCTGCCGGAAGTACGATCGCACCGCGGCCAGCACGTAGCGCGCGGTGGTGGCTCGCCGGCCCTGTGCGCGGGCCCGCTCCACCAGCCGAACCGCCACCGCGTCCAGCCCGAGACCGGCGTTGAAGGTGAACCACCTGAGCAGCGCCGGCTCGACCCGGTCGGCCATGGCAGCGGGCCAGGCGTGCAGGCGGCCGAGTCCGATGGTCCGGCGGCTGCCGCCCTGGAGCGCGCGCAGCAGGTGCCTGGTCGCCTCGACCGGGTCGCGCGGGACGCCGACGCCGGCGCCGAACACGTTGGCCGAGCCGCTGGGCACCACGCCGATGGCCGGCACCGGCAGCGCGCCGTCCACCGCCAGCAGGCCGTTCACCACCTCGTTTACCGTGCCGTCGCCGCCGTGCACCACCACCACGTCCAAGCCGTCCCTGGTCGCCTGCTCGGCGAGTTGCGCGGCGTGCCCCCGATGCGTGGTGGCCGCCACGTCCAGCTTGAGCTCGCTGGCCAGCGCCGCCGCCAGCACGTCGCGACCGGCCGGCGTCGTCGAGGTGGCGTGTGGGTTGACGATGAGCAGCGCCCGCATGAATGGCAGCCTACGGCTGCCTCGTGAGTGGCAACTGGTGTTCCGGCACCATTTGCCACTCACGACTTGTGCACACACGACTTGTGCACACCCGTAGGCTGCGGGCCGTGACACCGCCGCCGACCTCGGTGCGCGCCGCGGCCGCCGTGGTGTGCCTGCAGGGCCTGCTCGGCGTGCTGTTCGCGGTCGCGCTGGTGGTCAGGGCGCTGAACGGGGCGGAGCGGGTAGCCGATGTGCTCGGTGAGGCCGGCTACTTCGCCGTGCTCGGCGGCGGGGTGCTGGCCGTCGGTGTTGCCTTGCTGCGCGGCCGCCGCTGGGCCCGGACGCCAGCCCTGGTCGTCCAGCTGCTGTTGCTCGGCGTGGCCTGGTATGCGGCCGGGTCGTCCGGCCGGCCGGAGTACGGCGTGCCGATCGGCGTCGCGTGCCTCGCCACCGGTGCGGCGTTGCTCACCGGGCGGGCCCGTGCCTGGGCCTACCGCCCGCCGGCCGAGCTGCCGCCGGACTAACCGACCACGTAGGACGGCGGATGCCGCTCATCCCAGCGGCGGCAGGTTCACGTGGTCCAGGCGGGGCACGCCGCGCTCGTGGCCGAGCACCGTCAGGCACCCTGGGTCGAGCGCGAGGTGCACCCCGCAAGTCGCCGGCAGCCCGATCCAGCGGGCCGCCAGCACTCGGCTGAAGTGACCGTGCCCGACCAGTACGACGTCGCCGGACGGCAGCAGCTCGGCGACCCTGGTGAGCACCCGGTCGGCCCGGGCGGACACCTGCCCAGCCGTCTCACCACCGGGGCAGGGGTGCGTCCACACCGTCCAGCCGGGCACCGACTCGCGGATCTGTGGCGTGGTGAGCCCCTCGTACTCGCCGTAGTCCCACTCGGCCAACTCGTCGAGAATCGTCGGCGACGGCAGGCCGGCCAGCTCGGCGGTGTGCATCGCACGGCGCCGCGGGCTGGTCAGCAGCACGGGCGGCGGGGCGTCCGGCCCACGGAGGGCGCGCAGCAGCGCACCTAGCCGGGCGGCGCGTCGCTCTCCCTCGGCCGTCAACGGCAGGTCCGTGCGGCTGGTGTGCCGCCCGCCGGCCGACCACTCGGTGTCCGCGTGCCGGGCCAGATACACCACGGCCGGCCGCTCTGCTCGATCATCTCGGAGCTGGCGACCGGCCGGTGGCTGGGCCGACGTCACGACGCCTTCTTGGTCTCCCAGAAGATGTCGTCGATCTCCTTGATCAGGTCCAGCAG